>CAIXKI010000026.1 GCA_903920005.1 uncultured delta proteobacterium
AAACGGGAGCAGGAACAACAGGAAGTGCTCTACGCTTTTGAGATTATGAGTTCGCCTGTTTTTTTCCTGTCGCCGGAGGCTTCGCTGCACCAGGCGACCAAAACGTTCACTGAGAGGCGATACCGACACATCCCCATAATAACGCCGAAAAAGGGGTTGGTAGGATTAATTTCAGACCGAGACCTCCTTCGCTATCGAGCCGCTCACGGAGGCTCTGGTCATGAAGACTCGGTGTCGAAGATTATGGTTAGAGAGGTTTTGATTGCGACCCCGGACACCCTGATTCGTGATATCGCTCGCACGATGATCGAGGAGCGTATAGGGTCGCTGCCGATTCTCGATTATGAGGATACGTTGGTAGGTATCATTACTCGTAGTGATATTGTTCGTGCTCTGATTACTCACGGACCGATGAGGTTGTGGGCGTGATGGTCCTCGCCAGACCTGATAGGTGGCTGTGCTTACCGGACGCGAGGTAACGGTTGCATGAGGGGCCCGTCATGTCGGTATTAGACCGGATCTTCGAGCGATAGCTTTTGAAGTATCTCGTAGATGACCTGGTTTGAACGCTGGGCAGAGAGCATATAGAGATTCACCGGTGTGCCGGTTGCCTCGAGTCGAGTAGCCCCGAATCTCTGCGGAGTAAGGTCGACGGTAACGCTTCTAGGAACGAACGCAGTACGATCTCGCTCGGTGAGCCACAAAGCCGCTGCCGCGTGTAATGCAAAAGGTTGATCATGTGACGATCCGAGGGAGTTGAAGAATTTATTCATGAGGGTTCTCGCAAATTCCGCGCAGGGTCCAGTGGCCTTTAGTGCGCGCGCTCGAACCTTCGGAACGACCAGGTGACGTGTTGAGTCCAGGCTCACGATCGAGACCGGCAGTCCCGATCGAATAACGACATCAGTGGCCACCGGATCGCAGTAGACATTAAACTCTGCAACCTGTTTTCCATCCGCCCCTTTTGGCCCACTAGACCCGCTTGTCGCGAAGGCGCCTCCCATCATCGTTACTCGACTAATGACGTTTTTTACATCCGGGCCAAGGAGTTGGCAGAGGAGCGCAAGGTTTGTACACGGGCCCGTAACGCAATAATGAACAGGTCCTTTATCTCTCAATCGCCGTGCGTTCTCCTCAGCTTGGTGGCCATCAGCAAATCGACGTATCGTTACCCGCTGCGGCGGGGTGAGGGTAACTCCGCAGAGACCGTTAGCTCCCGCAAATTCGCTACCGCTCTTTGATTCGAGCTCTCCGTCTGTTGCGTGAGCATTGGGGGAGAGGGGGCCAGATGCCCCCATCCAGACCTCGATGTCCGCAGAGGCGAGTTCCACTACTGACGCTGTGTTGTAGGTAGCGTTCTCTATTGTAGTGCGCCCGTAGCTTGTAATGATGGTGTCGAGCGGCATCCCATCCGTAATCGCTAAAAGGATTGCAAGGGCGTCGTCTTCTCCGGTATCTACGTCAAGTACAAGGGGTTCCATCGCGCTACGATAGAGCCTTACTTCTTTAGCGACAACCCATGTTCGCTTTAAGAGCCCAACATCTATATCGCCGGTTTCTTGAGGCATACCTTCTGAGCGGCATGGCCGCCATCTCGGCCCCGAAACTGTAGGTCTAGTTGTACCTGTTCATTCGCGTTCCATGCGATAGCGTTGGCGTTAGCCGTCCACCTGAGCAGGCTCCACTCCCCGTTCGGGTAGGGTGGGAGTGTTTGAAATGTAATTCGTGATGACTGAGGGAAACAGAGTCTTTACTATCCCGCACAAAGACTTCTCTTGAGAGTATCTGGCCCATAGTTCTAGGAAGGCAAGGGAATAGATATGCTTCGAGAGAGCAAGGCATCCTTGCTCTCTATGCCAGCTCTGCCTCGGTAAGTAAGGGAATGATCGAGGCTGGGTGCCCGTCACGAGCGATTGCTCCATCGCGCAATTCGATGATTCGGTCCATGTGTGTAAGGGTATCTAGGCGATGCGCAATAGTGAGTATGGTTCTATCGGCGAGATGTGTGCGTAAGACGTTTTGCATAATTGAGTCCGTGATGGTGTCCACACCACTTGTTGGCTCATCCATGATAACGAAGGGGCGTTTTGAGAGGAGCACTCGCGCAAGGCAGAGGAGTTGCCTCTGCCCAAGCGAGAGGTTTGTGCCACCCTCTTTTATTTCAAGGGAGAGTTGAAGCGATAGTTGGACCTTGGCAAGGGTGTCTGAAAGGTCCGAATCGCTCCATTCATCGTATCGATCGAGATTGGACCGAACAGTTCCCTCGAAGAGGTACGGATCTTGAGGAATGATAGCAAAGAAGGATCGAGCCTCTTCAACGGGAAGGTGAAAGAGGGATTGTCCGCCAATCCTGATGTCACCATCACGGACGTAGACCATTCTAAAGAGCGATTGGACGAGACTCGTTTTCCCGGCACCGGTGCGTCCTACAAGACCGACTTTGGAGTGGCGAGCTATACGCACGGTGAGGTTCTGAAGAATTTCAGGGGTGTTTTGGCGGTAGCTCATCGTGTAATTCGTGAACGAGAGATCTCCATCGTTGTCGGTGATGAGGCCAAGCGTTTTTGGAGGACGTATACCTTCTTCGGTCTCCTCTGTTGGAAGATCTACATATTCAAAGACGCGTCGAGCGTGCCCGGCACTTTCAAAAAGTAATCCAAGGGACCAGGTAAGCCATCCAAAGAGAGCCCCTAGTCGAAATGTGGCAGTCATGATGACGACGCCAAACACGGCCGAGAGCTCGCCGTAATGGATTCCGACGTATACGGCCACCAGGGTAAGCGATCCATACACCGCTACCATAATGTCAGCCCAGAACCGGCCCCACGCCTCTATCCGTCCCCGGAGAAAGTGCATTTGCATATAGGCATACATGGCCTGTGATAGGCGGCCGAAGAGAGCGGGAAGGGAGCTGTAAAGCTCAAACGAGCGAACGCCCTCGATGACATCAGATTCTCTGTGCAACACTTCGCCAAAGCGGATTGACCGCAGGGTCATCGCGCGTTGGAGCATGGGAGCGATATTTCTCTGGATATAGAGAAAGGAGCCGAACGCTGGGATTACGACCAGAGCCGCTAAGGGGCTCGCCACAGCGATGATTCCAGCGACGATGAGAAGTTCAATAATCGCGGACGTCGCATCTCCAAGCCGTATGGGAGCGAAGACCCGTAGTTGGTCAGAATCTTTGGCGAGCCGGTTGATGATCTTTCCTGAGGGGTACTCATCAAAGAATGTTGTGCGCACGTGGCCGACGCCGTGGATCATACGCCTAAAGAGCCCCTGTGAGGCGAGTTGGCTTCCTGATTCAAAAACCACCCATTGGACTAAGCGGCAAAGGAATACGACTAGTGCTACGCCCGCGAGGGAGGACAGAGAGAGGGGAAGTCGCAGCTTCTCCAAATACTCTAATCCCTCACAAGCTCCAGATTGGCACTCGGCAAGCTTTCCACTCATCCACACGAACGCCTGGTATCCGGCAGCCGTTATGATGCCGCCTATGGCGTTTGGTATCGTGAGGGCCCGGAGGATTGGCACCTCGCGCAGGAATCGAAGAAGAACAGAGACGCTTCCGGAGGTGTCCGGTGCTATCTCTTCAGTTGTAAACGTCTCAGTGCTCATGTGCCTCCGCGGCTCTAAGGAACCGAGAGAATCGAGAGCATTCGTCGCGTGCCAGCGTTTTAGGGCAGCCGTCTTCAACAATAGTGCCGTTGTCGAGAACGATCACTCGATCGCACCGCTCTAATTCAGCTAACCGATGAGAAACGAGAAGTACCCCTCTGCCGTGGTCCATGATTGAGGTCATGAGGAGGCCCTCAGTTCGGGGATCGACAGCGCTCAGCGGATCGTCGAGAAATAGGAAGGGACGCTTGGAGATAAAGGCCCGAGCGAGGCTCACCCTCTGCTTTTGGCCGCCGGATAAATTGATGCCGGACTCTCCCACCTCTTCTTCCAGTCCCCGTGGAAACGTTGCGAGGTCCTCGTTGAGTTGGGCGGCTAGGAGGGCCATGTTTACGTCGTCGGCGGAAGCTGTTGCGGAGAGATCGATATTGTTTCTCATCGTCGCGTTTGAGAGGAAGGGTTGTTGCGGCGAGTAAGCGGCCAACGAGCGAAACCTCTTATATACATCCTCCCTCCATAGTGGCAGGTCGCCCAGGTGTTCGAAGCGGATGTCTATCGCCCCAGAAGAGAGTGGAAGCTCGCCGAGAAGAGCTTCCAAGAGCGTTGTTTTCCCGCTCCCAACGCTTCCCACAATTGCGGTTCGCTGCGAAAGCGAGAGTTCTAGCGAGATGTTTCGCAGAGCCTCAAACGCTCCATAACGGACAGTGATGCCTTTGAGGAGGATTGCCGATGGTGTGTCGTCGGTAACGTATCCTTCGGCGGGAGCTGGTAAATTGTTTTCCGAAAGGTCCGGCTGATTGAGTAAATTGATCACGCGCGTCGCGCCCGCGCTTGCGGAGCCGTAGAGGGAGAGCGAATAGGGGATATGTTGAATTTGAAAGAGCAGGTGGTCGAGTATCCAGAAGGATGAGAATACCTCCAGGAGATCAAGGGGCTTTGCTTGAAGAGAGGAGATCCAGAATAGCGAGAGAAGGGGGAGCATCGGCCATGACAGGCTAATGGCATAGACGACTACTATTACGGCGTGACGGATAGAGCCAAGGATAACGAACCGATGCATGCTTTGTTCGACTTCGCGCTCAATCGCTTTTCCCCATCCAAGATATCGAACCAGTCTAATGTTTTTGACCCATTCCCCGATGATTGTCGTAAGCTCGTCTTGTTCTTTTTGCGCCTTCTTCTGATACATCTCGACAAAAGCGGCTCCGATCATAGCCACCGGAATGAGGAGAATGACGACGAGAAGTGCCAAGAGACCGATCGTTCCCGAGACGAAATAGAGGGCCGGTACTAGTATAGTTGTTGATACCGTTACGGGGATCCATTGCTGAATAGCGGCGCTGATGAAGTCCTCAATCGACTCGACGTCTGAACCGATTAAGGTTTTGAGACCTCCTTTTGAAAATTCGGCTCTCCCAGCTGGCGCGATAGAGACGAGCTTCTCGTTGATGCACCGGTAGAAGGCGATCTGCAGGCCGCGATGGATCTGTAGTCGTCGGCACCCATTAAAGTAGTCGATGGTAGCTTGGGATATCTTTAAGAGTAGGTAGGAGCCCGCTAAAATAATTCCCTCTGTTATTCCGACACGTGCTTGGAACACTTGGCGAGCCACAAATACCGATCCGAGGACGATGAGCGCTGATGCGGCATTCCATAGGATATGTTCGACGATTAGTTCCTTAATTTCGCGGAGGCCATACCAGAAGAGGTTCCACGACCTCTTAAGCCGCGGAGCCCTCTGTGAAAAAGTTGATCTCGACTGCTGTATTTGACGTTCAACCGCGGGATGTAGGGGAATAGGCGCGAAACTTTTAGCGACTAGAAGTTCATCGCGCTGACGAGCAAAGGGGCCAAAAAACGAGAGGCGGAACATGGAAGGTCCTGAGGTGCCATTATACGGATCGCCACATGTTATTATTGTATGTGGCTCTTGAATCGCAGGCTATGGGTAAAGAGTCTTTTTAGAGTATCTGAATACTCTTCCGAGTAAGCGTAGGCTGAGGCTGGAACCTAAAACCTCAGATGCTTCACTGTGTGCCCCTGATTGATCATCTGCTTAAGGGAGTCGATGCCAACCCTCAGGTGCCGTTCGACGAAATCCTTAGTCACCTTCTTGTCGCTCTCCTCTGTCTTTACTCCCTCAGGGATCATCGGTTGATCGCTGACTAAAAGGAGGGCGCCGGTTGGGATCTCATTGAAGAATCCAACGGTAAAGATCGTTGCGGTCTCCATATCGATCGCCATGGCGCGCACCTTTTCGAGGTATTCCTTGAACTCTTCATCGTGTTCCCATACCCGTCGGTTGGTTGTGTACACGGTGCCCGTCCAGTAATCGGAGTCATAGTCTCGTATCGTGGTTGATACTGATTTTTGAAGCGCGAACGCTGGTAGGGCAGGGACCTCTGGCGGAAAGTAATCTGACGAGGTTCCTTCGCCGCGGATCGCCGCTATGGGGAGGATGAGGTCGCCGATCTGGTTCTTCTTTTTTAGTCCTCCGCATTTTCCGAGAAAGAGAACGGCTTTCGGTTCGATAGCTGAGAGAAGATCCATCACCGTCGCGGCGGTGGCGCTGCCCATACCAAAGTTTATGATCGTAATACCGCCCGCTGTCGCGCACTGCATCGGTCGGTCGAGCCCTACCACGGGCACGTTGTGCCACTCAGCAAAGAGCTTCACGTAGTGGCTGAAGTTTGTGAGTAAGATGTATTGGCCGAAGTCGGCGAGTTGCTGGCCGGTATATCTTGGTAGCCAATTTTTTACGATATCGTCTTTGGTCTTCATGGTCCCTCTTTTTTGTAGCCAGAAGTATCGGGCGAAAGAGGGGACTTGTCGATAAAAACCTTAAGAAACCGAGGGGAGACTACTTGTACAGTGGGCGGCGGCGCTTTGCCGCTCTACCTAACATGTGGGTACCCGTCGGTGAAATTCCGATGGCAGCAGGAGAGATGCTCGAGGGAGCTGGTCGCCCTAGTGAAAGCGTGCGTCCTGTTCGGGGCCCACTGGTTCTTTGTGGGGGTCAAAAATCTGTATTGCGTCGTCTCCAGATAAAGGTTTACAACGGCGATTGTTCCCCAAAAAGATATATTTCTGGAGCAAGTAAATGAAAATCTCTATTAAAGCACCGTTTATCGTCGGTTGCGTGGCTCTTTTTTCGAGCGCGCCATCCTTCGCAAACAAGCCGGCACCAACAAGTTTCGTGCGTGTTACGACTAGTAAGCCAGCCTATGGCATACGCCCATCTCTATCTGCCGATGGAACGGTGCTGTTGTACACAACGTTTTCTGAGTTTTCTGAGGTTGGGGGAGCGTATAAACAATCCGTTCACATGGACAAAATAGCACTCGATCCGGCATACAAAAAAGCTCCCAGCGTACTAGATGCTTACCACATTGAGTTTCCCTCTGGGGCACCCGATGGTGTGGACGTCTGGACCTCTACGACCCCTTCAATGAATAGCAACGGCGCGATCGTCGCAACGACGCCTGTCTACCGAGAACAAGATGGTAGCGAATTTAGAGATCATTTAAGGATCTTTAAGGTTGCTAACAGTACTCCCGAACTTCTCTTCCAAAAGAGCGGTAAGGACATAGATAGCGTCAACTCGGTTCGGGTGAGTAGAAACGGAGCCTTCGTAGCATACTCGACTGTCGACTATGATAATGGTGATGTGAAGACTACCGTCTGGACTTATAACGTAAT
>CAIXKI010000027.1 GCA_903920005.1 uncultured delta proteobacterium
CCCTCCCGCACGCTGGATGCGTGCTTTACCCCTTACTTAGCCACCTATTGTTACCGCTCCGCGATTTAGCGCAGGGGCTTTGCCCCTCCCGCACTCAGGAAGCGTGCTGCACCCCGATAAAATCGACTACTACACTCCCGATCAGACTCTGCAGAGGCTCAGCGTCGGCGGCTACAGCAGACCAACTCCTTACAAAAAAGCGACCGATTTGCCTATCCTTCGGACGTGCGCGATATCGTTCCAGCATATCGTCGGTGCCGAACGCTTGCAGCATTGGGTAAGGTACTCGCCTAACAGAAATAAAAAAGGCGCCCTTTTGAGGCGCCTTGGTAAGAGTTTGGGGATTCCCACGCTCTTACATCGCGAGTCGAACACCACCAAGAAGAGCGACATTGCTTTCATCATCCATAGCCACCTCTCCCTTAAGAGCAGCATTTGTACAGAGCGCATAGAGGCCGGTAACTCCGTACGTCCATGAGTCGCTGTTGATATGGTCGTATTGTATGAAAGCATCTGTCTCAAGTTGCTCTAATGCGAGGTAACGAAGTGTCAGGCCCGTATACACTCCGTTATCGCTGGACGTATCATCGTATTCGCTGCCACTTGCATGTGCGCGAGCGTGAACGCCTCCAACACGAGCTACGATATCGAGCTTCTCGTCAAGAGAGTACCATCCGGCGCCACCGTAGGTGAATACGTTCTGGTCCAAGTTAAACTTGAAGGTTTCTCCAGGACTAGAGAAATCAGCGCTTGTTGAGGAATAGTTGTAACCACCTTCAAGTGCGAAGTGCTTAATGGGTGAGTATGAGAGCTTTGTATCGAGCCCATTTGCCCCGTCAAATCCCGACTGGTCGAGGTGAGTCCACTGGTAAGCGATATCGGCATAGGTATAGTTCATCAGTGGTTGCGCAGAGGCAGAACCTACGTATCCCAACACCGCGATGAACAAAGAGGTGAGTAGCTTTTTCATAACGTTCCTTATACATGAATAGGGGGATCCGATCCCGTTGATGGTTCCAGATGAGCTCGGATGCCGCAATACCTCAAAAGTCATCGCAAGGTGATTTGCACACCATGCGCGGAACGCGGTTTGCTGTGGGCAAGCACTCTTTATTCCTTTAAGCCATCCAAAAGAGGGGGGCTTATAGCAACTCTTGAAGTCACCGTTGCGCCCGGTTCGAATTATCCTGTAATTATCCTGTAAAATAGGGGTTAAGAGGGGGCAGTACGGTAGTGTCCAGAAAGAGCCGCACGTTTCCCAGTAAATCTAGAGCCCAGACATGCACATACGGCTCTCGTGACTGCAGGCACATGGCTCTCCCTGAAGCCTGACCTGAACCCCTATCCGTACTTCTCACTAATTCCAACACACCCACTAGCCGCACCTCCCCGAACAAGCCTGTATGCTCAGGCGTTACACGTGGGAGAAAGCAAAGGAGACGCTCCAACACTACAGGAGACGTCCCCCCGAAGCCTCTCCCCTCTACCAGATCGTCTACCACTCTCGGGATGACCTTCAGTTCCAGTGGGAATCGAGGTTCCAGCATCAGTACGGATGCTTACGAGATGAGGTATTGAAGACCCTCGACGAATACCTTAATTGCGGTATCCTCGCTCACGGTGCCGCAAGGGTATACTGTGATGGCTGCAAGCACTCGCTTCTTATCGCGTTCTCCTGCAAACGCCGGGGGGTATGTCCCTCTTGCGGGGCGAAAAGAGCAGTGAAATTTGCTGAGCATATTTACAGTGCGGTCATTGAAGATGTCCCCCATCACCACACCGTCTTCACCATCCCAAAACGCTTGAGAGTCTTCTTTAAGTACGACCGCAAGCTCAACTCCATCCTCTTTTGCGCGGCTTGGGGAGCGCTCTCTGAAGTGCTCGGACTAGACAAACGAGAACTCGCCGCTATTTTCACCGTGCAGACTGCCGGCGAGGCGTTAAACTATCATCCGCATTTGCACGGACTCCTCGCCGACGGATACTGGAAGTACGGCGTCTTCGCCAGATTCTTGGAGGTAGACCTTAAAGCAATCGAGGAGGCGTTTGCTGAACGGGTCCTCGCTCAACTCCACAAGCGAGAGCTTATTACCGATGATGACGTAGCGCAGATCCTCTCTCAGGACCATACGGGCTTCGGCGTCTGGCTAGGCGACCCATTCCACGATAAAGAGAGTGAGCAGTTCGTTGCCCGCTACATAGAGCGCTCCCCTCTCTCGCTTGAGAAGCTCTCAATACAGGACGACATCGTAACCTATACCACTAAGGACGGGGCGGCTCACGAGTTTGACGCGCTCGAGTTTTTAGAAGTAGCCCGGGTGCAGGGGAACCCGACTCGGCCTACATCCGATAGTAGCTCACGGTGCATTGCATGAGTGAATGGTAAGACTCATCAATCATCGTCTCTAAAAGGAGACTCGCCTTCGAAGCCGTCCTATTCTCGCACTTTGTCCCCGTCGTATCAAAGAAGATAGGGTTAGCGAACGAATGCATCCCAACGAAACCCACCATTTTGGTCTCCAAGGAAATTGTGCCTGTTCGCGTAAGTGGCACCTGCGCGAACGTATTTCCATCAAACGTGAGCCCGGCTCCGAGGCTCTCCGGCATGAGCGGACGCCCGTCATCGCTGTAGGCATTTGCTGCTCCTTGACACGCGATAGAATTGATAAAGATCTTTCCGCACGGCAGTTTCCTCTTCCCATCACTATCTTGAATGAAGAAGAATTCCTGCTTAGCCGTGCCGTTCTTAAGGTAGTCAAACAGAGTTGGGGTCATTGTCTCCGCGCGGAGGACGTTCGGAACAAACGACAAGCAAAACGAGAGGGCTGTCACGAAGGCGCAAAAACCGGTCCGCATAATTTCTCTCCGATGAAATACCGTACAAGTAACCTAATCAGCTGCTACAAGTTCTCTACGGCGTTTTTGGGGCGGGGCTTTAGTCCTGGCGAGCAAAATTAACTCCCTCTTGCTTCAGACCAAGGCTCAGTCTCTGGTACCTCAGCCTCTGGTGCCCTGTACCTTTCAACCTCTAGCTAACCATCTGAGTTTTTGAGCTTTACTCCGCATGTTGTAACGGTTGATGAAGGTTGAATGAAGGTACAGGGCACCAGGGGATGAAGGGCGCAATCGCCCTTCATCATCAAAAAATTGAGTGCCAGGAGTCCGCCATGTCGACATCGTCCTCTTGACCATCTCGAACTTCAATGAAATTTTCTGCGCCAGGCCTGAATACATTCATCTTCCCCACCCGCCGCGACTTTCGATCGCTCACGCCGACATCAGCGGTATTTGCGGCGGAGAATATCGAATTGCCGTACATGACGAACGGAAATCTCAAAGTTCCGCCGCCACCGAAGTTGATGCCCTGAAGTTGGGTGTAAATCCTATTGTCGCGGAAGGTGCCCCCCATCGTTCTCTACCTTGCCCAATCGGTCGGGGGGAAAAACCAAGGGAAGACACCGATTTTTTCTCCCTGTAGCCGGGCTACTTTTATCTGTTCAGATACCCTGCGGGGCGTGGAGCCGGGCTACAGGGGGAAAAAGCGATTACAGGAGAGAGTTCCGTAGAAGCAGTTGGGCCGCGTGCATAAAGCGAATCTACGAGATAGACCCCTTGGAGTGCCCCAAATGCAAAGCACAGATGCGTATCATCGCCTTCATCCAAGACGAGCACTCAATCAAGGA
>CAIXKI010000028.1 GCA_903920005.1 uncultured delta proteobacterium
CAGCATGATGATCATAACACCCACCGCTCCCGTTGAAGACGGGAGGTGTCCGAACATGAAATAATCAAAAACACCCGCGACAACTGGTGTGAGCGCAAGCAGAGGAGTGGCAAGCGAGAGATCTGTACCTCGCAATCCGTACATGAAGAGAGCTTCCGCGGCGGCTCCCAAAACCCCAAGGATAAGCACGGGTAGCAGGGAAGCTCCCCAATTTACCTCAGGAAATCCGACAAACGACAGATACACGAGATTCACAACGATACCAAAAGACATCGTCATCAAGATAATGGCCTCGGGAGAAAAGACCGTGGTAAGCGCTTTCTTTCCAGCGTCAGCAAAACTAAAAAGCAGGCCCCCGACGGCCGCCATGACAATTCCAAGCATCGCCACTATCCTCGTGTAAAACAAATGGCGGGCTTGGCACCCACGTTAGGCCCGTCTCCTCACACCCTTAAGCCCATCCCCGATAAGGTACGCGATCGTCTTGAAATTCAGAGGAAACTCAAGCACTACGTGCCCCAAACTGAGGGTAAGCAAAACGATAAAACCGAGCTGATAGTGAATCGCGTACAACCCGACCGCAGCGACGTATACAAACCCGATAAGTCCGATCCGAGCGCGAGAAACCTTATGCCAGTTGATGATTCGAGTCTTCGAGAACCAATTGAGGTAATGGTAGGAGTACGCGAATCCCATAAGCCGCATGAACGCTATATCGCCTTCACGATCTGCCGGGAGGCCAAAGAACCCGATAACCATATCCCCGAGACCGTTAAACGGTGACGCCGAATTAAGAAGGTACTCCGATGGCTGATACCCGCTTGGCGTATTCAACCCATACAGGCAGACGAAAGGAGCGCTCAAGAACACAAGGAGCGAAAGGATGCCGGAAAAACTCCTCCCTTTTAAAGCTCCATACAGAATAAAGAATCCAGTGAACACATAGACGTGAATAAGGGTGGGAAGAAGCACCGCTATGAGACCAAAGAAGGGCTCCCAGGTAAGCGCAAGTCCGCCCACAACAGCTCCGATCAGCACGAAGAGAGCCCTACTGATCGTGGTAGTAGCAAACACCATCCCCGCTGATACAACGAAGGTAAACCCGATACTAAAAATAGTAACCCCAGGCAATGCGCCGACCGGAACGATAAAACCAAGAGACATCACTACCGTGGCGAGCACGAGCCAGATCCAATCACGAGAACCGTTGGTAAAATATCCGCGATCATGCAACCACGATATCTCGGTGAGATAGTGCAACGGCCCAAGCACCGCATACGCGATGAGGAAGGTCTCAAATGGGACGTATGCCGCGATGGCCACCGACACGACCATAAGAAAGATGTTGAAATAGTTGAGAACATCTACCTCAACGGCATGAACGGTTTGTTTGGAGTGATTCGACACCTTCGGTGGCCTTCAATACGTTATCTCTTCCAAGTGTAGTGTGGGCACTACGCCACAGCAAATGAAAAAGTGCCGTCTTTCAGGAGCCATAGCGACCGTACTATCCTCAAGGGAGCTACCTTCCTGATGTAAGGCCATCTACCACCCTATGCTCTCAGCCCTTCCCCCAATCACTTCACACGTCGCGAACGATGATTCGCGTTCCGATGGAGCACTCATCCTTCTTCGAGTTTTGCTGGGATGCACGCTACTCGCTGCGATTTTTCTCTCATGGCCGATGTGGTTGAGCACGAGAGAGTTTCCCCTAGTCCCCCTCTCAAAAGCTATTCCACAATTCTCATCCCCTTTGGACCTCGCATTCATAATCCTGCTCGTCGCGGGGATCGTAGTCACTATTCTACGTCCCTCCAGCATAGCAGCCTTTGGTATCGTCGGAGCATTCCTCCTCCTCTGGGCACAAGACCAAAATCGAATCCACCCGTGGGTCTTTGTGTACATCCTGTTCTATGCGACTCTTGCAGTGCAGTGGAGAGCCCAAGCAAAAGCAACCAGCGCCTACAACGTTACTCCGCGCCTTCAATTCATCCTGATAGCGGTCTACTTTTGGACGGGCATCCAAAAACTTCGGTATACTTATTTTGTTGATGTAGTGGAGGTCCTGGTCGGTTTTTTGAAACCAGGATCGTCGGAAAGCACCCTACTCGCGGCGACCCTCCTTTTCCGGTCGGCTCCCTTTCTAGAGATACTCTTTGCCCTCTTACTCATTCATCCAAGACTAGCGAGACTCGGGGTAGTAGGAGTCCTTGCGCTGCACCTTGGGATAACCCTGCTCCTTGCTTCAACCCATTTCAACGCTTCCGTTCTCCCGTGGAATCTGTTCATGACCGGCGCAGTGCTCCTGCTCTTTTGGCGAAAGACTCCATCCTCCCGACTCATACTCAGACCGGGACGATCTATTTTTCGTTGGCTTGTCCTGCTCCTCTGCGGAATTCTTCCTACCCTCGGGTACGTTGGACTGTGGAATTCCTACCTCTCCTTCGCTGTGTATGCGGGCGCGAGCGCAAGAGGATACGGATTCATTCGGGGTTCCAGTGACTTCCTACCCGACACGATGAGATCCCAGCTCCACGAGATAGACGAAGATGCGAAAGAGCTTCAATTTGACGAATGGGGATACTCGGTCTTGAACTCAATGCCGAGCCCGGAGGCTCACGTTCTTTTAGGTGTTGGTCGAGCGTTGTGCAAAGAAAAGTTCACCTCAAAGGAAGGTCTCACCCTAGCCATCATCGACGCGCCCCTTCCTTGGGAAAGGCGTGGCCGAGAAACTACCTACACGTGTACCCACGGAGAGCTAGCAGGATAGCACGTGCGGTCGGCGAGGCTCCAGCGAGACGGACCGCCGACCCTCCAACTAACCCGTGACATTCGTACCTGGAGGGCCAGCGGCCTCGCCGGCCGTGATGCCTAAACAGCTCGCCATACATAATACGAATTCACTGCACCACCTCGGTCCCTGCGAACGATCCTTGGCCCCTTATCAAAAAGCCCAAGGGGCGACTCGACTCGTCCACCACGCCGCGCTGCTCGCTTCGTGTGGAACCAACCCATGACCCGGAGAAAATTATCCTTAATTCGCACACCGAATTCATTATCCGCGTTCGCCTCACGACCTGTCGCAAAGAACGATACACAGCTGAGCAACACGCTCTCGAAAGCACGAGGAGAGAAGAGAAGCTGATCTCTCTTATGGGCTACAGCGCTCGCCTCTGCACCACATAACTTTTCGTGGATATGCTCCTTAAGGTCTTCAAAGATCGCTGCCGGTATAGACTTTCTGCCATCGGAAAGCTCGATAGCTCGGGCAACAAGATTCACATCGCGAACCCTCAAGAAGCGAAGCTGCGAGAGCCTCAAGCCGAGGTCATATGACAGTGCGCCTATCAAAAGCGCTTCGCCCCTCAGTTGGTTTAGGAACCGCTCAACATCCTCCGGCGCTATAGAACGGAGGCCGTTTGATGACGGTGGCGCAGAGACCTTTGTCTCAGCAACAGATCCGCGCCGACGAGCGAGCTCCTCGCGAAAATCAATTATTTCACATACCTGCCGAGACCTTATTTTGGCAATCGGCGTATTTCGGTGCGCAGGAATTGAAAGTTCGATGTGTTGCATTTCCATATGAGTATAGAAATATACTCGAAACGGAGATCTGTCAACTGAAGAGAACTTCCTTAATTGAATTTTTTACCGCTTTCAATTTACAAGACATCTTCCACACGATCGACGAACGCACTGAATAGAGCTCCGTCTCTGCATCAGCGACTCGACCAGCAAGAGCTGAGGCCCAGGTCTCAGAGGTCTGATACTTGTGGCGAAGCTCACCGATCATCTCGCGAAGAGCCTTCCCTTCCTGCCGCATCTCCTGACACATTGCACCGACCGCATGATACTGCTTAAGAACCAGGTCGAGCTCGGCCTCACGAACCCGTTTGAGCTCGCGCTCATCCGTAAGGTCACGCTTGAGACGCTTCTCAGAATCAGAGAACGTAGCGTTAAGTATCTCCTCACGCTTCACGAGCTCAGAGATCCTACTGTCAGCCGCACGTAGCGAGAATTTGTAATCCTTCACGGAGTTAAGCTGTGGCCGAGCGGCTTCCTTGATACGGGCGATAAGAATATCGTCATATACAGGAAGATTCGTTACCGAAACTCCCTCCGCATTCGCACGCTCTCCGATCGACGACTCATCTTTTGATAGGTCGAAGCTCTTAACTGACCATCCGTTCCAGACGATCGAGTGAACAGTGTGAGCATGCGCAACTATAAGCCAGCCTGGAGCAAGGGAATTCTCGATCTTCTCCGCGGATACAGCCCGAAGCCAGTTATCGATATCATCTCGGTTTGAGGCCGAAGAGTTATAGAGCTCATTAACCAGGGGTATCCAGGGAACACGACGAGCTCGCGCCGTGGTCGTCTCAATCAACAGCTGAGGGGCTGCATGATTAGGATAGGTCATGAAGGTCTCACATCCAGTAAACCCGGCACTGGACAACGAGTGCTTCAATCCCTCAAGCGGAGCCCCCTTTCCTCGAACGTGGTCCTGAGAAGGCTCTACGTGCCCAGCGGCTGGGGCAAAAAGCGGATTTTCAACCGCAAGGATAAACGAGCCCGTAGCCTTGAGGAGATTCCTACAAAGGGCAAAGAGCTGAACTCCAGGGTTGTAGTATTCGCTCGAAACGAGGAGCGGATCTACACAGATGACAAAGTCGAATCTCTCGTCAGCAACGACAGACTCAACAAAACCGTGAACAACTTCAACGTTAACGAGATCACGACATCGAGCACGCGCGCATTCGACCATCGCCTCACTGGTCTCAAGGGCAACAACCTGGAACCCTCGCTCACCAAGATAACGAGTAAGATTCCCAGCTCCGCATCCTATCTCGAGGATGCGCGAGCCAGCCGGCAACTCCAAAGAGCGGATCAAAGCGCTTCGAAATGGGGTGACATGATACCAGAAATTCTCGTCGATACCTCGCTCAAGGAGCTCAGGGGACATCGTACTAAGGTCCTCAGTGTCCTTGAGTAACGCCTCTAAACGAGCGGTTTCTGAAGTTGGTCGCTGGGCTACTACCGGGCTGGTTCCGTTTAATTGAACTACCTGGGCTACATCCAACTGCTTAATGGGGAGATTATCTAATACTTCGGCAAGATTCATGCGCGATAATATAGGGGGTCAAAATTATTCGCGAAAGGAGAAATCGTACTCAACAATTCACCTTGAGAATTTTTTTTCGATTAACCTCAAATGCGCGCTACTGTGCATGGCGAGCAGACTCATAGTGATGGATGATGGGAGCGAACATGACAGACAGAACGCTTCCACCATTTCCAAGCCTCCCGAACAGAAAGCCTAAAACCGCATTTCAGAGAATCGGGCAATTTCTATCCCGGTTCGGACCGTGGATTGCAATCGCACTGGCGTTCGGCGTGTACATCTCACGATCCTTCACCCCCATCGAGGTGTTTGCGACCGAAGGTGCTCGAAGGGAATTTTTAGAGCGGGTCGGAGCAGCCCCCTCCACCCGCATTATCGCCCTCGTCACCGTGTGGTGCCCCGCCTGCAAGTCCCTTGAGCACAACCTTCGCTCAAACGGGGTCGACTTCGTGAAGATCGACATCGAGAGCAGCGACGATGGCCGCAAACTCTTTCATGAGGTCTACGAGCTCACCGGGTCAAACTCCATCCCAAAGGTCATCTTGGACAGAAACCTAGTCAGTCAGGGACGATTATATATGGAGCTGTCAAAGGAGGGGTTGTAATGCCCCCTCTAGACAAAAATGCGGACGCACACCTACGACCGCCCGAGTGCAATCCGAAGCAAAAGAACTGTCGCATGGCCCCCTGCCCGCCATTCAAATCCTGGCCACGCCAGGTTTGAATAGGAAAGCTTCAAGAAGTAAGGAGAAGGAGAATAGAATAGGGTGCAGGGGCCAGGCCCCTGCACGTCATTCAAATCCTGGCCACGCCAGGTTTGAATAGGAAAGCTTCAAGGAGAATAGTATGGGGTGCAGGGGCCAACCCCTGCCCGTCATTCAAATCCTGGCCACGCCAGGTTTGAATAGGAAAAAACCTGAATAGGCAAAAAACTGGTGCGCCAGCAGGGATTCGAACCCCGGACCAAGAGATTAAGAGTCTCCTGCTCTACCAACTGAGCTACTAGCGCACACTCCGAGCTGAGGGAGCAAAATACGCTAACTTTCCGACGAGATCAAGATTTCCATCCGCTTAAGTGTAAGAAGACCTTGGTATTCCCTCCGCCCATCTGATACGGTCGAGCTACCTATGCAATCAAAAGAGATCCTTAAGTTTTTCTATGAAATGGGCCAACTTTCGCGGGTCAAACGCGAGGGTTGGAGGCTTTTAGGCATTGAAGACCCAGAAAGTATCGCCGATCACTCCCTCCGGGCAGCTCAGATCGGTTGGGTGCTAGCCAAACTCGAGGGATACAAAGATCCGAATGAAGTGGCCACCATGCTCATCTTCCACGACATCGGCGAATGCCGAGTTGGAGACATCCACAAGCTAGCGAACCGCTACATTACGGTTGATGAAACGAAAGCAGTTGAAGAGCAGGTATCCCGACTCGGCTCCGCGGGAGACGATGTGCTAGCTCTTTGGAACCAGATCGAAGAACACACAACGCAGGCCGGAATCATCGCAAAAGACGCTGACCTCCTGGAGCTTGCGGTGCGAGCGCAAGAATATATCGAGCGCGGATTTGCTGACGCTTGCGAGTGGTTCAACGCGGCAAAGCAACGAGTTCAAACGAAATCGGCGAGGGAGCTTCTCGATCAGATTCCTCACGTCTCCGCATCGAGTTGGTGGCACGGCCTTAAGAAATTGGACTAATGAGCAGCGAGCTATCGCAAGAACAAGAGGTCGTTCGTGGTATCGTCGATCGCGTTACCTTCAGGAACGCTCAAAACGGATATTCGGTTATCCAGATCTCAGTCGAGAACTCTAAAGACAAGCTAACCGTTGTTGGTATGTGTCCACATGCCCGCGTCGGTTCATACGTGATGATGACCGGACACTACATCACCCACCCAAAATTTGGGCGCCAGTTTACTCTCCAATCCCTCACCGAAACCCCTCCCTCAACCTCTGAAGGCATAGAGCGATATCTCTCAAGTGGTCTCATCACGGGAATCGGCAAGAGGACAGCCGAGCGCATCGTCAAAGAATTCGGCAGCACGGCCCTTGAGGTGATTCGAACGGAACCAGACCGCGTCGCGGCCGTCTCAGGTGTTGGCAAAAAGAAAGCGGAGCTCTTACAGGGGGCCCTTGCCCAACAATCTGAGTTTGATCAGATCTTACGATTTCTAGTGGAGCACCGCATCTCTCCCAACCTCTCCGCCAAGATATACGAACGGTTTAAAAACAAAACCATAGATATCATCCAAGCAGATCCTTACATTCTAGCGCAGGAGATCCGCGGCATCGGATTTCACACGGCGGATACGATTGCCCTCAACCTTGGAATCAGTCCATCTTCCCCAAAGAGACTCAGGGCAGGAATTAAGTTTGCGCTTGAGGAGGGAGCCGACGACGGTCACTGCTACCTCACTCGACAAGTGCTCCTTGATCGGGGGCGGACTCTTCTAGGTGTCGATGAAACGGTAGATTTAAGCGAACACCTCGACGCTCTTCTCGACGAAGGAAAACTTACGAACTATCGCGACGGAATCTTCCTTAATACCTACGATCAAGCTGAAGACGCGGTAGCGCGCTTCATCGCCGCGAGAACCGCCCCCCGAACGAAAAGAACGATAAGCGATGAAGCCGTTACTCACGCAATCGAAGAGGCAGAGCGAAGCCTCGGAATCTCCCTCTCCCCAGAGCAGCACGTTGCCGTTGAATCCACAGCTCGATACCCCCTCCTCATCATCACGGGCGGCCCAGGATGCGGCAAAACAACGATCATCAAAGCGCTCACCACTCTTTTTGAAAAAACGGAGCAAACATACGCGCTCGCCGCCCCAACCGGTCGAGCTGCGCAACGACTGTCCCAGGTTTGCGGGGCTCCTGCCTCAACGATCCACAGACTCCTAAAATTCGACCCGATGTCTGGAAGCTTCATCTTCGGCGCAAAGAACACCCTACCCCTCGACGCGCTCATCATCGACGAAGCCTCCATGGTGGATATCAACCTCGCTCGTGACCTCTTCGCGGCGGTCCCTGAGCGATGCGCGCTCATCCTGGTAGGAGACAAAGACCAGCTCCCATCAGTTGGACCGGGTCGGGTGTTCGGCGACCTGGTAAGCTGCGCCGATATCAGAGTCGTGGCGCTGTCGAAACTCTTTAGACGAGCCAACGAATCCGCGATCAACTCAGTCGCCTATATGATCAACTCTGGCGAAGTCCCAACGATTCCAACCCCTGATGGCGTAACAAAATCGGACGCGTATTTCATCCAGCGTGATGACACAGAGGAATCCGGACGACTCGTCGAGAGCCTAGTCGCGGAACAGATCCCCAAGAAGTTCGGATTCTCAGGACCTGAGATTGCGGTCCTTACCCCTTCAAATCGCGGTCCGATTGGCACGATAGAGCTTAACAAACGTATCCAAGAGCGGCTCAATCCGAAGGCTTCACACCCGGAGAGCGAGGTCTTAGAGATCGGCGATGTCGACTTCCGAGTGGGCGACCGAGTCTGCCAACGGGTAAACAACTACAAGATAGATCCGAACGGCGTCTTCAACGGAGACATGGGCACGATCGCTCAGGTAAACCGAGAGGAACAAAAGCTAACCGTAGAACTATGGGATGGTCGTGTCATCGAATACCCGCGAAGTGAAATCGGGCAGCTATCACTCGCCTACGCCGTAACCGTGCACCGCTCTCAAGGAATGGAAGTTCCATGCGTAGTGTTCGCTATCGATAACTCTCACTTCACCCTTCTTGAGCGACAGCTTGTATACACCGGCGTTACCCGAGCCAAGAAACTCCTCATCATCGTCGGCTCAAAAAGAGCGCTCGGTATCGCGGCGAAACGCGCGCAGACAAAGAAGCGATGCACTCTTCTACTGGATCGGATCTCATCGATCCTCATGCCGAATCAGCCGCAAATTATTCCGTGGAATGATTTATAGTTGGTCCTTACGAGGCATCGAGCTCCCCGTTACAGCCAACCCGCATAGTTAGAATTTCATCAACGGCTGCTTAGGCGCGGGCGCGCCCAACTCACGCATCAATGGGACTGAAGGACGCGTTTCCC
>CAIXKI010000029.1 GCA_903920005.1 uncultured delta proteobacterium
CGAACTGCTTCCGGGTCGCGGCTTTGGGGATTGGCCGGCGCTGTATATTATTGGAGTCGGGGTACTGATGCCCGTGGCGTACATGGTGTGGTCGCGATTTCTTCCAAACTTAAGAGGAACAGGAGCAGGCGGCAGAGGACTGCTATGCGCGGTGGCTCTGGCTCTGGGGGTGTCTATGATGTGGGAATTAGTGATGCAGCAGCATGCGTTAGTAGCCGCACACAAACTGTTTCTTCCCAGGCACCTCATATTTTTCCTCTTCGTTTGTATCTTGTCATCCTCGACGATTGCACACGATATCTCTATTTGTTTGTGGTACCGTTTTTTCGACACGAGCTCTCGCTCCCGTCAGATTGTAAGATCTGAAACAGGAAATCCTGGGGACGGGCCGCGTGTCTCAATTCCCAGCTAAACCCATTTCCGCCCCTCTAGAGGTTCAGACAAATTAAATCCGGCATTCCTCAACCGCACTGGCATGCTAAGACTATACACGAGGGAGGAGGCAAAGTACTCGTTCCAACACTACCTGAGACGGCAGCCGGGATTCTCCATGCGGTGACAGCTCTTGTTTCAATTCGAGAAGCTTCTCGAATACCGACGAAGACCATATGTAGGCACTAGTACGGTTGTTTGAGGGCGGTTCTTAATGAGACTTCTAATGCGCACGCACCTGCGGCCACCTCGCTCACGAAGCTGCCCAGGTGTACTGCGATGGCTGTAAACACTCCCCCCTAGTCGGCCTTCTCCTGCACGCATCATTAGATACATCTGTCATGAGGAGCGATGTGGGCCGTAAAATTCGCAGAGCAGATCTAGAACAATGGCATCGAAGCCCCCTCACCTCGACAACGTCCTTGCCATCCATAAACTGTTGCGAGCATTCTCCAAGTACGACCGTGAGATACGCCGAGTAACTCGGGAAACTTCACGTCCAAACTCACACAGACCAGTTCTCGACACTGTCACATCATAGCCCTCGCCCAGAGAGCCATAGAATCAGTGCGCGAATCTCTTCGAATTACGAGATTAAAAGGAGATCTTAGCCTCTATTGGTGGACCTTATTCCACCCCGTCTCATCCCTGAAGTGCTATCAGTCCTCAGATAGACACTCGCAATATCGACATAAGTTGGAACATTTTAGACGCATTTATCCAATCGTTTAGGAGACGAACTTGATTATTTAGGATGCCTGCTCAAAGAAAGGTAGCCTTGACAAGACCTGTTCGGTCGAGCTTTTCTATGGGCACGCCGGCGGCGATGAACGAGGAAGATGTACATGGAGAACTCGGGACTTACAGTGCTCACCAAGGGGCTTAGCGATCCATCCTGGGCAGACTTTTTTTATTTTAGCTCGCTCTACTATATCATAGCAGTAATTATACTCTGCTGTTTTATACCCTTTAGAAGGAGGGCTCATGAAGCCCTCCCGTTGCCAGGTTCTACTCTTACGTTGCCCGCGCTGGTATCCATTGCGGTTGGCGCAAGCATACCTCTTATCTACCGGATGTGGCCTTCAAGCGCTCCTTCCCTTTGCTGGGAGTGCGACAGCGTTCTACTCTTTTTTTCTGCTTTTAGTGACAATCAAAGTCTTTGGGACTTCACTCGGTACGCCGTCTTGTTTAAGCCAGGAGTGCTCGCGGCCAGCGCGCATACGCTCTTTTGGGGAGTACCAACATTCGCGATTCTAACCTGGGTCAGTTGGACCAATTTTTCTTTTTTGAGTATTTCCTTGCTGCTGGGTACTGCCAGCGTGCTCATAGGCTCTCTCATCGTGCGTCTACTGTTCAGCTCAGGTGTTGCTCTGTGTTTTATAATTATTTTCGCCGTAAATCCCGCCTTAGTGTTCAACATGGGATATGGCGTTGCTCAAACAGGCACACTATTCGCTTTGCTCCTTGCCATCCTATTCACCTTCCGTGCCCTCATGGGCAAAGGACTTGTGTGGATCAATGTGCCCTTGGCTATCGTCTTTTTGTTTGGTGCTACCCTCAATTACGGACCAGGCAGAGTTTTTGTCGTGGCAACGCTGATATTTTTAGCAGGGGTTGTTTTAGCGGCCCTACTCTGGCGGCGCCTACCCAAAAAGCTAGCGCTAACAGCCCTAGTGCTACTGGTTGGGGCCACTACCGTGTTAGTCGCTGAGAATAGAGCGAACAGGAGGACCGACTTCACAAGCATGCGAGGCGAACACGCGCTTCACCAAGAGCTAGTGAATCAGCATCTCAAGACGATCTTGAGTGACACACCAGAGATGCGTATCTTAGACCCCCTCAACTTGCCAATTCTACTTCGAGCTCGATTTTTACTGGGCTATGCTTGGCTCGGTTTTAAACAATTCGAATATTCGTTTTCTCCATTCACTCGATTGGACATGCAAAGGCGAGGATTGAGTGTGGGGAACGAATCGAGCCCCTATCAGAGCGGCCTTATCATTTTCATCGCCGTAGGCGTCTGGCTAAGCGTATCGAATATCGTGCGGGCTTTTTTGAATCGGTCGAGCCATAAGTCGCTAAATCACGCGTTCATTCTATCATTATTCCTGCTTGGCTTGGGTCCTCTACTCCTGGTGAATAGACTTGATCAACACCGATCCTTTCTCCTAATCTATCCACTAACTGTCTTGGCGGCTTTAGGCATGTGGACTTGCATGCAACAGATGTACAAGCGAGGGATGCCTCGTTCTATAGTCGGCTTTCTTGGACTTGCTGTCAGTATCTCGCTTAGCGCATCTACTTGGTGGAGGTTTGGAGTACAGGAGCATATGAATCCAAACCTATCCGCCGCTATTAGTCGGTTTACTGCAACGGATCCTCCGGCCGTAGTTTTAGGCTCGGCGGGATTAATTTGTCAGGACCTAGCCCCTGTCCAATTCGCCATGGTGAACCTCGCCAAAGCGCATCCTGATATCTCTCAAAAGTTTATACCAGTGCGCTTTCTGAATGCGCTTGCAGACGAAACATTTGATGGACAACAAGCTCAGTTTGAGAGCTATATGCGCATGTTCGGGTCTCAACGAGTCGCTTTTGTAAGTGGCTTACCGATGACCAAGTTTGAACAAACATTACGCTCTCGCGGGATGTCCGTACAAAAAAGTGAATTTGGTAATTTCAGTACCTGGGTTATTGAACCGCAGAGAGTGGGCCAGGAGAACCCAAAAACACCGCCGGCTACTTAACTGGTAGCCGTCCACCGACTCGAGTATCTTCGAATACTTTACGAGGTTAACGAGTCAGTCCGATAGGCTGAATCAGAAGACATCCATCGTGCCCGAGGGGAGATTTCGCTTTTAGTAGCAGAGGTTTTCTTTGAGTGGCTTAAGAAAGACTTAACGGACTTACTATCCTCCCATCATCTCCGTTCCCTAAAGCCGCATCATGCCCCGTTGAGCAAAAACCTTACCTTACCGTGTATCTCTCCGACCCTCATGTAGCAATCGACACCAATCACCTTGAAAGGGCACCCCCTCCCGGCTGTACGAGCCGGAGGATCAGCCGCTACTACTGATTGAATAATGTGTGTTAAAAAGAAGGGGGAATTGACATGTATCTAATGGGATCCAGTCTATAATACCTGGGAGGCTCACCCAACCGATCGTTGGCGGGGCGTCAAACCAAACGCTAACGGTACAGCCACCGACATCACCAACAACGCGTGTTCAATATTGCGGTAGCCGTGTGAAAAGCCGAGCCCCAGCAGCGCAAAAACCCGCCCCCGAGATATCATGCCGGACTGGTACACCGAAACCAGAACCCCTATTTGAAAGGTCAAAAGCGTCGTAGCGATTCCCTGATAATGCAATCCGTACGACATATGTAGGTCATGGGAAATGCGCCCAAGGCCCCTATGAGCACACTCAGCCGAAAGAAACCCAATACGGGAGCAAGCCGGATAGAGAGAAACAGAACGCTCGCGAAAAAAAGATCCACGTGAACGAGCCTGAACAGGGGAACGTTCATCTCTCCCGTTATAATTCGCAGCAAGACGGCTATATATTCGGGACCTGATGGATAGTGTGTGTAAACGTAGGCATCGTCCTTGTCGACTTGCCCCTGCTCTGGATAGAGACCGCCAAACCCTATACGGGGCAATCCATCCGTTTTTCCGAGCCCCTCAACGACAAACCCATCGACGGCCCTAAGAGTGTTAGCCTCAGAGAACCGATCGCCGGCGGTCCCGTTTCCAAATCCGACCACCGTGTTCAAGAGCCACGCGAAACCAAAGCACAGCAAGGCTGCCCAAACTACCATCCAAAATCGCTATGCCGGAACCTGCGTAATAACGTATCCTATTAGCAATCCTAGCTTTGCCCCACCTGAGGTACCACTAGCCTAGCTCCCCTCGCAAGCATAAATCACTGAGGGATGCCGGAGCGTCGTACGGTCTGGTTTTACGCACGGCGCGCTCGACCCCCCTGCTATCCATCAACCACAGTCCACATCTGATCGACGTACGAGATGTTTGAATGATACCTCCAACCCGCCCCTTGTAGCTCAGCTTTCAATTGATCTTGCGTGATCAGCGGACACACGTTTCCTAACCGGCTGCGAAACAGCGGTCCGAACCTATAATCCGGCGCATCCGCATTGAATGATATCCAACGAGATTCCTTTTTGAGCTGGGTGAGCCAATCTCGATAACTGCCCTCTTGGGGGCAATCGATCTGCTTGAAGCGCCACTGTCCCAGACGCCCAGTCACATACGCCTCCAACGCGAGGCCACGTGAAAACATCAGCAACGTCTCCGACTGAATAGACTGCGCGGGGACTCGATGAGGCTCAATAGCTGGGTCGTAGTGTGGCCACCACCGAGGTTCTCCCCGAATCCACACATACTGCAAAGAAACAAAACACGA
This sequence comes from uncultured delta proteobacterium, assembly GCA_903920005.1. Taxonomy (GTDB): domain Bacteria; phylum Bdellovibrionota_C; class UBA2361; order UBA2361; family OMII01; genus OMII01. The sequence goes on from CAIXKI010000029.1 coordinate 4,854, forward strand.
CCCGAGCAGTACCATACTCACCAGCACGGGGCTCCTCTGGGCGCGACAACCCCATAAAATGGCAAAAAGGGCCAAGAACGGAAGTGAGAACCGAGGTGCCGAAAGATTAAGCGCGAGTGTCGATGTTACCGAACAGAACAAAACCGCCAGAAGCAGCCCCAGCCAGATCCGATATCCGCGCGGCGCGGCAAGAAGCAACCAGGGTAGGCAGACGAGCGCAAAAACACTCGAACGATTCTCTCCGGGATGCAGATTGGGGAACCATCGCGTTGACAAACCTAAACTCTCGTAGACCCCTTTTAAGCCAACTACCTCATAAATCTTCTGCGCCCAGGCATCAGGCAGAACGCTCAACGGCTCCATCGCCCATGTAAGCACATTCACGACCGTTGTATTTGCGATCTCTCGCTTCGGAAGCCCGTAGGCTGAGAGACGCACGCCGCTCTCCCCTCCGTGAAAATCACCAAACGCGCTGTACACTGGACCGTAGGAGAGAAGGCAAAACAACCCAGCTACGGCCACACCGGCAACTCCCCCGAGTAGAGCGTCTCGTGACGTAAAGATCCGACCGAGCGAGCGGTACATCAAGACAAGACCAACTGGAATAGCCGCGAACAGAACGTATCCCTTGGCCGCAACACCGAGTCCCACCAAAGATACGAATACAAAAAGCCCCTTCGCCACTGATTGAGAGTGTCTCCACAGTGCGCACGCCGCAAGCACTGGAAACGCGGCTGCCATGTCAGTTGTAACTTCAGCCGTCCGCAATCCCACCGAAGGGAACGAAAGGAAAGCCAGTCCGGCGATACACGACGCCCGAGTCGACAAGCCATAGCTAGAGCAAACCAGATACACCGCAAGACTCGCGCCCACCGTGTCGATCATGCCTGTCCAAGAGCTACCGAGCCATCCACACCCTAGAAAAATGTTCGACTGCAACTCCGCGTCTCCACCCAGAGGCAGTCCTATTTGGTGCCAATTCGCCGTCCGCCATGCGTCAAAGTTTCCATGCCACAACCACAACAAAGCTCGGGTAATGTGGTACCCAACACTATCAAACGCAATCGTTCCCACCGACCAGTCCTCAACCCAAATGAGATATTGAGTCAACACCGCCATCAGAAACGAGGGCACAATGAGGAGATCTAGCCAGGAAAATGAGTACCGGATACTGCCCACGTATCGTAGCACGGAAGGAACACTTCGAAGGGACAACACCGCCGTCGCCAACGTCAGTACCACAAACGCTGAACGATACACCGCTGGACTTAAAATACGGGCATGCCCCAAGAACATCGGCAGCAGGAACAGAGCCACCTGATACGTGACTATTCCCGCGAGACACGACCACGCAAATCCCCGCTTTGAAAAGGCCCGCCCATAACTAAGAATAAATAGTAACGGAGCGATTATGTGGAGGACTTGGAAATAGGCGCAGGACTCTACCATACGGAAATACTACCCAGCCCAGGACATCCCGAAAAGGTAGGAATTACAGCCGTCACAAAAAACGCCGACAACCGCAGTGGACTATCCGTTTTGAGACGCGCCCAACGCCACCGCGGCAGCCTCAGACTGCTGCGGAGTAGCCACGGCGATCAAAGAAACTCCACCAAAAGGTTTAATCAAGAGCGGATCTATGGACTTGAGGAACGGCACCAACCTATCGAACGTCCGCGTATCACGCACGCGAATGGTACGGCGCCTTCGCACACAACCAGACCACCACCAGCCCAGAGCACCGACCAGATTGTGATCCATCAACTCCACAACCTGCATGCCGTTTTCAGAGAGAACACGGGAAAGCTCCGCACGAGTGTACCGCCTAAAATGGCCGAGATCCTCATCGATACCATTGAAGATAGTCGGATTCGCAGGAACGAGCACCACCAGTTTGCCATCCGGTTTTAATAGCTCCCGCATATGCGACACGGCCCGGCCATGCTCTTTGATATGCTCAAGAACGTTGGAGCAGATGATCGTATCAAACTTTTCACTCGTGAGCGCTTGGGGAGGTGGATCTTCGGCATTCCATACCTGACACGACAAACGGCTATCATCGCCCAATCTATCAGCCAACGTCGCCAACGAAGATTCACTTAGGTCGGTTGCCACCATTGAATGCACCCGATCTTTTGCTAACACCTCCGAAACTATATTCCCGATGCCCGAGCCAACCTCAAGAACCCGTCCCCCGATCGCAAAATCAATCCGCTCGCAGATCCACGCGTTATACTTTTTGGCGCCCTCAAAGGCTTCCAAGGTATTAACACCCACATCACCATCGATGGGAGGTAGAACCATGACCTTCAAAATTGCGGCCCTATCCTTAACAAAAGGAGCCTCACTGAGCGAGAAACGGACGATGTGCCACAGCGCCGCTACTCCATCCCGCCAACTTATTTTCTTACCTTCCGCGTACGAGCGGCCGTAGTAGCGAATTGGAACCTCGTACACCGAGCACTTCAGTTTAGCGACTTTTGCCGTTATTTCTGGCTCAAAACCAAATCTCTGCGATTGCAGCTCGATATTTTGAATAATCTCTCGCTTGAAAACCTTGTAGCAGGTCTCCATATCCGTGAGGTTGAGGTCGGTAAACAAATTAGAAAGGAGCGTGAGCAATCGGTTTCCCAAACTGTGCTTGAAATAAAGCACTCGCCGCTCACCGTGCAGGAAACGAGATCCGAACACCACATCGGCACGCCCCAAGTCGATCGGGCGTAACAGCGCCTCATAATCATCTGGGTCATACTCGAGATCCGCATCCTGAACGATCACCACATCTTTCGTGGCGGCTTGAAACCCCAGACTCAAGGCTTTTCCCTTGCCGCCATTCTGCTCCTGAAGGATGACTTTTATTTCGGGGTCATTCTGGAACTCACGCAAGATCTGTCGCGTGCCATCTGTAGAGCAGTCATCAACGATGATGATCTCCTTTTCACGAGGAGTCGCCTTGACCCTGCGGACTATCTCCCGGATCGTTTTCCTCTCGTTGAAAGCCGGAATGACAACGCTAATTGAAACGCGCTTTGATGACACAGCAATAACTCCTTAGCATCACAGTTTAATTGACCATACAAGGCGAAACACGTCCTCGCAAGCCAGGATGCTCTCGCAAGACCCGGGCGGCCTCTAGAGCCGGCCGGGACTACCTCGCCCTCGGCAAAGCCCCTCGTGCAAAGAGGTTTGTGCAGGCGCCCCCACATCCATAGCCCTGCGTTCGATAGAGTGTCGCGCTCAAGGCATTTGAGCTCTCATCAACACCGGCGAAGTGATCGCCCTATCGCAATCCCCACTCCTTAAGGATCCGGATCGCCTCATCTGCGGGCTTTGCAATGCCGTAGCTCGTAGCGCCGAAGTGATACATGTGTTTGGTGTTGGCGAGAAGCCCTTGAATCTTCATCCCATACCGGGCGAGATTTCGCGATATCGCGTACTCCGACATTCGTCGAACCCATTCCCTGTCGTAGATCTTCTTCTCTAATTGAGCGTTCGTTTCCGGAAGCGGTGTCCACAGGTCGTGGGTTTGCCATGAGGTCGCCACGAGGCTATCAACTATTCCGTAATATCTACCGTCTCGGGCGAAGTATTTATCATCGGCAACATCGAAGTGTTGCCGCGCGTCAAAGAAGGACCAATTCCCGACGTTGTCTTGCGGAAACCACTGGGTAAAATCGTCGATGTCGGGGTGTATCAACGTATCGGGATCGATACATACGTTCCACTCGTTATCTTTGCCCAGTTCGTGGATTTGAAGCCTCTCGTAGGTAATCGGATAGTCGGGAAACTTCCTAGTCTCAATACGAACGAAATCGGCCTTGAGCTTATCCGCGTATTTTCGGATGAGTGGAAAGGTAATCTCACACAACTCCGGCTCATAGTCCGGTGTGGCCAAAGTAAAAACCGCTCTGTTCTTCTTCATAACTATATCGATAGTGACACGGGGTCAGAGGGCCTGAAAAGAAGCAATCCTCGAGCATTGGCGCCCCTACGTATAGCGCGCCTCGGTCATTTCCCCGAATGCGGATGCGACGAAGCCTTGCAAAAAAGAATATGGGTTACAGATGGTTACAGCACTCGACTCCGTACGATACGTTATAGCTAAAAACACCCATATCGTAGTCGGAAGTGGAAATCCAAAAGGTTTCCCTACTGAGGTCGTCTCCTGCCTCAAACACAATCAGGTGACTAGAAAGACTAACTAAATGAAAGAAAACATCAACAAGGTGCTCACGAAAGTTCGGGCACTGATCGAGACCGCAGCTACTAACCTTGAGGGACTCGCCTCTGCCTCACCCAAGACGGTGCTGGCAGTCGGTGGATGTATCGGGGTAAGCGCGGCAGTCTCAGGACTTGCGGCCGTATGGCAGTCCCTCCCGCTCATTATAGAGTGGGTGACCGCGTCGGTTGCTCTCGGCTTCCGTGTTGCTACCGTTGCCTTTGTTGGCACAGTGGCATATTTGGCGATCCGGACGGCGGTTGCGGCTTATAGGAAGATTCCCTCCAAGCCCGCCACCACCGAACAGAGCGCCACGGTCGAGAACAGCTCTCAGGCCTAATATCCTATAGAGCAAGTTTGGTTGTGGTTTTTCGTTTAGAACTCTCTCTAACACAGAGGTTTTTGACTCCAGCCCACGCTGTCGTCAAGAAATGTTCTACTCGGATTCCACTTCCTTCCCTACTCTCTCCTTTAAGTCCCCTCCTCGTAATTGCCCCCCTTTTGCGATCGTCGTATCCTCCTTCGCTGTATCCCCCTTCGCTGTGCTCCGAACGGACCTGACCTATGAGCGACCTTCTTACAACCAAAACGTCCCGCGCACTCTGCCTTGTAAGCGGACTCCTCTTAACCGTTCTCGCGGCTACGCTTTTCTTTTGGAACCTCGGAAATTCCTCGGTATCCGTAACCTCAGACGAGGTGATCTATGTTCGGATTACTCAAGGTGTCGTTCAAGAGGGAGCCCTCTTCCCCGTAAAGCATGGCTCCGCGGCATCCTTTGAAAAGCCCCCGCTCAAATTTTGGTTAGGAGCACTCTTCCCGTCACTCCTTGGCGAAAGTAATTGGAGCTACAGAGCATTCGACGCAACTCTTGGAATCGTCGCTGTGTTTCTTTCCGTGGTGCTGACCCTTCACATATCGCGCAGTATTCCTGCTTCTCTGATCGTCGGCTTTCTTGTTCTTGGCGCGCCGGAATGGATCATCGCCCAGCACAGCTTTAGGCACGCGGTACTTGATGGACTGCTTACCATTTTTACGCTTGGGATGGCGATCTACTCATGGAGATGGTGTCAAACAGGAGGCTCAGACCGAAACCTCTCACGAGCGGGGAATCTCTGCGCTCTGGCGGTCCTGACCAAGAGCGTCGCAGGTTTTGTACCCCTTCTCTGTGCCGTGTTGACCGTTGCAACGTGTAGCCATCGCAAACCCACACCTCGTCAACTTGCGCGCCTGGTGCTCCCTCCTGTGCTTACATTTATAGCCTATGTGGCATGTGTGTGGATTGCGGGTGGCATGCGGGGCCTCAACTCATTCATCGGAGTTGAGATATTCAATCGAGCCCTCTCAGGATTTGAGGGACACAACTCTGACAAGCCCCTCTACTATGGATGGTACCTTTTTGTGCGCGCCGCAGTAGCTCCCCGTTGGCTCCTTGGAGTTGGCGTTGTGGGGGCAATTATTGGAGCGATCCACGCTTCCACGTTTCGGTTTCTCCTCTTGTGGGGAGCTCTCCCCGTTCTCGCCTACTCCTGCTCCTCCTCAAAAGCTCCCTGGTACCTCAACCCCTTCATGCCCTTCGTGTGTATGATCGCCGTACTCGGTTGTGTGAACGCACTCCAAACCATCAAGCGCCTACCAAAAATGCGCGCGGCAACCGTAGTAATCGCGGCCATCCTCATCGTCACGACCACGCGCTCCTATTCGCGCGCACTTAACCGGGCAGTAGAAGAGGTGATCACCGATACCGACCGCATCCCCCTCGACCGGATGACGGAGCAGCTTAAAGGGGACTACGACCATTTTATTCTCGTAGACAACGCTCTCAGCGGACGCACCGCTCCGATCCGGGGCCGCTTCAACGTCGAGGGGATCTATCGGGGAATGTTAAAACCCAACCTAGAGGTCGTAAAAGGCCCTGAAGCCGTAACACCGCTTTCGAGAACCGCGATCCTTCTCAGAGAGGAATCCCTCTCGAATCTCCCTGCCGGATGGCAAGAAGTTCAACGGATTCCACCCTTCGGCGCAAGGGACTGGTGGTTGGTGGCAGTTACCTATCCTGAGCTTCCTCCGATACTTGGCTCCGTGCCTCAGACAATTAAATGAGGCTCCTGAAGCGCGTATAAATCTCGAGACGTCGCCATGACACTCATACGAGCCGCTTCAATCCCGCAATCCCTGTGGCGAGCGCCCTTCGAAAATGCAATCATTCCGTTCGTATTACTTTCGTTGGGTGTTCCATGAATATTGAAGACACGCATACCGGAATTCGAGTTAAAACCCTTCCACTGCTCGTAGACCTCGCGGCCTCAGCAATCAGCGGTGAACAGCTGGGTGATCGCCGTGGCAATTCCCAGGGAGTCGTCGAGGGCTTCGTGCCGGGTCACCGAGGGGATCTTTGGACGGTGCGACACGACGACGGGGCAACCGGCGCGTATCACCACGACGAATTCAATGAGCTTCGAGGAGCTTCGCTCCCGTTGGGGTTTCGCTCGTAGGGAGCGCGGCGATTGCCTGGGCTAGCCCCCAATACTAAACAGAGATACCTTCAACGCCAGCTAAAAGGTACGAACCATGCGCATCTCGGTAATAACATCCACAACCGGCTCCCCGCTCCTTAAGCAGGCAGTGGAGGGGGTCCTCCGTCAAGACTACCCAGAGATCGATCACTATATCTTTATCGACGGAAAGGAGCGCGAACAGGCGACCCACGCAGTACTCGATCAGATAACGCTCCCAAAGAACAACGTCCATACAATTACCCTACCCCATCCTACAGGAATGGATCGGTTTAACGGTCATCGGGTGTTCGGCGCGTCATCGTACCTGGCTCGTGGCGACCTCATCGCCTTTCTCGACGAGGATAACTGGCACGATTCGAATCACTTCTCCTCACTCGTTAAGCTCATGACCGATCACAACCTCGATTGGGCGTACTCGCTCCGCAAGATAGTCGACCACGGCGGCAACTTTCTCATCAACGATGATTGCGAGAGCCTCGGAATCTGGAAAGCGTGCATCGGCGATTTTCGGCATGTCGATACAAACTGCTATCTCTTGAAACGTTCAGATGCCATTTCAATTTCCCCAATTTGGTATAAGCAGTTCCGAGACAACTCCACGCACACACCTGACGCTATTATCTGTAATAAATTAGTGGACTGGAAAACGAGCTTCGGAACCCCCGGGCTCTACTCTACGAACTATCGTGTCGGAGAGACCTCCGCGTCCGTAAGGCTTGAGTTTTTTACACATGGCAACAAAGTCATGCTCGAACGGTATCGGGAGGGATTGCCTTGGAAAAAAGGCCCCGCCTTGTCTCGGGACATCCTCACGTAAAATCTACCAGATATTTTTGAACCAACGAACGATTCGGGAGACCAGATCACGTTGCTTGAATTCGGGATCGAATCGCCTCAAGCCGGAGATCCAGGACACGTCCGCGTGCGGACAAATCGCCAGAACCCTATCCTTGACCGAGAGCCGCCTGGCGTCCGGTGAACGGTCCGATAACGTCCGAACGATGGCCCCGACCTCATGCTCCGAGAAGAAACCAGAGCCCTCATTTGGAACGATCTGCTTTCCGAAGAGTCCCCCAAACAGACCTCGCTCGCCGTAACTGACAAACATCTCCCGCACACGACCTTCCTGAACGATGCAGGTCAGTAGATAGGGAAGAGCACCTTTCACTGAATGCACGGATTCGAGAGAGAGAGCCCATTCACCAGATGTAAGTCGTTGCGACCTCCATGGGGCATGACCACACAGCTCAATACTAAAATAGTGGCCAGCTGCTTTGACCCCCTTCCACATTGATACGGTTATGGCATTCAAGGATCCGAGCAACTCCTCCTCTCCTCGATGGGGAATATTATGAGAAGTCACCTCAAAGGAATTCATGCCGTAGAACTTTCCGATAAATGCCCCCGGCGAATCGTACATCGAGTTTAAGACGTCGAGTAACACGCGACGACGAGATTCAACGTCAAACCCCTGCACCGAACGCATCGTCAAACTTCCCCTCAGAGAGTTTACGAAGAGAACACTCCCGTTAAGATCTCCATCCAGCATGGCGTGAAAAACCCAGGAGCTCGCCGGATTACGACCACCAACCGATCCGTAGATAGGGAGCCGTCCCTTAACGAATTCCGTCACCATATCGGCGAAATAGCACCCCATCCGGCCGTCTTCTTCCGACCATAATCCACGCCCAATATTTCGGTTACCTTCACATCCACGGGTCATATCCAGTAATGCATTTACCGCAGCGGGATACTGATCCGCCCCAGGCGAGTAATGGAGGGAAATTCCACTATTCTTGGATGACCGCAGCACATCTAGCGCCTGAGAAAAGTCCGGCCATCCGCCAGATGACACTATCCGTTCACAAAGCATCGCCACCCGCCATGACATATTTGACGGATAATGGAACTGCACTGAGAACAAGCTACCTGAAAGCGAATACCCCGCGATACGAATCACATCCCCGCTTCCTTGAATATCGTGATAAATCCAGAACGCGCGCCCATCCGGCAGCTCTAACGGGGTATATCCGTATCCCGGAGGAGCCAACATCGGTGAGAGCAGCGGCTTACCAAAATCGGGAGTCCATACACGATCATCTCGGCATGCCATCCACGCCTCTTGCACAAAGGCGCGTCGCTTAAGGGCTTCAGAAGCATCCTCATTTTGAGCGACTCTGTCCTCAACCTCTCTCCCCAATGACTCCATTACCCGCAGTAGTGGCGCTTGCCTAGCTTGCCGTAGTTGGTGGGTGAATTCGTGAAGAGTCGCGTCAACGGTCTGATCCGTGACGTATCTCCCGTTCCGATCAAGAAGAGGCCACTCGATATGTGACGGATGAAGAAGCATGCTTCCATGACGAATAGCTCCCTCCTGCTCAATGAGCAAAAACTGCACGAGCGGTTTGTGATTTCGAACGACCGTAACCGCGCGCCGACTGTACCCGCGAACGACATCCCCAAGCTCCGTCAATAACTGTCCCCGAATCTCGAAGGTTGGTTCAAGCTCATCAATGATATCATCTCCACATGGAGCTATAGGCACTTCGCGTCGGTCCGGTGGAAAATTTCCCCGCACATTACAGATATCCACGAGAAGGGTGCGCAGCGCGTCGGCTCTACTCTCAGAGGCAAAAGACGGATCTACAATCTGTCGTACGGTGGATGGTGACGCTCGATATCCCTCGTGGAGGAGGTAGGAGATATCGAATATCTTACTCTCGCCGGGAAGTTTAGGGTGAGAAACCTCAAGTTCAAGTTTGGTAACGAGAGGAACCGGTTCAACCATTTTTTCGGAGAATCTCACGGTAAGATACTCTCCAACGATCTCTCGAGCGCGCTCCTCGGGCCATACTCCAACCGTACGGGCGCTTAGCGGAGCGACCTCCGCCTCTCGATCTGCTACATCCGTTTTGGCGCTCTGTGGATCCACACACTACTCTTAAAAAATCCCCTTGGATCCTGCTCGCTGCGACAGGCGACAGATTCGTCTTCGGGAAGAAACGTGCTCGAGGTACCGCCGACTTCGGCGCCCGTACCGAAGTCGCATCGAAACTATCGGAACGTCCAACAGGAGATAATTTTTCACCATCCTGCGATGGGCGCCTTTCCGCTCAGCTTTGTGCCGACGTAACGTCAGAAGGTAGCACACTTGAGGCGTTGAAAAAGTTTACCCCAACTGAAAGAACCGATAACGACACATTCAGACGGATACGGATACAACCTCCCACAGTCAACGCTCACAACAAGCGCCAGAGGGGCGCTAATCAAAAGGCATCAATCAGGACGGAGAGAAGCAAAAGAACACTTGCGGCTCCGTTCCGGGTGAAAAACACCTGATCGATGCACGAGATCCCTTTCAGAATAATAGCCAAATACTGGCTGAGAAGGAGCGCCGCAAAGAGCGCAACGCCGAGGTAATAGATGATGCCTACGTGAAAGAGCGAGCCACTCCACACAAGCATTGCCACAGAAAACAGATGCAAAAGCGCGGCGATTCGAACCGCCCGCGTGACACCGATCATACTCGGAACGCTAAAGAGCCCCACGCCCCTGTCAAATTCTTCATCCTGACAGCTATACAAAATATCAAACCCAGCTACCCACAAAGCAACCGCGCCCATCAGCGGCACCGGACGCCACGACCATTCCGCGGTCAGCGCGTACCACACCCCTCCCGGAGCGAGCGCTAACGCGATCCCCAGAACGACGTGACAAAGGGAGGAGAACCGTTTCACATACGAGTATCCAAGAAGCACGACGAGTACGACCGGAGCCAAAACGATACAGTGTACGCCCAACATCGCTGAACCTGTCACAAACACCGCGCAGGCTGATACAACCAACGCTGCCGCCTCACGCTTTGTCACGACGCCACTCGGTATCTCTCGATTCTTCGTACGCGGATTCGCCTTGTCGATCTCGACATCAACTAATCTGTTAAACCCCATGGCGGCTGTGCGCGCCGCGACGATACACACAACCAGCATACTGAGGCTCAAGGCGGATAAAGGCCTTTCGCGGCTTATGAGGAGCACCATAATCAGGGCGAATGGTAACGCAAAAATTGAGTGAGAGAACTTTACGAGGCTACCCCACGTTGCGACCCGTTGCCTGATCCCCATGTCGCTACTCCGTCTTCGGCTCTTTCCAACGAGAACCAAGGGAGTGAGGGACGCCCATACTATCGAGCACCTTCATAACGAACTGATCGATCATATCCTCGACACTCTTAGGACGGTGATAAAACGCAGGCATCGCGGGCACGATACGCACACCGTATTTGCTGAGCTTCAACATGTTTTCGAGATGAATCGGAGAGAGCGGTGTCTCACGCGGCACAAGTATCAATGGGCGATTCTCTTTCATCGCTACATCAGCGGCACGGTGTACGAGATGCGTAGGAATACCGTGAGCGATCGCTCCGAGCGTCGCCATTGAACATGGAATGACTACCATTCCCGTGGTCAGCATCGAACCAGACGCGACACGAGCACCGATATCCCGGGGGTTGTAGAAGGTAACGTTTGGGGCCTCAATGCCGAGCAGCTTCTCAGCGGAGAGCGCTGATGGACTTATTCCGACCCCTTCCTCGTCGTGAAGCACCCTGAGGGCGGCCTCAGAGAACACGACGTGAACCTCACGCACGAGCGATGGCAGCACCTGTAAAAGGCGGAGGGCGTAGCGAACACCACTCGCCCCCGTCACGCCAACCACCCACACCTGATCTTTCGCTGCGTTATTCACACGTCCCTCATCGAGCCTTTATTCAAACGTCGCCCTTCTATGGTACCACGCTCAGGGTTGCTCATCTAGCGGAGCCAATACTTGCGGATGCGCATATAAAACAAGGGCTTTTATTCGGCTATCGCCGCCCCGCTACGCAGGAAGCTTATCAGCGATATAAATGTAGGCGATTCCACCGCAGAGCGAGATCGTCTCTCGGGGAGTCCACCCTGTATTCTTGAGGAGCTCTTCAAAGGCGGTACCGCACGGAAAAGCGGCGGCAGTGCGGGGAAGGTATTCGTATGCGCCACGCTCTCCGGAGAAGTACTCTCCAACAGCAGGGATGATGTGCTTCGCGTATACCTTAAAGATGTCTCTCCAAATTGGGAGAGTTGGCTGTCCGAACTCAAGAACTCCGATTGTGCCTCCAGTGACACACACTCGGTTAAGCTCTCGAAGCCCGATCTCAGGCGATGGAAGATTTCGTATTCCGTAGGAAACCGAGACCGCGTTGAAGGATTCATCAGCGAACGGAAGGTCTTGAGCGTCAGACTCTATCCACGCGGTCCCGTCGATCCCCTGACATCGCTTTCGGCCTCTTGAAAGCATCTGCGGCGATATATCAACAGCGACCACTCCGCGAAAATGCGGCGCAAGTCGTGGAACAAGAGCTCCTGTTCCGGTGCACGCGTCGAGACACAAACCACCGGCAGCCTTAGGCAACTTTCGTACGAGCTTTCGCTCCCACAACCGATTGATACCGAGACTTAACATCCAGTTGAGCTTGTCATAGGTAGGAGCGATCCGATCAAACATGGTGCGAACCGACCCAGTCGATGTGGGTCTATCAAGCGTAGCCATGTCAGCGGTAACCTGTTCCATGGGCTCTACAGTAAGCCCACAGCCACCCCCCTTACAATACAGTACTATTCGTACTATTCCGGAGAACGAACCCCTAACCACCAAAACACGACACATCGGCACAAGATAGGCCCCTTCCGCCTCCTTAAAAGTCAGGGTACGTTTGCTGCTATGACATCCCCCCGACGGCTCTGGGAGCCCCCACTTTTCGCTTTTCTTCGACTCTCGCCACTGGTTGCGCCTGCGGTGATCGTCTCTATAATCCCGGATGATCCTATCCTGGCATCGCTCTTTATCCAGGTCTCCCTTATCGCCCTCGTGCTCGTGGTCGCCTGGAACATGGTCGAGGGGGCTATGATCCTCTACCTCAAGGCAAAAGCATCGCAAAGCGCCCAAACGAACGGATACCTCATCGTGTCTATCCTTTGCGGTATCCTGACGCTGATCATGCTTCAATACTTTCGAAGCTATGTAACCCAGAGTGTATTCTTGCTGATGCTCGCCTCACTCTCCCTGCGCGGGATGGCCCGTTCGGGATGGGAAAACGGTCGCCCCACGGTGGCTTTTCTCGCCGCGATAGGTGGACACTCCCTCCTCTCACTTACAACCTTTCTCTCGGCCCTCTCCGCCCTTACGTGGCAGAGCGCCGTATGCTCCTTAGCCGTCGGCCTCTCGCTTGGAGCGGTTGAAGCATCGTGGTACGGCGCCGCGTTCGCCGCCCTTCAATCATCAAGGGTAGTTGTGCCCATCTATCGAATAGCTGTGTGTGGAGGGCCAATTATTATCGCCACCATGGCCCTCGCGTATCAGCTCTCTCCGATATACGTCATCACATATTTCACCTTAGTGGCGGCACGTCGGGTAGTGATGCGCGCGACCTCCCCAAAGACGATCCCATGCGAGACCCTCAAAGGCGCGGCTGGCATTTACATCCTCTTTTTGACTATGATGACCGCCTGCGTGGTGTTCACTTCATGGAGTATCGCAAGTGACAAGCTTTGAGAGCATTGAACAGAAGGTCGAACGCGGGGAACGTCTCTCGCTTGAAGATGGGTGTTACCTCTTTCGTCACCCTGACGTCTTTGCGGTAGCGCGCCTCGCTCACTCTGTGCGCCTCAAACTCCACGGCACCACCACGTATTACAATTGGAACCTCCACCTTAATTCAACCAACGTCTGCGAAGCGAGCTGCCTCTTCTGCTCTTTTGCGCGACTAAAGACGGGGATGCCCCAGGCGTACACCATGTCCGTTGAGGACGCTGAGAAATGGATTCGCGACCGCTACAAGGTCGGAATGACCGAGATTCACATCGTGAACGGCCTCAACCCAGACCTCGACTTCGAGTACTATCCCAGCCTTCTCCGAATGATCCGAAAGGAGTTTCCGGCCCTTCACATCAAGGCCTTCACGGCAGTAGAGATCCACTACTTCGCCCAAAAGTATTCGATGACCTACACCGACGTGTTAAAGCTTTTGATGGACGCGGGGCTCGGCTCAATGCCTGGTGGTGGCGCTGAGATCTTCAGTGACCGGGTTAGAAAAAAGATATGTCGCGATAAGGCGACCGCTGAAGAGTGGCTCGGCGCTCACCGCGCCGCTCACAACCTTGGACTTAAGAGCAACTGCACGATGCTCTACGGAACGATCGAAACCATCGAAGAGCGTGTTGATCACATGGTGAGCCTTCGCGCCCTTCAGGATGAGACGAACGGCTTTCAGGTGTTCATCCCCCTTGCCTTTCACAACGAAGGGAATCGAATGGAGAGGCTCCCTGCCCCAACCGCGATCGATGACCTACGAGTTATCTCAGTAAGCCGCCTCATGTTGGACAACATCCCTCACGTGAAGGCGTACTGGGTAATGCTTGGGATCAAGACGGCGCAGACCGCGCTCCTGTGCGGAGCTAATGATATCGATGGAGCGGTAACGGAAGAGAAGATCTACCACATGGCTGGGTCCCACTCGCCCGACGCGCTCGATACGAGTGAAATCCAACACCTCATCAGAGCTGCGGGCCTTACGCCTCAAGAGCGGACGACCACGTACCAGCTCGTCGAGAGAGCCGCCTAAGCGCTAGACGGTCTTAAAGACCGCAAGTGCTGTCGCTACCACTACCAAGGCTGGAATCGCGAGCCAAAACTTCTTAGCGAGCTGCTGTTTCTTGTACGCTATCGCTACAAAAGCGCCCAAAACGAGCCAGATTGCGAACTTGGCACCAACCCATCCCGGAATAGAGTGAACGCCCTGCTTTGCGAGCATTCCGAAACCGGCCACCAAAAGAAGGAGCAACCCGATACCGTGAGTCATCATGGTTCCCTTGCGGAAGGTATCGCTTACCTTCGAACCACCGTTGATGACGTGGTGAAGAATCCCTCCTAAGGAGAGCACGACCAGAGAGAGACCTAAAACATGGAGAACTTTGTAGAATTCGTAACTCATGGAGCCTCAATAGGGATGTAGACCGTTTCGACTTATGCCTGAAATACCCTCCGTGGTCTAGCCCCTTGAGACTCCGCCGAATAAAGGATACCTTAAAAGCTAACTCTTTTCAGGCCGTTGCATGCAGTCAGAGGACCAATCCGACTCGCGTCACGAAGCCTAAGCGCGCTCAAGCACGACGCCGAACGCGACTGCTAGAGTGCAAGAGCCTACAGAACGCTGCGCGAGAGCGTAGCACCTCAAGAGCCGGTGTACCTATGACGTCAAATGATACCCTCAACAAGATCGTGTCCCTTACAAAACGACGCGGATTCATCTTTCAAAGCAGCGAGATCTACGGCGGGCTCAAGAGCGCCTACGATTACGGTCCCCTCGGCGTAGAGCTTAAGCGCAACATCGCCGCCGAGTGGTGGAAATTCATGGTTCATGAGCGTGAGGACGTGGTTGGTATCGACGCCTCAATCATGATGCATCCAAGCGTCTGGAAAGCGAGCGGACACTTGGCTGGATTCTCAGACCCACTCGTCGACTGCTTGAACTGCAAAGAACGCTTCCGCGCCGACAAAGCGCCTCAGATGGAGCCAGGAACAGCCATTAACTGGGTCAAGGGTGGCAAATCAAGTGGCGAGAAATCTGCCGGTACCGTTGGTACGTGCGGATACGTGTGCCCTCACTGCGGCAGCTCATTACTCTCCGACGAGCGCCAGTTCAACCTCATGTTTAAGACATCGATCGGCCCGGTAGACCCACTCGATAATTTCCTTTCGGAGGTCCAAGGCAAAGAGCTCTCACGAGCCGAGCTTCGCGAAAAGCTAGAAGAGGCGGTGCGCTCAAGCGCGATATACCTTCGCCCTGAGACAGCTCAGGCGATGTTCGTTCAGTTCATGAACGTTCAGCAGACGATGTCGATGAAGGTTCCTTTCGGTATCGCTCAACAAGGAAAATCGTTCCGGAATGAAGTTACTACCGAGAAGTTCATCTTCCGCACCTGCGAGTTTGAGCAGATGGAGATGGAGTACTTCTGTGAACCAGGAACTCAGAAGGAGTGGCTCAAGTACTGGACCGAAACACGTATGTCGTGGTGGCAACGGTACGCGAACAACAAATCGGCGTTCAAACTCCGTCAGCACGATGAAGACGAACTCGCCCACTACGCGGACGACTGCTACGACATCGACTACAACTATCCTTGGGGATGGGATGAACTTGAAGGCGTGGCTTCACGGACGGATTACGATCTAAGCAAGCATGCGGAAGAGTCCGGCGTTAAGATCAGCTACTTCGATCAACAGAAAACAGATCCAGCAACCGGCAAGCCCGGCATTCGATACGTTCCCTACGTTATCGAGCCAGCGGCCGGCCTCACACGCGCATGCCTCGCGTACCTATGCGACGCGTACGCCGAAGAGGAAGGCGTAGACGCGGACGGACAAACGAAGACTCGAGTTCTTCTCAAGCTTCATCCCCGTTTGGCGCCATTCAAGGTCGCGGTGCTTCCGCTCGTTAAGAAGGATGGATTGCCTGACGTAGCTCGGAAGATCGTTTCCGATTTCTACAAAGCGGGAATCAATGCCAGCTACGATGAGCAGCAATCGATCGGCAAGCGCTATGCTCGCCACGATGAGGTGGGCACGCCGTACTGCCTCACGATCGACCACCAAACGCTCGAGGATAACACCGTAACGATTCGCGACCGTGACACAACCAAACAGGAACGTGTCAGTATCGATGGCGCGCTTGAGGTGGTAAAAGAGAGAATCAACGCGTTTTAAAGGGCTGACGATGAACCGAACGAATCGAGTACGTGGAGGAGCGGTATTCACTACCTTCCTGCTCGCGCTCTTTGCGTCGATCGTCGCCGGAGGCGTGGTGGCGTTCATTCAGATCGCGAACGTCAATCCCGCCAATCCATTCTTCCTTGAGAGGGATCCTCCCGAGATATCGTGGGGGCAAGAGCCGCTCGGCCTCGGAGCCGATGCCGTCCCTCTGACCATCGAGATTAAGGATACCGGCATAGGACTCGACGAGATCCTCGTTCGCATCTCCCAGAACAACACGCCTAGGGAGCTTCTGCGCAAACAACAGCTCGGAGGGATTGGGAGCGACACGGTCAAAGTGACGGTCGACCCCAAGAAACTCGGTCTTCATGAGGGCAAAGCCGAAATTCAGGTTCTCGCCTTCGATCGCTCCCTGTGGAGCAACGGAGCCCGCCTTTCAAAAAATCTCAGTGTAGATTTCCTTAAGCCCCGCCTCGATGTGATTACTCCGCAGCAGAACGCCGTGCTTGGCGGCTCTGAGTTGGTATTCTATCGAGTGGGTGGAAAACGACCCGATTCTCAAGGTGTATTCGCTCAGGGCTCACTCTACCCTGGATTCCCCGCTCGCTTTTGGGATGATTCATTTCAGGGACAAGACGACCTCTACATCGCGTTCTTCCCTATCCCACCGAGCTTCGATGATCAGAAAGACTCTATGACGATCCTCGCGCGCGACTCGATCGGAAACGTGGCGTCGGCACCCTTCAATTATCGCATCCGTCAAAAGAAATGGGGCTCCTTCTCTATTAAGTTGGATGAGGGGCAGGCGATGAACCTCAAGAATACCCTGGCGGCTAACCCGTCTAACGAATCGATCAAAGCTCGCCTCTCCGGAGACACACTGACAGACCTGCGATACCTCATTAAGGCCTCGGCTCGACACGATGAGAGTATCTTAAGCGATCCACTCAGTCGCACTGAAGGGCGACGCCTCTGGAACGGCGCCTTCCTAAAGCCGGTATCATCCTATCCAGCCAACACCGCGGGCGATATTCGGACCGTTATCTTTAACGGACAAGAGGTTCTCAAAGGGCCCTCTGTTGGAAGTCGCCTCCCGGTGTCCTCGCGTCAAAAAGTTCTCGCCTCTAATTCGGGACTCGTCTCGTTCGTCGGCGATCTAAGCCTCAGCGGTAATACGATCGTTATCGATCACGGGTTTGGGCTATCGACAGTATACGCTCACCTCTCAGAGGTCTCCGTCAAATTGGGCGACGAAGTCCAAAAGGGACAGACCATCGGCCGCACCGGAACATCAGGCTTCTCTCAGTCCGAGGAAGTATACTTCGAAATGCGCCTTCACGGAGTGCCGATAGCACCCAACGAGTGGTGGGACGAGAGTTGGATAACGGACCACGTCACGAACAAGATAGCATTCGTCCAGCGTACGGTTCTGGGAGACACGTCGAAGTAACGCGGGCACGAAACGTTTGTACCCGTAGGCACCGGGGCCGGTGCCCCTCCATCGGAATTCCACGTAACGTCATTGGAGGGGCACCGGCCTCGGTGCCCGTGTC
>CAIXKI010000030.1 GCA_903920005.1 uncultured delta proteobacterium
ACCTAATACCGTGACAGACTCGACAAGCTTATCCCGTTCTGTCGTTAGTTCAACCTCAATCTCTTTCTTGACACTTAATTGTCTATCAAGTACCTCTCGTGCTTCTTCATATGCCATATTATTCTGTCCTACTTGCCTGGTAAGTATAGTAACTCGACCTTCCGCCTCGGTTAGTAACTTTGTCATGTCCTTCTTATCAGATAATGCCTTACGTAATTGCTTATCCATGGCACTTAGTGATTGATCCACAATGATATTCATTTTCTCTTCAAGTGTATTAATTTCATCTTTCTTTTCATCCATGATACGTTTCATGGCTGTGATATGATCATTAGTTAACATATCCATTGATTGTACTATCGTCTCCTTCTCCTGTTTCAATTGATTTACCTCCACACCTAATGAATCAATGTGAGAACTTAGCCGTCGGGCTGTGGATGTAACCTTGTCCAATTCAAATTTCGTATCCGAGTATCGTTGGTTCGCAACCGTGATTTCCTCCTCGAGTTCATCAATACGTATACTCAATTCTACATTCGTAGACGTCAACTCTGCATGTTCTGTCTCCAACTGTTGACGTATTTCATAATGTCCCTCCCTCTCTTTCATTAATTGTACCTCCGATTCAAAGATTGCAATCCCAGACTCAGATTCAGGTCCACATTGAAGTATATCTAATTGTTGTTTCAATGTCATACTTTCGGCCATGACACATTCTACCTGTTTTCGTAATGTATTATTCTCATGTTGTAATTCCTCGTTTTGTATAACTAACCCCTTGGCTGTATGTTCGGCAGTGTCCACACGAGTCGCCACAATTGACAAGTCCTTATTCGTCGCAACTAATTCCTTAATTAATGCACGACTTTCATTATTCCCCCGTTGACTTTCCTCAAGTTGAGTGGCTAATCCATCAAGTTCAGATGAATCAATACGTTGTGCAAGCTGTAATCGTAATTCCTCCACCAATGTTTGACAATTGGCCATGTTGCATTGTAATTCATCAACTTGTACTATCAACATATCACGTTCATCTGTTACTATATTAAGCGAGTGTAATAATCTATCTTGTTCAGTACGTAATTTAGTCTCAATACCATCTCTAATAGATAATTGATTATTTAATTCGGTAGTTAGTTTGACTGTAACAAGTTCTTTGGCTGTGTCTATCCGACAAGTGACGGATCGTAAGTCTGATTCCTTATCTGCAATTAATTGTTTTATATTGGCCTGTAATGTTGTAACTTGTTGAACATAGTCATCACGTTCGGTGGTTAGATTTGTTATTGTATCGGTTACCCATTGTAACTTTGTTTCCATAAATGTATTCCCACCTCCCCACTCTACTTGGGATGATGATGATTCAGTACTACCACCTCTACTACTATCCCCCACCATCATCAGCATTTCCTTCTGGAGAGATTGTACCTGTTGCTTTAATAAATCATTCTCACTAACTGCCTCTGCCATGGCAACTTCAATTTGTTTACGTAATGTATTATTCTCTGCTAACAAATTATCCTTCTCAATTAGTACTGTTAATACTTTACTATTGGCATTCTCAACTTGTTCCTTCGCTGTAGTACTAAGTGTGGATACTACTTGATGTAAATTTTCAATCTGTGTAATATAGTCATTACGTTCTTCTTGTGTCAGTAGTGATGGTGGTGTTGTTGTTGCTGCATGATGATTATCATCAGTTTGAGTTACATTCTCTTTTTTACTACCACCGTTATCAAATGATGTACTAATAATATTAGGTACAGCTGAAGCTGACGATGAAGACAATGAAGTTAATTCATCAATCGTTTGTTTTAATAATTCATTCTCACACATAGATTCTGCCATGGCAATTTCAATTTGTGTACGTAATGTATTATTCTCTACTAATAAATTATCACGTTCTTTTATTATTTTGTTATATTCTTTTAGTACACCGCTTGAGGTAGTAGTATTATTATTGTCAGTAGTAGTATTATTGTTATCATTATTGGTATCCACCATAGTGTTGTTATTGTTATCATTATTAGTAGTATTAGTATTACTACGTTGTAATGACAACTCCTCTCGTGCCACATCGCGCTCGTGTCGTACACGTTCTAATTGTACTTTAGCAGATGCTACTACCTGCCGTAATTCATCTACTGATGATGATGCTGCTGATGATGATGATGAGGATACAACTTGTTCTTTGTTGTTATCAGTGTCGCCCTCTCTTGTATTACTAACATCTTGTTGTTGTTGCTGTTGTTGTTGTAATTCAGTAACC
>CAIXKI010000031.1 GCA_903920005.1 uncultured delta proteobacterium
AGGCGTCTTCACCGTAATGAACTATCTCATGCCCAAGAGAGAGATCCTTTCGATGCACTGCTCGGCGACCGCAGAGAAGGGCAATGGGCGCTCCAGCGTACTTTTTGGACTCTCCGGTACAGGAAAAACTACTCTCTCCGCGGACCCTAAGCGGCTTCTAATCGGGGACGATGAGCACTGCTGGAACGACAAGGGGATCTTCAATATCGAGGGCGGTTGCTATGCGAAAGCTATCGATCTCACGCCGGAGAACGAGCCTGACATCTTCCAAGCGCTCCGATTCGGAGCGGTGCTTGAGAACGTGGTGCTTGACTCGGAAAATCGGTCTGTGCAGTTTCACGACAAATCAATCACCGAGAACACTCGCGGCGCGTATCCGATAGAGTTTATCAAGAACGCGAAGATTCCGTGCATCGCCGGGCACCCCTCAGATATCATCTTCCTGACCTGTGACGCTTTCGGAGTCCTTCCTCCCGTGAGCAAACTCTCCGCCGCTCACGCTATGTACCACTTCATCAGCGGATACACTGCGAAGGTCGCGGGAACAGAGGTCGGCGTAACGGAACCGAGCGCTACGTTCTCTCCCTGTTTTGGTGGACCGTTCCTTGTATGGCACCCCGCCAAGTATGCCGAGCTTCTCGCGGAGAAGATGAAGCAGCATAAAGCTAACGTTTGGCTGGTGAATACGGGCTGGACCGGCGGCGCGTATGGAACCGGTTCTCGTATGAGACTCAGCCTTACTCGCAAGATTATCGATGCGATTCATAGTGGCGAGCTCGCTTCGGCACCTACTCAGCGTGACTCCACCTTCGGTTTCGACGTTATTACGGCGGTTACTGGAGTCCCATCAGAGGTTCTTGTTCCGAAGAATACGTGGAAAGACCCGGCGGCCTACGAAGCCGCGGCGAAGAAGTTGGCTCAGCTCTTTGTGAACAACTTTAAGACCTATGCCGACGGTGTTTCCGCTGAGGTTCGCGCGGCGTCTCCGGTGGTATAAGGTGGAGGGCTGGTGTCACCGCCAGACATTCCCCGGAATCCACGATGTTTTGCGGCGTCGGCAGCCGACTGTACTGTTTTAGCCGCTCTAGGCGCCTTAAACGGTACAGCCTTTCTCTCCGTATTTTCAGCGGTAAACCTTTGCGCCTATCCCCGAACAGGATTATGCTGCGACAAACGTAAAAGCATCATTCTTCTCCATGCGATCAACTAACGCCGCAACTCTGCTTAAAGAGATAACCTCCAAGAAGAGTTGTCCCCTGTGCGTCGCTATCACCTCTCCAGATCGCGTACGGTGTGACCGAGCCCTCAAGTATCTCCTCAAGCACTTTGCTGGCCCTGACTACCGCCCCCTCACCTTCACCTTCGGTGAACAGGGACGAGCGAATATTAATCACTTTTTGAGTGACGTCGGAGAACCATCTCTCTTTGAGCCAACTCGGTACGTCGTTATCCGCGCGATTGAACAGGCCAAAGCGGTAGATCTTGAACCGATCTCAACCTTTCTCGCACGTACCATCGAAGGTGTTCATCTGCTGCTCGTAGGAGCCAGCCTGCCAAATAGCCCGAACTTTAAGAAAGCCCTCGATAAATACGCAACCGCTCTGCCGTTTGAGGAGTTGAAAGGCGCGGAACTGCGTCGATGGACCGAGCGTGAGATGAGACAAGGCGGCATTGAGGGAGCGTCGGACGAACTTGTCGAACTCGCCCTCTCTCTTGCGCAAGAAGATCCCGAAGGGATATCGGCGCTCATCGAAAAGCTTTCGCTCTACTTAAATGGGGAAAAAGCTACCACCGAAACACTTCGCTACCTCGTCCCAGGTCGCACCTCGGGAAGCGACTTTGAGCTAGCAGACACCCTCTTAAGTAAAAAGCGGGGGAAGGCAGAGATCCTGATTAATCAACTCATGACGCAGGGCTCTAGCCCCTTTATGCTCATGGGGCTCCTTACAAAAACATTTGTTTCTATGTATCGAATCCGAGCGATGCTCGACCGCGGACTTTCTCAACAAGAGATTCGAAGCGCTCTAGGTATCTCGCCGTGGCTCTTCACCAAATACATCCCCATCGCCCAAAAAAGCACCCTTTCGGCGCTCTCAAGCCACTGTGAGGCCTTGCTGATTGCCGATTTCCGCTTAAAGGACAGGGCTATCGGTCCGGCCGCAACTCTCAGCTCACTTGGCCATCGTATATCTCGCAACGCATAAAGGGCCGCTCGGTAATGCATCCGTTCCTTAAACCTCTCCTCTCAGCTCTGGTCGTCCTCGCGGTGCTCTCCAACCCCGCGTACGCGAAACCCAAGAAGAAGAAGGCGCGACACGCCGCGCCACCAAAACAAACTAAGTACCTCGGAGATCCCCACTCGAAATATCGAGGATGGGATTATCTCGTGGGACGACTTCGAAAAGCTGGCGTGAAGGATTCCGACATCACTCTTATCTACCAGCATCCGAAGATGCCCCGGTTTAGCTTCATTCCCTTTAAGCTTAAACCCCGAGAGTCATATTCGATCTACACAACCTTCCATAAGCCTTTCTTTCAAGAGCTAGGGGCCTCTTTCGTCGCTCAACGCTCTCAAGATTTCGCTCACATGGAGGAAAGGTTTGGAGTTCCCCGCGAGGTAGTCACCGCGATTATGGTGATCGAAACGCAGCTCGGACGACACACGGGCGAGCAGATGATCGCCTATCGACTTTCTCGTCTCGCCTCAGTACTCGACCCAAACAATGTGAGGGAAAATTACCGTCAACTTCACGCCGTGGATGCAACTGTCACGATGCAGGCGGTTGAGGCGCGCGGTCGCTACCTGGAAGATACCTTCCTGCCAGAGATTCCCGCACTCATTGAGGTCGCGAAACGAAGTCGTGTAGGATCGCTCACGATCAAGGGCTCAATCGCTGGGGCATTCGGAATCCCCCAATTTCTTCCAACCGCATACATGAAGTTCGGTGTGGATGGAGACGGCGACGGGCATGTTTCCCTCTATAATGAGGTTGATGCTCTCTGGTCAGTCGGTAACTACCTCTCAAGCTTTGGATGGAAGGAAGCGAAGACCACCGAAGATAGACGCAAAGTCATCTGGAATTACAACAAAAGTGAGGCCTACATCGACGCGGTGTTGCTGATGGCGGAAGGGATTAGGACCCGGAGAGGGCAAGAATAATCCTGCGGCCGGCGGGGCCGCCGGCCCTCCAATCGTTCCCGCGATAATTACGTAATTCGCCCGATCGCTCGATCCTCGTCCCTGGAGGGCCGGCGGCCTCGCCGGCTTGTCGCGACCCGCGACATCAATCGCGCCGCCTATTGCCCCAATCCAGAAAACAGGGACATGGCGACGGTGAAGTAAATTACCAAGCCCGCAACATCGACGATCGTCGCCACAAACGGCGCTGACGAGGTCGCGGGATCAAGGCGGCAACTCTTGAGAAGAAACGGCAACATCGCGCCAGCGGTGCTACCCAAAGTCACAACGGCAGTTAATGAGATAAACACCGTAAAGGCGAGCGCGATCCAGTGCTCTCCGTAAATCGGAGAGAACTGTGCCCAGATCACGACTCGCAAAAGTCCTATGACTCCGAGGATAAGCCCGAGGGATAGGCCCGTCATTACCTCACGTTGGAACACCTTAAACCAATCACGAAGCCGGATCTCTCCGATCGCGAGCGCTCGGATGACGAGCGTTGAGGCCTGGCTTCCCGAGTTACCGCCACTAGAAATAATGAGCGGAATGAAAAGCGTGAGCACGACCGCGCTCTGAATCGCGTGCTCGTAGTTGGCCATCGCGGAGGCTGTAAGCATCTCACCAACAAAAAGCACAACAAGCCAGTGTGCGCGCTTGCGAATGAGGGTCGCGACCGGTGTTTTGATGTACGGATCCTCAAGCGCCTCGCTACCTCCGAGCTTCTGGATGTCCTCAGTAACCTCCTCCTCTTGAACGTCGAGGATGTCATCGACCGTTACGATTCCAAGGAGAACTCCATTCGAATCCACTACGGGTAGCGTTGGACGGTCGTATTTTCTAAAGAGATTAACTGCCACCTCCTGATCGCTGTGAGCGTCCAGCGCCTCAAAGGTATAGTTCATGAGCGAGGAGATCTCTTCTTCAGGTGACGCAAGGAGCACCTGCTTAATATCGATCTCATCAACAAGCTTACCGGAGCCATCAACGACGTACAGGGTGTCAAAAGAGTCGCTCGGCTGTCCATTTACGCGAATATGATCGAGAACTTCACGCATCTTCCAATCCGCGTGAATCGTCAGATAGTCGGGGGACATGAGTCGCCCGACACTTCCTTCAGGATACCCCAGAAGCGAGAGCGCGACTTCGCGTTCCTCTTTAGAAAGCAGCGCTAAGAGCTGGCGAGCCGCTTCGGCGGGAATCTCTTCGAGGAGCGCCGTACGATCATCTGCCGCCATCTCCCCGAGGAGGCGCGCCGTCTGACGGTCTCCGAGCCCACTCAGGACACTCTTTTGAATATCCACATCCAACTGAGAGAATATCTCCGCGGCGTGATCACGGGGTAGGATTCGAAATATAAGGACTCGCTCCTCATCGGAAAGTCCCTGGAAGATCTCCGCTATCTCAACAGCAGGAACCTCGACCAAGCGATCTCGGAGCGCGTGAAGATCGCGCTGGTCGATCAGCTTCTGTACATCGTCGATGGTGCTCATGCTTAAACAAACAACTCTAAAACTGTTCGCAGTCTATCAACGATCATGAAGTGGCCACCACCCTTTACCTCATGAAATCTGCTTCCAGCGATACCTTGATGAACGATTCGCGCCATCGAGATAGGAACATAGGTATCTTCATCGCCGTGCCAGATAGTCGTCGGTACTTTGACCTCTTCCAAAAGAGGTCTCCAATCAGAAACAAGGAGCTGAAATTCACTGACCGCCCCCTTGACACCCCGCTTAAGAGATTCTTGGATATTTCGAGCCAAAACCACCCCTACCTCTGGGCGCTTCACTATTTCGATGTCAGCCTTGGGCAAAAGGCTCGCGAACCACAGCTCTGCGGCCCCTGGAACGGACCGCCATACAGTAGCCACAGCTCCGATTGAAAGCCCTCCGAGGCATTTAAAGTGGCTTCCCAGGCGCAAAAGGCCCCTATTCGCCCAGTTCATCCCCGAAAGGGCCCCATCCGCGTGGATTGGCCCCACCCCGCTCACAATCGCCAGGGCTGTAACTCGGCCCCCAAGGGAGCCCGCGGCAGCCACCGCCGTAGGCGTGCCTCCGGAGACCCCAAGGATGCCAAAACGCTGTACTCCTAGATGATCGGCCGCGAGGGCTACGTCGTTTGCCCAGTCCTTGAACTGGCGATTCGAATACCAATCGGAGCCTCCGAATCCAGGCCGATCGAGCGCTATCACCGTAATGCCCATCTCACGGGCCGCGCCGTGCGCTATTGACGCCTCTAATCGAGACGCTGGAAACCCGTGACTATAAAAGACCACATTCGTGAAATCACGCGCGCCCAGAATCGCCAGTTGAATTCGTCGACCGTCTGGATGAGCGAGGATTAACTCGTGCTCTCGAACGTCCCGATCACTCACGCTCACTACTCGTTGGCAAGAACCGCTCATATGCCATCACTCGATATTGGTCCACCATCCGGTGGGTGTTAAAGAAAGAACCGTTCACGGCGATAGCGTTTCGCATCACCTCGCCATACGCTCCTGGGTGGTTAAAGAAGGTAGGAAGCACGTGCTCCTCAAGTTGATGATACAACGCTTCAGCGTCTGCATTATCCTGATCGATCGGCGAGACGCCGCCTTCATTGAAGGGGCTCCGTACAACCCACCCAGTAACTCCTTGAATGCCGCCCTCAAGCCACCATCCATCAGCGACGCTCAAGCTTGGAACACCATTTAGTGCGCACTTCATACCGCTCGTACCGGAAGCCTCTAACGGCGCGCGGGGCGTATTAAGCCAGACGTCAACACCAGCGACCATCTGAGCAGCGAGGTGCGTTTCATAATTCGGTAAAAACGCCACGCGAATTAGATCCCCTGCTCTTCCCCCGATCTCATGAATGGCCCGAATTAACTGTTTGCCCCAATCATCACGAGGATGCGCCTTACCGGCAAAGAGCAAGTTGATTGGCCCAAAACGTTCCGCCATGCGGGAGAGCCGCTCGATGTCATTAAGAATAAGAAGGGGGCGTTTATACTCGGTGGAGCGACGTGCGAATCCGATCAAGATACCGGAACCTCCGAACGGCATACCGAGACGGTGCTCGACCTCTTTCAAAAAGATCTCACGCGCCTCTTTGTGAGCTTGCTGAATGTCTTCAACGGGAACAAGGGCTACCTGCCTAAGCTGTTCACTCCTCTGCCTCCAACCCGGCACAAATTTATCAAAGAGCCTGGCGAACGGTGGCGATGTCCAACGAACCGCGTGGACACCGTTCGTAATTCCGTACACCTCAGCGTCGGGGAACATCGTTCTCGTTACATCCTGGTGCTTCCGCGACACCGCGTTGACCGTTCCAGAGTAGCACAGCGCGAGACGAGTCATGTTCAGGTATCCATCTTGAAAGATATCCTCAATCTTCTGTTGATGTTCGGCGCTCAACACTACTTTTATATGATCGACGGTGAAGACATCGTGCCCCGCCGGAACGGGGGTGTGGGTGGTAAATACCGTGTGCTGACGTAAGTCTTTCACCCGATCATCGTAATCCGCGATTCCATCTTCTGGGATTTTATCAAGCAATAAGAAGGCAGCGTGCCCTTCATTCATGTGATGGATCGTGTTCGCTGGATAACCGAGAGCCCGCAACATTCGGCCACCGCCAACTCCGAGAACTAGCTCTTGCAGGAGTCGCAACCCGCTATCGCCACCGTAAAGGGAATCGGTGATGCGTCTATCCTCCGGCGCATTCTCCTCAACGTCAGTATCAAGGAACAATATCGGAACTCCGTGCCCATTAACTCCAACCTCTACACGCTTCCAAGCCTGCACGCGAATAACGCGACCTTGAACCGGAACATCAACGATCGGTTGGCACCGAGTAAGGAGCTGCTCCGGATTCCATTGTTCCGGGGCCTCCAGCTGGTCGCCGTGTTCACTGATACTTTGTCGAACGTATCCCTTACGATGAAGAAGGGTCACCGCCGTCATAGGAACACCGAGATCCGCGGCGGCTCGAATTGTATCGCCGGCCAAAACCCCTAAGCCGCCCGAGTACGTTGGCAGAGCGGAGTCGATAGCGATCTCCATCGAGAAGTATGCAACGGGAGATGACATAACAGGGACCCTCAAAAAACGGGCATCGGCCCGAGCATTTCGGCCATGCTAGCAGGGAGCATAGAGTTCGGAAAATGAGGAAAACCTGCCCCAACGAGAAAGCTCATGAAGCAAAACATGTTTGAAGGCGGGCGGTTGGTCGGCTATAATGTGCGATTCGCCTGATCCCGCGACATTCGTACCTGGAGGGCCGGCGGCCCTCCAACTGATCCCGCAATAATTATGCGATGCGCGTGAACACGCGACATTTGTACCTGGAGGGCCGGCGGCCCCGCCGGCTTGTCGGAAACCGCGTTATCAAGCGCATGAAACATTCGGACCCGAGGGGTCGCCTCCGGTGAGACGGGCCGGGGCCCCTCCTATTGAATCCCACGTTACATTGGTACCTGCGGCCGGCGAGGCCGCCGGCCCTCCAACCGATCCCGCAATAATTATGCGATGCGCGTGAACACGCGACATTTTTACCTGGAGGGCCGCCGGCCCCGCCGGCTTGTCGGAACCCGCGTTATCAAGCGCATGAAACATTCGGACCCGAGGGGTCGCCTCC
>CAIXKI010000032.1 GCA_903920005.1 uncultured delta proteobacterium
CCCCATCCGCCAGGACCGGGATTTCCGGAGCATGCGCCGTCAGTGAAGATTTCGATCGTTTTACGGTCTTGTTCGGATACTTGAGAATTCGACATAGAGATAAGTGTACTCGAGTGTGCTGCTTTTTACCTCCATCGCGCGTGTCACCGATCAAATCGTGAGGGAAGCCATAGAAAATGTGTGCCGCGGTACGTTGCCCCCGCTTCCGCCCACATTTTTTACACCATAACTCGCCGACTTCAATGGGGAGCACGCTCGCTAGGAGCAAAAGCGTCTGGCACGCTCGAGGGATTCGACCCATGTAAAACCGTCGCGCGAAATGCGCACGGCCCTCATGGTTATCTCAATACTCGAGGGAACTGTGCAATCACAAAAAAATAGACAGGCGGCCGCCCGGTCGGCATCGCCTGTCTAATCGTCCTCCAGGAACGTATTCAAGGTTTGATTATTGAAGGGGCTGCTGCTCTGGCTTCAGAGGAGGCGTGATAAGGTTTTCGATATGCGTCACTCCGCGCACGCGTTCTGCCGCAAGGACTGCCAACCCAGCTTGGTGAGGCGGCAGTGAGCCTCGAAGAGTTACTCGTCCATCAGTAACTGCCACCCCTATCGAACGCGGATGGGGAATCGTTCGGCCCAGAGCTGAACGGACACGAGCCGCTATTTTGTTATCTGATGCGGAGCCTTCAGGCCTGACGAAGGTCGTTGCGAGCGCAAAAGCTCCCTCTAATTTATTGCGCGAGTGACGCAGAAGCTTGCCGCTGAGCACTGAATAACGATACAACGCGCTCCGGGCCTTGTCCCGAGCGACTACTCGTCTGCGAGTTCCACTCCTGGGGTCCATAAGATACATCGCGACTGAGCCTACGAAGAGTCCGCCCAAAAAAACGAGTCCTACGCCCGGTGTCCAAATGGATCTAATGTTCCTCGGCTCGTAACGGTTCGTATCCATAGGTTCCCCTTCTAAAATAGTGGCGTTCAATGGCTGCAAAAGTAATCTGATACATCACGATCGTTGTGCCTATGATGAGGGTAAGTGTTCTCGAAAGGACGTGGCGACGAGCTGCGTGAGCAGCGCTGTTCGGGCCCATATCGTTCTGGGACAACGCCGCCTACCATGAGGCAATTGGATGAGGAGAGAATCTATGACTGATTATGAACAGTTCTCGGTTGTTTTCAATCAAGCGGAGCCTTCAGAGGCTGTGCGGCAGCGTGCTGAATACATGATGAGCAAACTTGCTCGGGTGTCCGGGCATATTATGCGTTGCGTCATGACTATAGAGGGCCGTCATCGACATCATCATCAGGGGAACCTTTTCCATATCAGTATCCGAATACGACTGCCGTTTCGAGATGTAGTGGTTACCAGGGATCCGGAGCGTGATCACGCTCACGAGGATATCTATGTCGCGATGCGCGATGCTGTGGATGCCGCAAAGCGACAATTACAAACATACGAGGAAGAGTTCGGCGGAAAACATGCCCAACATGAGCAGGAGCGATTCGAGAATCGACCTGAACAACAGCCGGAGTAGTGCGGCAAGCGATATGTTTGAGCGAGCGAACTTGCTGGATGCCGCGCTAGTATAAGTTGGCGTACTTGTGTTTGCCTCGGTATCCAGCGGAGTTGTCCTCGCCAGGTGGAGGGATCGTTTTTGATTTGCCAGAAATACCCAGTAAGCCTCGACAGAGTTCGACCGAAGCCTCCGAGATTTGTGACATAGGAGCTGCTGGGGGCAGCGTGGCCAGTTCTCCAAAGGTTGCGGCCTCATTTTTTGTGAGCACCATCACTCCCTTGCCAAAGACGGTAAGTGAGAATGAGTCTCCAGTAACAAAGCTTATCCTCTCTCCGTCGCGCACAAATAGGGCCCGGCCATTTTTTTGTGCCTCAATGTCCCCTCCAGTAACGAGCATCTGCAAGCACCCAGATGTGAGTGAAAGGATTGGGGTTGTAGTGTCGGGCACAAGGCGCCACACCTCTCCTCGGATTGGAGAAAGAGGACAGGATGCGGCGAAAATGGTGATCTCAGCTCCGCGCATCCCTTGGGAATAGCTGGCTAGTAACGGTGAGAACAATTGGCCCCATCCTCTCGGCAGCATCTGCTGGGAGCCATGGATGAACGCGCTTTCCTGTGGTTTTACCGAAGGATTTACCATACTACCTCCTACTCCATCCTTAAAAGTCTGGTTAAAACGGATTCACAGTTTTTGATTAAGGGTATCACCGACTACTTCTCGGCTGAGGAACTTTTTGACTGTGGAAGTGTTTCTGACGAGATTTTATGAAGGTGTTGCTTAAATGAAGGAGCGAATTGCCTTACCCGAATAGGGATAGTCGAGAGCTCATCGGCCGGGATATCGCCGCAGGTGAGGTGGCGAAGAAATTGGAACGAATCCCTCTTATGAAAGGCCTCGTCCTTGGGTGGATGGTAGGCACGTATCTTTTGAAACATGACGCTATTATCGAGTAGTGACAGAGGTAGTCAATGAGCTCCCCCTGCGCGTATGTGATTGATGGTGTCATTTAAAGATCGAAAGGAAGGGTAATTATGACATCGATTTAGGGGAGGGAGCTTTATTTCTGTTCCTCGGTCTTTGGCGGTATCGGGGCGAGTCCTTGGGTTATTATAAGGTCTCAAAATTTCGAAATCCGGTGTTTTTCGTTCTAGGCAGAAGATAGAGAGGACAGACGGGCTGTTACCAGTGGGAGACGAGAATTGGCGTCGCCATAACGGGTCACACCCTCAAATCGGTGGCAGTACTACCTTGGAAAGGATAAGTGTTGGGAAATTGGGCCTTTCCTCTTTTAGAGGGACGTAAAATACCTTGCGCCACTACCTTCAAGGGGGTGATCATGAACGTATCATGACAACGCTCTCGCTCTCCGTTTCCTTTGAATTCTCATCGAGCCATCGTCTCTATCGGTCTGATTGTTCAGATGATGAGAACCTACGATTGTATGGAAAGTGCTCCAATCCAAACGGTCACGGACACAACTACATTCTTGAGGTGAGGGTCTCCGGTCCGTTACAGCCCTCCACTGAGATGGTTATGGACGCGGGGATTCTTAAACGGATCGTTGAACAGGAGGTCTTGGAGGACGTTGATCACAAAGACCTTAATCGAGACACCCCCTGGCTTGAGGGGCGAGTGCCAACGACAGAGGTTGTGGCGCAAGCGATCTTCGAGAGGTTGTCTGCGGCGATCGCAAAGATACATTCAACGGTAAGTTTGGATTCGATAACATTGCACGAGACTCGCCGAATCTCCGTGACGGTATCTAAGTAGGAAACACAGAGTATGAAACAGTCTAGAAAAGCGGCACTTATAACGGGAGCGAGCCGTGGCATAGGACTGGCTATAGCTCGGGAGCTTGCGATGCTTGGATACTCGTTGGGACTCATTTCTCGTTCGGAGAAAGACCTTGAGTCTGCAGCTGATCTCATCAAGGTAGAGCATCCAGGAGTTGAGATTATGACTGGTGCTTTTGATATCGCGGATGATTCAAAGATAAGGAGTTTCGTTGGGGATGTAATCGACCGGTTCGAAGGGCTCTCCGTCATGGTTAACAACGCAGGAGAGCTTCAGCAAGGCACCTCTCAAGCTACGCCCGAAACTCTCCGACGACTGATAGAAGTGAATTTGGTCGCCACCACCGTTTTCGCGCAGGCCGTAATTCCAGCCATGAAGAGCGCGGGTAGTGGCTATATCGTGAATATAGCATCAATTTGTGGCGTTGAAGCATTTCCTGAGTGGGGGGCGTATTGCGCTTCAAAGTTTGGCCTCGTCGCGTACAGTCATGCTCTAGACCAAGAACTCGCGCCCTACGGCATAAAGGTTACAGCTCTTTGCCCTAGTTGGGTTAATACCAGGCTGTCGGCGCACAGTCCGGTAAAACGTGAGGAGATGATTCAACCGGAGGACCTCGGCGCGACTGTGCGATATCTTTTATCATTAAGCGCGGGCGCTCGAGTACGAGAGATGGTTATTCATTGTTAAGAGGTAGTGCATATGAGCGGATTAACGACTACTAAAGCACCTTTTATCGAGAGCGCTCAACAAAACGGTGAGCGCTTCATTCATCAACCGTATGAGCTTTATAGTGAGGAGAATCACAAAGCATGGAGTTCTCTGTATGCTCGTATTCAGGATCGGTGGCAGAGATACGCGAATCCGAAATTTCTGGATGGAGTAGCTAAACTTAATCTCGATCCAAAACGGGTGCCGCGAATCGAGGAGCTGAACACATTTCTAAGTCCGCTGACCGGATTCAAAGCTAAACCAGTTAGTGGATATATTCCCGCGTTTATCTTTTTTGACTGTCTTCGCAATCGCGACTTTCCCACCACTATTACGGTGCGAGACCTTACGACTCTCGATTATCTTCCTGAGCCCGACATGTTTCATGATGTCGCGGGGCACGTGCCTATGCATACCGACAAGGCGTTCGCTGATACGCTTGTTCGCTTTGGTGAGTGCGCGGTTTCTGCGGCGATGGTGATTCAGCAGCTGAAAGATAAAGAGGTTCAGAGAGAGAGAGCGCGAAGTATCATTAAGGCACTGGCTCGCTTCTTCTGGTTCACGGTTGAGTTTGGACTCATCCGTGATGGGAAGAAGGGACTCAAGGTCTACGGAAGTGGATTGTTAAGCTCGTATGGTGAAATCGCCCACTGTATAGAGTCCCCAGAGGTGCAACGATACCCTGTACAGTTGGAATGGATAGTGAACCAGTATTTTGAAATCAATCATTATCAGCCGTTGCTCTTCATCATCGATTCGTTCGATCACCTCTTCTCGCTCGTTGATGAGCTTGAAAAGTGGGTGAAAGATGGGAGGTTAAATAACGTCTCCCCGGGTGAGCCGAATGTTGGAGATGTCGATATTGATAGCTTTCTTTCAGCAAAATTGTAGCTTTTTTTTCGAAGGGATAACCGCTAGGCGCATGTTTTCGCGGGAGCCTAAAAACCGGGTTTCGGGATGTGACCCGAGTTGAGTCGCGGATCTATACGCGGTCTCTCACTTCGTTAACCCCCTCGAAATGAGCGCAGTGCGCGCAGCAAAAGAACTTTCCGTCGTCCTCTACGCCGTGCCCTATGATTCGACATCCACAATGCAAGCACGTGGGAGCAAGAGCCTGAATGGCACACTCGAAGCAGTCGAATGTATAGCGCTTTCCCTCCATAATGATGTCGAAGCTCTTGTCGTAGTTGTTGTGACATACCTTGCAGATTCCCATAGCGACTCCTCTGTGAACGGGTGTGTATACACGGTATGCGGGCTTAGTTTTGGCGATTATGAGAGAGCTTAGAGTGCGTACCAAAATGAACCTTGCGGAGAGGTTCGGTGCAAGCGCCGCCGTCGACGCGTGCTGACAGGCCCAGCTGAAGGGTCTTTTTCCCGCTGTTAAGCGAATGGTCGTTTTCGGAGCCTCCTGGCATCAAACGGGCGAGCGTGGTAATTCAGAAGTAGGTTAGGTTTAGTCTTTGGAGCGTATGCCCATCAAGAAATGTGTCTATGTTGTCGCGACTCCTGGATGGCAAAGTGCCATGTGCGACATAACCTTGCCTAACCTTAAAGCGTACGCCGATAGAATTCGTGCCGATTTTCGTTTGATCACAGAGCGAAAATATCCTGAGTGGCCTGCTGAGTACGAGAAGCATCAAATACACGAATTGGGACGGGACTACGACTGGAATATCAGTATGGACGCGGACATGCTCGTTCGTCCTGACATCGATGATTTCACATCATGGCACCCGCCACATTATGTTGGTAACTGGTGGTTCTACGATATTAGGGCCGTTATTGACGTTGAAAAAGACGCGTACTTCAGTCGAGATGGTCGTTATTACGGGCTCGTCGAGTGTCTCATCGCGACATCGAAGTTTACTCATGAATTGTGGGAACCCCTTCCAGGTAAATTTGAGGATTACCGCCCGGTCTTTAAAGATGGTTACACGCGCCGAATTAGTGAGTACAACCTCTCTCGCAATCTCGCGAAATATGGACTCAAGATCAGTGGCATCATGCGGAAGAGGGAAGACTTCTTCCATATAAATCTGACGACTGATGATATTCGCAAGCCAGAAGATGTAGCGCTCGCTAAGCTTAAGGAGTGGGGCGTTCGCTAGGAGGGTGGTGAAACGCCAGGTCTGTCTCGCTTGCTCTAGGGAAGCGCTGAACAAGGGTGTATAGCCTACTGCTGGTACAACCACGACGGTTCGGACCGTTGATAGTGCCGTGTGAGTATTAGAATCGGCTCGGTGGTGTTTGCGTCGGGATGTTCAAATGGCACCGGCTCAAAGTTGCCTCGAACGCTCTAAAAAAGCGCCTTCGTGGCGCTTCTAACGAGGTGCTTTCTTACTCAGCAGATAGTCCGCGGAGATCTTTCCAGGCCCAAAGAGGAATACTAACACCGATGTCAGGAGAAACATGAAAGGCTCAGCCTGAATGAATGGGTCGATGTTAGGATAGTCGAGTAGTGATTTAAGATCGTCGGGGTGCGCTGTAACGTAGGCGATTAGCATCGTAAACATGACCGGGACCGGTACGACATATGAGCCGAGCCCTAAAAGGAGGAGCGCGCCCCCAAAGAGCTCTGTTGAAGCCGCCATGAATACATTCATGCTCGGAAAAGGAATATTTAGGGATTCGAAGAACCCTCGAGTGCGCTCAAAATGCATGAACTTCCCGTATCCAGTCTGAATGAACGCGAAGCCCCAATGAATTCGAAAGATAAGAAGAAAGAGATCCTGGAGGCTTGGCGCAACTTTGTCGTGAAGCTTTCTGATCTTTGAAATGCGTATCGTAGTCATAGTAGTATTCTCTCTGTGTTACTCGCTCTTCCGTGAATCAATACCGATCCAACCCCGGAAGGCAAATCGTCCAAATGTTTCTCGAATCTCATCGGGTGAAAGAGGTTTCTGAAAAACCTGAGCCGTTTTGGATACGATCTGTGTCAGGTTTCCGCCTTCTCGAAGGGCCCCTGCCAATACAACTTCAACCGGAGTCAATCGACACACATATATTCTCCTGTGTTGGCGATATATGGCAATAGTGCGTGCGCCGCGGCGTAACGAGCGAGGAGCGCTTCTTTTCGGTGACGCTGCCTTCGCTTGTTTGCGCACGTTGCTCGCGGCGGTTCGAAAGGGAATTTCTTGGGCATCTTCAAAAAGGGAGTCCGCGCTCGATGATAAGGGGAGTATCTGAACATATGGCTGTAGCGTGACGCGCAATCTTTCTGGCTTTGCAGAGAGATCTTCAATTCGTAGCGGTTTTAAGGAGGCGCCGTCGAACGCCGCTTGTTGAGCGAGCTCAATTTTCGCGATTTGGGAGGCCCCGTTCCTCTTTGCGAGAGGTAGGGCTCGGTCTTTCAAGATAAATTGTGGCATCCTGAGCCCTAGGTGTCTCAGTGAATAGCTGCATGAGGGGTTTCTCTTGAGGTAACGAACGAGTAGCGCGTCGAAACGCTTCTCGCCAAGATACGTTTGAAGCTTGGGAAAATCCTCTCGAAGAGAATCAGTAAGTCGCCACCAATACTGTTGGGCATAGAGCTCTAGCCTCTCATGAGGAGAGAGTTTCGCGGAAGGAGCGATTATCCGCTCGCTTAGAGGCGAGGGGATCATTCGGTGCCCCGGTTTTAAGGGCCGAGAGATGAGGGCAAAAAAGGTCTTTTGAAGGTCTTTGAGCGCGCGCGTTGATTTGATTGCCGGACTTTTTCGTTTCATGCGGCAACTCGGCCTCTGCGTGATTTTGTAGCGCGGTCCAGCCAACGTGTTGCTTTATGCGCTTCGCGATATACCTCTTGGAAAGAGGGGATTTTGGCGTCCCACTCCAAGAGGGTGGGGGTATGGCCAACTCGTGAGATCGCCTGCGCGTAGACCTGCCACACAGGATCAATTGGTGCCCGGTCATGAGTGTCGATAATGAAACGCTCGTGAGTTGAGTGTCCCGCGATATGAATCTGAGTGACGCGTTCAGGATTTACCGCGTTGATATAGTGGCTTGGGTCGAAGGAGTGATTCTTTGAAGATACGTAAATATTGTTCACATCCAGAAGGATTCCACAGTCCGCGCGTTCAACGACTTCATTAAGAAAATCCCATTCCGTCATCGAGCTCGCGGTATATTCCGCATAGCTACTCACATTTTCAACAGCGATGGGGATTTCAAGAAAATCTCTGACGTAACGTATCTTCCTTGCGGTGGCTTTTGCGGCCGCCAGGGTATACGGCATGGGAAGGAGATCGTGCGAGTAGGTTCCATCGACACTTCCCCAGCAAAGGTGGTCGGATAACCAGGGAGTTCTTGTGATTCGCACTAATTCTTTGAGGCGCTTCAAGTGGTCTCTCTGAGGTTTCTCAGGAGAGCCGAAATAGAGAGAGACGCCGTGCATGACGACGGTATATTGTTCAAGAATCTGGTCCAACACTTCTCGCGGTCGACCGCCGTCACACAAAAAATTCTCGGATATTATCTCGAACCACTCAACGGTGGGTTTTTTTTCTAGGATGTGTGCGTAGTGCGGGACTCGCAGTCCGATTCCGACGCCCAGTTTCGTGTGATTGTTGAATCGAGATGGTGGCATTACGGAAGAGAGTACAAAAAAAAGACGATAGGTTGAACCCCTATCGTCTTTTTTATGAGAACCGGCCCTGAGGTTCTGTTCTCCAAGGCTGGCGACTGGGTCGACGGCCTGGTTACAGAGCTACCTTAGAGATTGGTCCTAGAGGCCGAGACTACTTGCCCTTCGCGCCACAGCCGTCTTTGCCACCGCAGCTAGCTTTGTCGCTCTTCTTTTCATCCTTACCGCTGCAGGAGGCTTTGTCACCCTTTTTACCGTTACAGGAAGCCTTGTCGCCACCCTTACATCCATGGTCTTCATGGCCATCGGTTTTTGCGTCGTGATCGTGGTCTGTCGCAAATGCTGGAGTTGCTGTGAGGCCGAGAAGCAATCCGCTGAGAGCGATTGCTGAGAGAGTTTTCATGTTCTTTTTCATTTGTATCCTTCCGCTACGATAGTGCTAATTACATGCGAAGCCTTTACCAGCGCTCTGCGAAAAGAGGTGTATCATACGAGCATGGTATGGTTCTAGCGCTAAAAAACTTGAACGATTTTGGGCCAAACGTGCCACGTTCTCGTCTCATTTTCCAAGGGATTATTGTGGGTTTGAGGAGGGGGGTACCGAGCCTTGTGCATGCTTCCGAACTGGCGTTTGTTTGCGGCTTGATTGAAGGGCACTCTCTGTCCAGGGATAGGATCGCGCAATACGTACCGATTCGCTCTCAACCATACAGGCACGCGGGCCTAAAGTAGCTCTATTCGAAAAGCCATGGTAAGGAGCGCGAGCTCTTCGCAATTGGGCGAGAGGTAAGGTTTTTTGTTCTTTGACACTCACGGAAGGGGTGCGGCATGAAGTCTATGCTGACATTCGAAGATTTTGTTCTCGATCGGGAGAAGAAGAGTGAACTCGGGACACCCGAGGAAACTCGATTGCTTCTCGACATAGCAAGTTGTTGTAAGCAGATCTCCGGGTTGGTTCAAGACGCGACGCTCGATGCGATGGAGGGAGCAACCAAAAGCCAGAATATCCACGGAGATTTTCAAATCCCCCTGGATCTGGCGGCGGATGGGCTCCTCGTGAACCGATTGCAGTCAACGGAACACCTAGCCCTCGTTCTCTCTGAGGAACGGGAAGAGGTGTATCAGACTGATAATTGGAGCCCACGTTCGAAGTTCGTTGTGGCATTTGATCCCGTCGACGGAAGCAAAGAGCTTGAGCACGGTGGGCAGGTCGGTACTATTTTTTCGATCCTTCGTGTTCGAGAAGAGGGAGCTCCGCCGTCTCATCTTGATTTCTTGCAGCCAGGGAGAGCTATCGTCGCCGCTGGAATGGCTGTGTACGGTAGTCAGACGATGCTCCTTTTCACGACCGGTCAAGGGCTCCATCAATTCGCGCTGAGTCGAAAACTGCACGAATGGATGTTAGTCAACGACGACCTCAAGATGAAGCAAGGGGGCTTAAAGGCTACCTACTCAATCAACGAGGGCAACGAAGTTCGATGGAAGGATTCAGTTGTTCGATTCATCAAGGATGTGAAGCGGAGCGTGGAGCCAGTGTATACCCACCGGTATGTGGGAAGTCTGGTGGCCGATGCGTTTCGAGTGATGCTCGGAGGAGGGATCTTTCTCTACCCAGAGGACAGTTCCAATCCCAAGGGTAAGCTTCGATATTTGTATGAGGCTGCGCCGATCGCCATGATGGTGGAGCAGGCTGGAGGATTGGCGGTGACGAGCACCGGCAAACGCCTTCTTGATGTGTGTCCTGTCGATGTTCACGAGCGTAGCTCTTTGATCATCGGAGAACCGAGGGATATTGGGCGCTACTCCCAGTTCCTTGGGTGGGCTAGCTAAGAGGTTATTACAAAGGTAACCAACCATTTGAGGTCTGCTCTAAACAAGCAGACCTCTTTTTTATCTTCGCTCGTGATCCAAGAGCCACCGTTTCTTTTCGATCCCCCATCTGTAACCACCCAGTGCGCCCCCTTCTCGAACGACACGGTGACACGGAATAGCTAGAGATATCGGGTTGCGTCCGCAGGCGTTCGCGACTGCACGAGTAGCTCGTTCGTTGCCGATCCCCTTGGCTACATCGGAATACGAGCGCACTTCTCCTCTCGGAATAGTGAGTAGGTACCTCCATACCGACTCTTGAAAGGGGGTGCCTCTTGGTTCAATAGCGAGGTGAAATTCTTTTTGCGGTGGGCGTACGAGGAGCTCGAGCCATTCGCGATAGGTGGAGCTCTCGCTTTCTGCTAGGGGAGATAGGTGTGTATTGGGACAAGCGCTTCGTAGTAGCTGTAAAAGAGACTCCTCCTCTTCGCCGATATATAAGAAGCGTATTTTCTGTCCTGTGATAGCGATCACCGCAAGGCCAATCGGGATAGGATGGAAAAGGTATTGAAGAGTGTGAGCTGGCTCGGTTGTGTGCATCGGGAGCGTCTTAACGGATGGTTCTTAGCATGGCAGTGCACGCGGATGTTTTGTTGCGGATTTCGATAGTGTGTCTTCTGCCTCCGTAAAAGCAACTGCGGATCGGGCAATTTCGCCTCGTTTCACCGAAACTCTTGCAATGCTCACGACAGAAACCTCCATCACCCGCCTGCCAGGTTAGAGAAGGCTCGTCGTGCCTCGCTTATGAAACGAGTTACGAGCGAAGGAGATTTAGCTCCTTTTAAATCTTCAACGCCCGTGTGAGCGTCGACCGCGGCAGGTCGTACTTGAATGATGGCGTTGTAGACATTGCTTGGATTCAATCCCCCCGCGAGAATTAGAGGCTTTGTAATGAGTTTCGCGATTCGAGCGCTCACGCTCCAATCGTGACGTAGTCCCGTCGCTCCCGTTGCTCCGGTTTGGGGATCAAAGGTATCAGTGATGAAGGCGTCAACGTTAGGATCAAACTCCCGGGCAAGATCATAGAGGGGATGCGCCGGATCGGAGCATTCCGGCCGAACGATAAGGCTCTTAATCACCGAAAGGCTCGGGGCGAGAGTTTTCAGACGGGAGACCTCTGCCGGGGTGATATCCGCGTGGAGTTGTACGGTTGAAACACCAAGATATGAGGCGAACTTTTCAATCTCGAGAGCGTCGGTGAGATAGGTGATGAGCACCGCGCGCGAGGGGGTCTTGAGGCTTGCGATGATCTCCTTAGCCTCCTGTTCACTGGTGTCGGGGATGTGATAGCCCAGTCTTAGGGGGAGCCCAATCAGGTCTGTGCCGAGCTCTTCAAGCATCCTCGCTTCATCAGCTGATGTAACACCGGCAATCTGGACACTTGATTCAAATAGCATGGGATTACGTTCTATGCGGGGGAGGTGTTTCGCCTGTTAACGACGCTACATCTGGAGCTGAAGGTTCAAATCGTCTGATGGTGCCTCTATTGCATTCGTCTACGAAGAGTTTCGCCCAACTATCAGGAGCCCAGCCCTCTTGTGACCAGTGTACCCAGTATCCTAGTGCTGTAACCTGCGAGCATGGATCTCCCTCGTAGCGAGGGATCGCTCCCGTTTGATAGTCCTGCTTAATCACGCCTTCAAAAAGGATCTCTCCCTCTGGGGAGTGAATGGTTACAAGGTCTCCCTCTCCAAGGCATACCAAGCCTTCGTAGCCGCACACTCCGTCCTGTTGTAATGCCCAGAGAAGTCCCTCAGTACCAGTTTCAAAGAAGGGAAAAATAGCGCCCTCAAACACCTGAAGATGTGGCATCGTTGGGGTGTGCTCGACGGAACTTGTGGGGTCTGGAGAGAGTGGCTGTGAGGCGTCCATGGATATTTTCGCGGCTAGGCTGGCGGACAGTTCTACCAGCACCTAAGGTGCCAATTCAACTAATGTATGATCCTCGTGTTCTGATACGTCATCGATGATGGCTGCGACGATGCTCCAGTCGCCCTTTGTAAGTCCTGCTCCTATCTTTGGGTAGCCGACTCACTATCCAGAGAAGCGGTCCTTTACGGCTCTCATAACCATTCGAACTGCTTCGTAATCTACTCACACACCCGGCCCACTGTCATTGAACTGGGTATAGACATTCACAAGGAGGTCCTTCCTCTCGGCTTTCGCCCTCACTTGTTAGGTCATAACGTCGGCCGAGTTAAGATTTAGAGCGTGTTGTTACGGATTTGAGTCACCACGAACTATCTGCTGAACACCGAGAAGTCTGTGATCCTCGGTGCTACCAGGCCACGCCCGGTATGGACTCCAAGGCGGGCGAGTATCAACTGTGGCCGAGATAGAATGCTGCTCGTATGAGCACCGTAGGGCCACTGTTTGCTCTTGCGGTTCTGAGAATACGACAGCATGGTCAGAACCGTTTGCGTACACGTGGACCCGCAATGGCTCTCGGGTTGGTACGTACGAAGGTTTAAGAGTGAGGGACGCCGATCGCTCGTCGGCGGAGGATATACATGGCAACGCGATGCTCGCGTGGGGCGAGAGCCACCGAGAAACCGAATCAATGTCGCGGTGCCAATCAAATACGCCGTGCTCCCTGAAATGAGGAGCTACGGATCCGACGACCAGAAAGAGGGCTATCGTACGAAGTTGCGCGCCGAGAGGTATGAGGGTTGTCCTTGTCGTGTGAGCGACGATCGCCCCGACAATGATGAGTACCTCCGCAAAGTCGGTATGCGGGCCGGTCAGAAAAAGTAGAGAGAGAGCCGCGATAGCGAATCGTCCTAACGATACCTCGCTTGAGGACCGAAGCCGGCGGCCGAACCCGCTCATCAGAAAAGCTATGCCGCCGAGTAATCCGAGCTCTGCTACAATACCGAGGTATAAGTTGTTAGAATTGTCTGTCCAACTACCGATCGGAAGTTTGAGTTCTTCCGCCATTAGCCCAACATAACTTCGATATCGATCTGCACCTACACCGTATATGGGAGCGCTTTCGATAAGCGAAGAACTGATCGAGAGAAAAACAGACCGACTGAACAACGCTTCGCGTATTCTTGGTATAGAGAGCGAAACGATCGTGCGGCGCGCCCCTTCCGGAAGAATAGAATTAGTTGATACCGCTTGAATGAGGTCCGTTGATGAATCGAGTAGAGAGACTCCGATGATACTCGCCACTCCAATTCCGATGAGCCATGATGTCGCGGCCCGGAAATAGGTCCATGTCATGGCGAGCACAAAGAGAACGAGCGCGATCATAAACGTCCGAGAGCCTGCGACAACTCCGCCCGCGACAAGCGGAGAGAGGAGGGCGATAGCGGCGAGTGGGGACATGCGTTGAAGAGGTAGGCAGAGGGCGGCAAGCCAAAGTCCGAGGCCCATGACTATGCCAAGAGCGTTCGGATCCGTCATCGTTCCGGAGATTCGATTGAGAGAGCTCCAAAAAGGCGTCTGAGTCGATAGCGAGAAGGCTCCGCAAAAAGAAGCGACAGCAAGGAGGCCCGCGACGAGAGCTCCACGTAAGGCACCCTTTAGGTATTCGTGGCGAGCCCCTTCATTTCTAGCGAGAGTGCTCACAAAGAGCGCAAAAACTGACACGCGAGCAAGATAGCTCCAAGATGTAACTTGAGTGGTTACAAGCGCCATCGCGACATCGTGCAAACGTTGAGGGGAGTCGATGGTTATGGCGCTGACGAAGGGCACCGCATAGAAAAGCTCTGAGATTGAGCTACCTAAAAGATATGCTAACAGAGGAGATGCCCAAAGTAGGGCGCCCATAACGTTCCGCTGCCCGCCAATCGAGAGAGTGTATAGCAGGGAGAGCGGCAGTATAAGGGAAGAGCCGACCCAGGGAATAAGCGGTGTGGCGAACCCAACTACTAGGCTGATGGAAGGGGGAGTGACGATTCGTGATGACGCCCTGATTCGGGGGGCGAAAATAGACATCAACCAAAGGCAACAAAATGCGGTAAGCGAATACAATTCCAGCGCGGTACTCGTAATGAGCGAGGGAGCGAGAATCGCAGCGGTGCACGCGCAAGCACTAAGGCCAGAGACGAGGTTCATGGTAGGTAAGGATCTAGCCCGTAAAGGTGCGAGAGTAAACGGATAAACCGGGCTTGGCTATAACAGAAGTCCAAAGCCAAGAGCGAGGCTCAAGCCTCCAGAGATGTACTTGGCGAATCTCGTATAACAACGACGGGAGACTCCACTTTCTTTTAAGGTAATCTCGGAGATCTCGAGAAAGGGTACCGGAGCTCGACGGTACCAACCTTTAACAGCGACAGCTTTCCCCTGATATCCACCCGCTTTGAGCAGGCCGAAAAAGGTCTCCCACAGCGGAATAGGTTGT
Organism: uncultured delta proteobacterium; assembly: GCA_903920005.1. Lineage (GTDB taxonomy): Bacteria > Bdellovibrionota_C > UBA2361 > UBA2361 > OMII01 > OMII01. The sequence goes on from CAIXKI010000032.1 coordinate 14,799, forward strand.
CGATAGTCGAGAAAGAGGATGCCGCTCTCATCTTGAATGATAAAATCTTCACTGAAGATAAATCCCGGTATCCCTTTGCCGATGATAGTGCCCTCAAGCGTCGCTGAGACCGGTCGTATTGGAGATACCTCTACTTCCTTCAGTAACTGAGCGACCGTGTTTGCGGGAAAAGACTGAGCTTTATAGGAGAGGGACGTTTTTGCGATCTGACCTGCTCCAAAGAAGGCCAACGCCAATCCGAACCAGTGGGGATTAACTTCAGAAGATAGTGCCTGCAGTAGGATCAGACCGATGCCGAACGTAACACCGATGAGCGGCAACGTCGCCACGCAGAGGTCGACGAAAAACTCGTCCCAGTACGACTCAGGCTTATTTCGGTCAAAAACTATAAAGGGTTCCTGTTTCATCACAACAGCGATATCGCCAAGCCGCTCAAGGCGCTTGGCGATGAGGGGATGCGTCGACAGGATCTCATAGTAACTCGCCCAGGGATTCCAAAGGTCCCATTGCATAGCGTCCTTTACACGTTCCGGTTCGATCGCGCCGGTATCTCGGCGACCGCCAGTCGCAACCACTAAAGAAAGACCGGCACGTTTGTCAAAGATATTGAGTGCTTCAAACGCGCCGGAAAACCGTGATGTTTTCTCGTCTGAAGATGGTTGGGTCGGTATGTTGCGTCCGGCGGCAGCGAGGCCGTATCCGATTTTGACAAGCGCTTGGGCGAGTGCCCCTGGATTCTTGGTTGTTTCCGCCGCGAACTGATCCGCATAATACTCCCGCACTCGACTGAACCAGAGAATAGCCAACTCGCTGCAAATGTAGACAACGTAGGCTGCGGCTGCGATGAGGGAGATGAACCCATTCCTCTTTGAGCTTTTCGAGGATGATTCGGATGCAGCTCGATAAATATAGTACGCGAGTAACGGTATAAGCTGCGCGATGGTCATAACAACCATGTCCCAGTGACACACGTGTCCCAGTTCATGGGCGACTACCGCTTCACGTTCCTCTGGAGATAGAAGTTCGAGCAGTCCTCGACTCACGACGACGCGAGCGTTGGAGGGAAAATGCCCGTAGGTGAAAGCTTGTGGAGCTCCATCGTTGATGATTCCGAAACTCGGGAACGCGATACGCCTATCGTCACATACCCCTTGGACAAACGTCGCGAGATGCTCGGGTAGCGCTGACTTTTCAACCCAGGTGAGTGAGTAGAGGAATCTAAGGGAGATATCTAGGATCCAGGGACCGATTATAAAGTGGATAGTCGCGGAAAGTATCCCTATGACGAGGGCTGAGAGGGCGTTTAGTACTCCTGCTTCAACTGCTGTAATAAGAAGCAACGAGAGTACTCCGTAGAGGATGCCGAGGGTGATAATCGAGCGGAGGAAGAGGTTGGTGAGAGTCCGAGAGCCAAGTCTTAGTTCCGCATGTCGAATACGACTGGGACTCAGGGCGGATTTATCGGAAAGAGAAGGTGATGTCATAGAGCCTCCGTGGATAGGTGAACGGCTATCTGCCCGATATTCTTTATAAAATATTTCTGTGTATTCCCGTTGGGACGTACTATGGTGCTCAAAAAAAATGAAGTTCTTTGAAGCTTGGGATCCAAGCGACGGCGTTTTGCATAAACACCAGGCATACCAGGCAGTTACGGGCCAAGGATTGGCGTGGAATCCACGAATCACTTATCGCGAATACCTCTACATATCAACGGTGTGCTGACTCATCAGAATACCATACGTTCTACGGCGTCGGGTGCCTCGTACAACGAGCTCTTTACGACGCTCCTTCACAATGCGTGTCGCGCCCTCGCGTTGGATACCGCATATGCTCAAAAGATCCTTCACTGCGATTTTCCGAGGGCGAAAATCACAGCGCACTCTGTTGTGGAGTTGTACCAGGAGACGGATAGAGTTGTTGAGGTGTGTGATGAGGCTCGTCGTCGGCTAGTGTTTATGGAATGGTCTGGCAATTCGAAAGAATTCGCCGCCCGATTAAAAGAAGACATCTCGGTTCGTGCGGAAATGTGCAGGGAGAGCCTGCTTATATCCCTCAGTGAGCCGTCTGACCCTAGAGCGATCTTACGCATGTTTCATTACCGGCATGAGATTAGAGCGACTATCCAGCACATGAATATCATCCTGGGCCTTGATCCTGAACCGGTTGGTGGGGACGTTGAAAAACACGCTACCGCTCTTAATAAGGAGTTTGATGCCGGTGGATGGATGTACCAAGCAACGGATCTCCATTCGATGCGTGATTTGTTTTCTCTCCTTCGGTTGAAATCGAACATTTCGTTCTATGACTTGGGCTCGGGCTATGGGCATCCCATATTCTACGGCGCGAATCTTCGTGAAGATTTGAATTTTACGGGGATAGAGCTTATGCCAGCGCGGGTCGACGCGTGCAATCAAGTGGCGGGAAAGTTGCGGCTAAGCAATGTGAGCTTTCAGCTTGGCGACGTCACGAAGAGAGATATCTCGGAAGCCGACGTTGTTTTTCTCTTCAACCCTTTCCCTCCATCTGTTAAACGGGAGGTCGCGCAAAAGCTTTGCTCACTCGCTCGCACAAAGCCGATAGTGGTTTTGGATTATGATGGGCTCGTTACGGATGGCTCGAATGAATTTCGTCGCATGGATAAGGGACAAGCAGTTCCGTTTCATGTGTACGGGTCTCGGAAATACTTTGATGATTCTATCTCGTTAGCTGGGATCTCAGCGAAAAAGTGAAGCCCCGTGGGCGCTCCCTCCGACCTAAGGTGATTGGTCTTTTGCGCTAATTGCTGTAAAATAAAGAGACAACCTGAAACGATTGCAGGAAGGTATGTCCACTGGATTGATAGTCACATCTGAATACATTCCGAAACGAGAGGGCCTGCTCATACGAGTTGATATGTCTGATTATTTAATCGACTATTATCTTCATCGTAAGGATCACGCTCCAGATACGCTCCCTGAGCACGACGCGAAGTTAAAAGAGCTGATCGCCTGTTTCTCGATACACCTCGCGGCCCGTACTGGTAGGGAGACGCATGCATGGACGGTGCACATCGTATCGGATACCCCATATTCACTTTTCGTTACAGGTAATACCGGTGAGATTGATGAAAGTGGCGTAGCAAAGGGATTTCTTGTCGGCCACGTGTTGACGGAGCACATACGGCATACGGATGTAAGCTCTATACATGCTCAGTTTACCAGTCGTGGAAAGACCTATAACAGTATCGTTCGATGTGACTCGTCGGACGTCCCGAAAATGGTAGAGCAGTTTTATACCCAGAGTGAACAGCATCCCCTGAAAATTGTCATGTCTGATACGAGTGATACGGCTCTTGGATTGGTGGCGCTTCCTGAGTATGACGAAGAGTGGATGGCGGCGGCTAACGTAGAGGCGATTGCCGCGGGAGAAGATGTGCAGTTGACTCCAATGCGGACAGTGAGTTTTGCGTTTGCGTGCGACTGCTCTCCGGAGAAGTTAATACCCTTCTTTAGAACTCTCACCCAGGACGCCTTGAGCGATCTGTATGGCGCAGATTCTGAGTTGCAGATCACATGCCCTCGGTGCGGAAAGCAGTTCGAGATAGAGCGTTCAGTATTCGAGCCAGAGCAGTAAATATTCTGGAGCAGTGTTAAGATCGTCTTACTAGCTCTTCTGTGGCAGAGACGCGCGAAGCGTCTCTAGATGTTGCCAGCGCTCGTAGAGCTTCTCCACTCCAGCTTGTTGGACAGCGAGCGCATCGCACAGCTCTCCCAGCTTTACAGCGTTTGTGGCGAATTCTCCCGAATCGATCTGCCGCTGCGTTGCGGCGAGTTGCTCTTCGGCCTTCGCGATATCTTCCTCGATGGCCGAGAGGTCCCTAGCGTCTTTATATGAAAGCTTCGTTGGCTGTTTTGACTGAGTTGCTGCTGCCGTTTTTTTCGAAGCTTCTTTCTTGTTTTGTGATTGAGAGAGGACATCACGACGCGCAGACTCCCACTGGGCGTAGTCTCCATAGAGTGCACCCTTGCCATCGCCTAGTCCGAGCACTGCGCTGCCAGTTCGCTCGAGCAAATAACGATCATGAGTAATGAGAACGATCGCGCCCGGGAAATTCTCAAAACTCTCCTCGAGGTTTTCAAGAGTGGCGATATCTAGGTCGTTTGTGGGCTCATCGAAGAGAAGAATGTCGGATTCCTCGGCGAGACTTTTTGCGAGAAGCGCTCGAGCTCTCTCGCCTCCGGAGAGTGACCCTATGATAGTGGATAGGTGATTGTGGGAGAACAGGAAGCGAGAAGCCCATGCGGCGACGTGAATCGTTTCGCCTCGAAAGTGAACTGAATCCCCGTGAGGACACAAGAACTCCCGAAGAGTGATAGTGTCTTTGAGCTGAGTACGGCCTTGGTCCATGAATGTGGTGCGGAGGTTCGGGGCGTGCCGCACGAGGCCTGCGGACGGACTTAGGCCACCAAGCACGGTGTTAATGAAGGTTGTTTTGCCACTTCCGTTGGGTCCCACGATGGCAAGTCTGGATCCGGGAGAGAGCACGAGAGATATGTTCGAAAAGAGAGCCTTCCCACCCAACTCCTGAGAGAGCGCCTCTGTTTTGAGTAGTTCTTTCGTCTTCCTCTGTGTAGACGAGAACTCAAAAGCGGTTCTCTTCGTATCTCCGTTCGACGAGCTATGTAGGGTATCAATGAGCTTATGCGCTTCATTGATTCGAGCTCGTGATTTGGTTGTTCGAGCTTTGACTCCTTGGCGCAACCACTCCACTTCTCGACGAACCTTATTCGCTAACGACTGACGTTGTTGGCTCAGTTGCTCCAGAACCATCTCTCGATGTTCGATGTGGTCGGCATATCCACCCTCAGACTCTAGAAGGTTATTAGGATATGCGGGGTTCAATTCGATGACTCGTGTCGCTAGGTTCTCGATGAAATAACGATCATGACTCACGAATACCGTCGTGCACCGGCTTTTTATGAGAAGGTCTTCTAGCCATATGATCGCGTCGATGTCGAGGTGGTTCGTCGGCTCGTCGAGAAGGAGACAATCTGGTTCCTGTGCCAAGGATGCCGCGATTGAAAGCCTCTTCTTCCAGCCTCCCGAGAGGGACGAGACAGATACTGTCCGGTCATCGAAGCCCGCTATACCCAAGGTCTGATTCACGCGCCGTGCTATCTCGCTCTCCGGTATATTGAGGTTTTTAAGTGATCGCTCCAAAACCTCCTCTACGGAAAGACCTGGTTCAAACGAATCTTGTTGCGCCACGTAGGCGCATCGGGCCCCTTTTCTAGAAGTCACTATTCCCGCATCCACATCCTCAAGCCCGGCAAGGATCTTAAGGAGGGTTGATTTCCCGGAACCGTTATTGCCTATGAGGGCGAGTCGCTCGTACTCGTGGATGCCGAGCGAGAGCTTCGCGAAGAGCGGTTTTTCGCTAAAGCCTTTCGTGATCTCTTGAGTACTAATGAGTGGAGGAGTGGTCGCCATGATATTTTTAACCAGACGGTAGCTTATTTCGTGAGGAACATCCACCCGCTGCCGGCAGGTACGAATGCGACGTGGGGTTCGATTGGAGGGTTGGCGGCAAGTCTCGCCGGCGGCTAGCCGAGGCGGAGCCCCGCCGACCGCAGGGACACCTGTAACGTGGAATTGAATTGGAGGGCCAAAACTATCGATATCCGCATTCCAAGGTCGATGGTAGGTTAAAGAAACGATGAGTCCCGTGATAGTTATCCCTACGTATTGTGAGCGCCCGAATATTGAGCATGTAATTCGGGGTATCCGAGAGCAGGTTGAAACTGACATTGTTATTGTTGACGACAGTTCTCCCGATGAGACAGGTGCGCTCGTGGAGCAGTTGCAGCATTCAGATCCGCGACTTCACCTGATTAGTCGCCCTCGGAAACTCGGGTTCGCGTCAGCGTATATTGAGGGGCTGACATGGGCGCTTGAGAGGGGATTTGACCCTATCGTTCAGATGGATAGTGATTTCTCTCACGATCCAAGGCATCTCAAGGACCTCATCAATCAAACCGAGAATTATGATGTGGTCATAGGTAGTAAGTATGTAGAGGGAGGGGCTGTCACGGGTCTTTCCTGGTGGCGAAAAGCGCTCAGTCGATTTGGAAATATCTATGTCCAAGGGATCTTTAGCCTTA
>CAIXKI010000033.1 GCA_903920005.1 uncultured delta proteobacterium
AGCGAACTGGAAGATCAATGTTGTTCGAGTTCAGGTCGGTGATAACGCAAACATGGATGGCGTCACCGGTGCCGCCTACGACGCGATGATGGAATCGCAGTTCCAGCTTCTCGATTCTGTGCTCCCGCTCTTCGCCGCCCGCGGGCTGAAGATGGTATTCATCATGTACTCTCCTCCAGGTGGGTTCGAAACTCGTGAAACTCCATCGCACTACAAGATGTTCTCCGATGCCACCTTGGGGGATGCGTTTATAGCGAAGTGGCAACAGATCATGGCGCGGTACGGATCGAATCCTGCTATCGCTGGGTTCGACCTCGTTAATGAGCCGGCTATGCGTAAGTCTCTACTTGGCGCTGGCGCTAAGAACTGGAATGCCTTGTTGCTGTCCACGATTGCGGCGATTAGAGCAACCCATCCTACCGTTACGCTGTTCGTGAAGCCGATGTATGGTGACCCTTCCCAGTTCACAAGCCTGCCGGCGATAAACGATACTCATGTTGTGTACACGTACAACGGATACTTCTTTAATAGTTATCAGCAGTCCGGAGCCTACAATCCTCCTTTTTCGATAGCGCCTCCGACCACGAAGGCGATCGATGATAAGGTTCGTGGGTTGCTCGCGCGGTTCTACCTCAAGATCTATTCACGAGTCGAAGCGAAGACGTTGCCCGCGACGGCGTTCCCGCCGCGCCTAAGCGTTGGAGAGGCTACGATATCGGCGTGCGCGATAGGGTCCGCGAGCTTTTTGAGTGGGTTATTAACGTCACTTGAGACCGACGAGTCCGCGGCGTCAGTAAAAAAGAGGGATCGAACGCTCCGAGCGTGGAAGCGGGCGCGAAGATTTTTTAGGAGACTTCCAAAGCCTAGATTCTCAGCCGCCGATTTCAAGAAGGATGTCGCCCACGATAGCTACGTCGTCCATGCGTTTAATGAGGCGATTATTTGGGATCCAAGGTATGTGTGTGATGCCTCTGGAAATATCACCTATTCATCGACTGAGACCGATCGCGGGTCGGTGTTGAAGAGCTTCTTTGGGTTAAACCGATAAGGCGGCCTTTCGTCCGCGGGTCCGAATGTGTCGTGCGTATGAATCGCTTGTTCTCACAAGCCGGCGAGGCCGCCGGCCCTCCAGGTTCGACCCACGCGGGAGCGCACGAATCGCATAATTAACGCGGGAACGATTGGAGGCCCGGCGGCCTCGCCGGCCGCAGGTACAAATGCCACGTGGAATCAAGTTGGAGGGTCGCCGGCCCTCCAGGATTGGTTATTTTTGCAGAACTGCCAACAGCTCATGCGGGTGAGAGATTATATAATCGGCCCGCGCATCCTCTAAGATCGATCTCGGCCTGAACCCCCACTCAACGCCCACACTAACCATACCGGCAGCCTTCGCGGTTTCGATATCGATCTCGGAGTCTCCTACGAAGAGGCATTCGGATGGCGCCACCTGCAGCTGCTCAGCGATCAGGAGCGCGGCCTCAGGATGTGGTTTAATAGGAACACCGCTCTGCTCGCCTCGTATCTCGGCGAAGAAGATCTCGGGGAAGAACGTCTGCACACAGAGCTTCGTAAAATCGTGACGTTTGTTTGACAGGATGGCGAGGGGAATGTCTCCCTTTACAAGCTCCTGAAGCAGCTCTATCACGCCAGGATATGGATGTGAGGTTTTGTTCCATCCACGGGTGTAGACCTCACGATAGTGCGTGGTGAAGGTTGTGACGTCCTCGTCCGTTTTCTTCCCTTCAGGGAGGATCTTGCGTGCCAAATTATCCAAGCCATCTCCTACAAGCTCTAGGTAGAGGGGATCAGGATGGGTCGGATATCCGAAAGATGAGAGTGTTTCATTCGCGCTGCGAGCGATGTCACCGATCGTGTTAAGCAGGGTGCCGTCGAGGTCAAAAAGGATCGCTTTTACAGATTTCATACGCGCCATTGTAGTCGGGGGCTAAGAGGATTGAAAGATTGCCTCGTACGATGGTCTGAGGCCCATTTCCTCTGAGCCTCGTTACAGGATTAACCTCTCTAAGTATTCAATTATTTGTTTCTTTTGGAATCAGTCGGGAGAGAAGGATAGGGTAACACGGAATCAGTTAAGCTTCTTGGCTTGATTGCCGATCCTGAACGTGGGGGTTCCCGCCTTTAGGGGGCTCGCGTGCACGTCATTATGTAGGGCGAGGATGAAAGACGTTTCGATAGCGCTGGTTCCTTTTGAGAACAATCCACAGTTCGCGCGCGTTCTTGAGCATATCATGAGCCGTACCGCGTATGACTTCTCCAAGATAGAGATCATTGTCGTAGATAATAATACTGACGTGGATATGCAGCGCGAGGTCGCTCAGATCGTTCAATCCTATGAGGGGCGATGTACGCTAAAGCTGCTGCATAATGATAACGTCGGGCAGTTGGCGCAGGCAACAAATAGAGCGATCGAGGTCGCTGACTCAAAGTGGTTTGTCTATCTCTGCGCAACTGACACCTATGTGTACGATGAGAGCTGGCTGAGCTACGCGGTTGAAAATCTCTCGGACGAAGATCGCACAGCTGGCGTTCGTATGGGTGGCACGATCACGCCATGGCCGAATTATCTTACCCCTGAGCATCACTATCACGTTCAGGGTTCGATCTTTATCGCCTTTACTGATTACATGAAGGCATACCCATACACGTTGGACTTTCCCTTCGATTACTGCGACGTCATGCACTGCGCGCGGTGCCTTCGCCTCGGATTTAAACTAAAGGCTATCCCGGGACTTTTGGCCCATATGGGTGATGTAACGGAGTTTTGGCACGATCTAAATAAAGAGAAGAAAGAGTTTAAGATCGCGCATATCCACGGGTTACATCGTTTAAAATAGTCCACTCCGCCTCGTGGCATGATCTCCGTCGTATGATTTTCCCTTGTGTTTAGCCTCCGTTTCAGTATTACTTGCCGCAGCTGTCTAGGTTGTTGGTTAGGTCTAGTTCCCTTTATGAAGTTCCTGTTTGCGTTTTTAGTTGTTCTTGCCGGAGTCGGCACCGTCATCCAGACCGGCATGAATATGCAGCTCCGGCTATCGCTGGGGCATACGGTGCTCGCCGCATTAACGAACTTCTGCGTTGGATTTTTTGCTCTCGCCGCGGCCATCCTTCTGTGTCGCATTCCTCTGCCGACGCTCTCCACCATCGGTCAGGCTCCGGTCTGGGCTTGGTTTGGCGGCCTGTTCGGCGCATTTTTCATTGGCACGCTCGCCATAGCTGGTCGGGAACTTGGTGGGGTTTTCATGGTCGCGCTGATCGTGACTGGGCAGCTTGTTGCAGCGCTTCTGTTTGATCACTACGGTTGGTTAGGCTTTCCTATTCGCCCCCTTTCAATCTCGCGAATTATTGGTAGCGTTCTTCTGATAACCAGTCTGGTACTTTTTAAAGAGAGTTGAGCGTGTATGGACGGGACAGCGGTACGTAAAGCCGAAGCTGAGTACACACAAGGTTCCGACAAGCGGATTCTCCTGGTTGACGACAATCTCGCTGGCGCGCAGACGATGCGGCTGCTCCTGGAGCTAGACGGTTATGAAGTAATCGTAGCTCCAACGGGGCGCGAGGCGCTTGCACTCTATCGCGCGCTACTCCCGCCAATCGTGTTGCTTGATATTGGATTGCCGGATATCGATGGGTATCAGGTAGCACGGGATATCAGGCGAAGTGCAACCACCCATAATCCTCTGCTTGTCGCGATAAGTGGATGGGGCGATGATGTGGCGCGAGTGCGCGCTTTAGAAGCTGGTTTTGAGCACTATCTCTCGAAGCCGATACAATTTGGAGAATTGGGAGAGCTACTCTCTAGCCCGCACAGTGCATGAAGCCAGCTACCGCGAGCGCCGATAGTGTCGCTGTTTTTTATTTCAACAATCGATTTTCAGACCGGCATGTATCTCGATACGATTCCGCACTCAAACTCAATTTTTAATTTGCCCGAAAAGCCCAAAAATCAGCATTCTCGACGTTCTCGTGACCCAGTTTCATGCACTATGCGGGCTGGCTCACAAATAGATACCCTCCAACCTTTATGACGGGGGCAGTTTGAGTGAGAAATTAAGATTACGGTCGGAGAGTGTTGGATAAGGTTGGGAGCTGGTAGTTCAAATGAGAACCCTATAAAAAAACCAGCGCCCAATGTGTTAGTTATCCCTGATCTCATTCGCTTCGTGACAAACAAGTTGTTCATCACGGCGCGAAAGGCAGTCGTTCAGGAGAGCAAAGAACGCTCCTACAACGATCGTCCACTGAGTCGCCTCTGCAACCTTCGCCTTATAATCGGGAAAAGGGAGAAACGAAGTCGTTTCGAGAAATGAAACGAACGTGTGTGGTCCTGTGAGGATTAGTCCTCCGATGGCCATTGCCCCGAAGAACTCTAACCACTCCTGCGCCCTTACCAAAAAGAGCAGGGTTGCCCAGATGGCTACATCGAGCCCGAGCACGATGTTGAATGGAATTGAGCTCCATCCGACTGCTCGACTGAGGTGCCCCTGCTGATCAAGCAGGGACCAAAGCAGCGAGGTTGATATCGCCAATAGTAAGGTGGCGAATGTGTTGATCCGCGCTGCTGTCTCTGTTTTTTTCATTTTTGTGTTGGTTTGTTTTTTGTACGGAAAAACCTTTGGTTTGATTCTACCAGTCTTCCCATATTCGGTTGTGAAACCATTAAGCCCTTGAGAAGGCTCAACAGTCCCCTTAAGTATCCCGAAAATGTGGGTTGTTACGCAAATGGGGTAAGGGACACAAAAAAAACCAGTGATAGCTAGCCTTTGCCCGGAGGAATCCTCGATGCCTGTTGCGAGGAGGGGACTACTGCAGGTGTTGCTCAGGCGCTATTTCGAAGCGTCTCGTCGGTCGTTTGTGCCCTTTAATAATGTGGCTCATAGCCATTTCGTCGGGGAATTGCGAGAGTGATGCAGGCCGAGCACGGCACGGTGATAGGTGGTGAATCATTATGGAAGCAGAGCCTCGAGATGAGTTGGCACCGGAGGATAGGTCAAAGCGGGTACTTATCGTCGATGATAACGTGGCGGGTGCCGAAACCCTAGCGATGTTGCTCTCAATGAACGGGTACGAGTGTGAAACCGCCTCGACTGGACGAGAGGCACTCGCGGCGTGTCATCAAAACCATCCTGGCACGGTGCTCCTCGATATTCGCCTTCCAGATATGAGTGGATATGAAGTTGCCAAAGAGCTCATGCAGTCTCCAGATACGGCTTCGACTCGTATTATTGCGCTCAGTGGAGTATCGCCTGATGGTAACGCCGAGGATAAAGGATACAGTTTTGCTTATAGATTGACGAAACCTGTGTCCTTTGAGGAGCTTGAGGCGTTACTGGAAAACGTGCATTAACCGTACGGTGGAAGAGGCTCTCGTCGTTTGCGCCGTTTGATAGTGTCTCCTCCGCTTTGTGTCGTAAAAGCATTCCAAAATGCTCACGATGGAGCCTCTTTCTCCGCTGAATGGGAATAGACGCCGCTGATACAAAGAATTTAGTAAGGAAATATCCCATTGCATGATACTCGTCATATGGGTCGTCTGTCTCACACCTGACAATCTTCCTTTCAACAGGTATCGGTGACACTGTCGCCGCTATCACATACTTCTCGGATCTCCATGGAACAGGTCTCGCCGGAACATAAGATCGCAGAGATGTCGCACTCAAACGTTGAGATTGAGGCTCTTATAAAGACGATCGGAGCTTCCCTGGAAGAGATTGCGTCGCACGGGTCCGTCTTCATTGTAAAGAGCTCGCCGGACAAGAAGAGTTGCGTCCCGGTATACATCTCCGAGGGAGCGGGGGGGCTAGCAGCTTTAGGATTGGAAAAACTGACCCTCTCGTCAGGGCCGATTGGTTACGCCTGCATTAACGAGGAGGATTTAGTGGCACCACTCGCCTCACAATCGGTTGCGACAGGCGAATCGGCGCAGCTTTTTGAGTCGGAGGGTATAACCTCATATATCGTGCGCCGTATTCAGCTGGCGAATAGCGAGTGTTGGGGTTGTCTCGCGGTCTTCTTCACTCTCGGCGATATGGCCATTGAGGATAGGGTGACAACCGTTCGGCAGAAGGAGATCTGGGTGCAACTCGCCGCTACTATCATTGAGCGCAAGCTCCTTGAGCAGGCGTTGCGCGTACTAGAGATCCGGTCAGATCTCGCTGCGAAGGCGAGCGGTGTGGGTATCTTTGATTGGGATGTTCAGAGCGAGAAACTCTTTTTCTCCCCCGCGATGATTGAACTCTACGGATACCGGGAGGGTGAGTTTGGTGGCCGATACGAGGATTGGAGGGGAAGGGTCTTCCTTGAAGATATTGAGCAGATCGAGGCTAGGCTTAAAGAGTTGTTCGCGACTCGTGGACAGTACTTTAAAACAAGTCAGCGAATTAGGCATCCCAGCGGCTCTGTTCGATGGATCGAGACCTTTGGCGAGGTCATTTATAACGCCAAGGGAGAGCCTCTTCGTTTAATCGGTACCGGTCGTGATACCACCGAGGTGGTGCGGCAGGATGAGCTAGCGACGCAAGATAAGAGGCGTCTTGAGATGGCTCTGGAGGCGGGAGAGCTCGGTTTTTGGGATTGGAATATCGACACTGGATATGTTCAATTCGGCGGTCAGTGGGGACCGATGTTGGGATATTCCTTGGAGGAGCTCCCCGCAAATGTCAGTACGTGGGAAACACTGATTCACCCTGACGATAAATCCGCGGTCGAGGAGGTGCTTTTGAAGCACCTCGAAGCTAAGTCTTCCTTTTACGAGTCTGAACATAGATTGAAAGCGAAAGATGGATCGTGGGTGTGGGTGTTAGATCGCGGAAGGGTCATAGAACGCGATGAGAACGGGAAGGCGCTCCGCGCGATAGGAGTGCACTCAAACATCACGCAGCAGCTAGCGGTACGAGAACTCCTACGCGAGGGGGATCGGCGAAAAGATGAGTTTTTGGCCACTCTCGCGCACGAATTGAGAAATCCCTTAGCTCCGCTTCGCACCGGTCTCGCTATTATAAAGAAAGATCCCGTAAGCCATATGGCCGCGAAAGCACGGGAAATGATGGAGCGGCAGTTGGCGCACATGGTGCGGTTGATCGATGATCTTCTTGATGTCTCTCGGATTACCACCGGTCGGTTGACCCTCAAGAAAGAGACCCTCACGGTAAAAACGATTGTAGAGCTCGCCGTCGAGGCGAGTAAGCCGAGCATCGACGCGGGGCAGCATTGTCTCTTGATCTCGCTCAAAAATGGTGATGCGAGAGTGTTTGGAGATCTTACCCGGCTTTCTCAAGTGGTGAGTAATATCCTCATTAATGCGGCTAAGTACACTCCGGATGCAGGAACGATCGAGCTATCCGCGGAAGTCATGGAACATACAGTTCACATCTCGATAAAAGATAGTGGCCTAGGGATCCCCCAAGACATGTTGATGCACGTGTTTGATCTGTTCGGTCAGGTGAATCGCACACTTGACCGCGCTCAGGGCGGTTTGGGGATTGGCTTAGCGCTCGTGAAATCGCTTGTCACCATTCATGGTGGGGAGGTGTTTGCGTATAGCGAGGGTGAGGGAAAGGGGAGTGTCTTCGTGATAACCCTTCCACTGGAGGGGTGCGTAGCGCTTCCTGAAACCGCACCTACCAACCGTTCGAATGGAGGGCTCAAACGACAGATGCGAGTCTTGATTGTAGATGACAACCGTGACGGAGCCGAGAGTCTCTCACTGTATACGAAATTGTTAGGGCACACGACGGAGCTTGCGTATACGGGCGTGGAGGCGATTGCGAAGGTGTCGAAATTTAAGCCTGATGTCGTGTTTCTTGATATCGGGTTACCTGGCATGAGTGGATTTGAAGTGGCTAAGTTGATTCGCACGATGCCAGATGCGGTTGGTACAAGGCTCGTAGCGGTGACGGGGTGGGGAAGTGAAGACACGAAGAGAAAATCAACTGAAGCTGGGTTTAATGAGCATCTTACTAAGCCGGTTGATCTCAGTCGGATAGAGGAGATTCTGTGGTCCGCTGAGGGATAAAGGGTTCGTCGCGGAATCGAAAGCGTTTGCGAACGTTGCCCCATATACGCCGACATACAGGAGTTTTCTAAAAAGTACCTGTTCTTCTGCTCCGTTATATCCCCAAAGAGCCTCTTTAGAGGGGCGCCGAATGAGCCGACATTCCCAGGGGGAGCTCGCCGCGTGAGCCCCGTAGCTTGTACCCGGTGCGTAAAGGAAAAATGAGACATCTCGTCGTCTACTCGTACTATGAAACGTACTATGGGGTATCGAACCTCTCGTTCTTCATGCAGCACGGGGTGAAGGAAGATCCGAATATCCACTATGTGTTCGTGGTAAGCAGTCCGGAATGCTCCGTTCCTATACTTCCCTTTAACAACGTAACCGTTGTTCACCGAGAGAACTACGGATACGATTTTGGCGGATGGGGCGCGGGGCTCAAGGCGGTAGACGTTGAGCAGTTCGATAGGTTCATCTTCCTCAATACGACGGCGCTGGGCCCCTTTCTTCCGCGGTACCTTCCACCAGAGATGCATTGGTATGATCTCTTCACGCATCGCCTCCAGGGTGATGTAAAGATGGTTGGCTCGACGATCAATTATTTGCCTCAATATCCCGACACTAATAAACACATCCAATCATATTCCTTCGCGCTGGATAGGACCGCTGTCCGTATTCTATTAAACAATTCAATCTTCGATCCGAAGGCGAGCGACAAGCAGACTATTATCAACGAGCACGAAGTGATGATGTCGAAGCTTCTGTTGATTGATGGGTACGATCTCTTCGCGTTTCAGCTCTCAGAGGCGGTCAACTCAAAGGTAGAGGACAAATCGAAGCTTAATGATGATCCGAACTTTGATAACTGTTACTACGGTCTCTCGATAAATCCCCTTGAGGTCATGTTCGTAAAGTCGAATCGGCTACGGAATGACTACGTCGTGCGATACAGAAGCTGGCTGAGGGGTGAGTTTGTTCCGTATCCTTAATGGGAGGGCGATAGAGATCCTTGGAATCTCGAAGAAAAATGCTTACATAAGATGGGGAGGAGCCCCTCCAGAACGGTATAAGTAACCTAACTTACGGTCATTACGGTGAAATTTAGAGACTATTACGAAGTATTAGGGGTCGCCCGAACAGCCTCATCAGAGGACATTCAAAAGGCGTATCGAAAGCAAGCCCGCAAGTACCACCCAGATATCAATAAGACCAAAGAGGCGGAGGACCGCTTCAAAGAGATTAACGAGGCAAACGAGGTCCTAAGCGACCCACAGAAGCGCAAAAAGTATGACACTCTCGGTGCTAACTGGAGAGATGGCCAAGAGTTCAGGCCGCCGCCGGGATGGGAGGGAGCCTCGGGGCACGGCTTTAACGGCAATGGAGGGATGAACGGCTTCAGTGATTTCTTTGAGGCATTTTTTGGGAGAGGAGGTTCTCCCTTCGGCGGCGCTGGAGGGCAATTTGGTGGGGCTGGCTTTGGTGGAGCCGGATCGTTCGGCGCAGGAGCGCAGCGTGGTAGAGGTCCAGGTGGTAGGACGCAACGAGGTTCCCCCGCGGTCGAAGCTGAGTATGAGATATCGATTGAGGATGCCGTAAAGGGATCAACGCGAAATATTCAGCTCCAGGACCATACAGGTAAGCTTCGTGCTATCTCTGTCACTATTCCAGCGGGTACAACAGAAGGAGCGACCCTCAAGCTTGCGGGCAAAAAGGGAGAGAGTGATGTGTATCTCAAAGTTAAGTTCGCTTCTCATCCACGCTACTCTGTTGTGGATCATGATCTGATCGTTCGATTACCGCTCTCGCCTTGGGAGGCTGCATTAGGAGCGAAGGTGGATCTCGTACTCCCGGATGGAAGTATAAAGCTCTCTGTGCCCGCGGGG
This sequence comes from uncultured delta proteobacterium, assembly GCA_903920005.1. Classification (GTDB taxonomy): domain Bacteria; phylum Bdellovibrionota_C; class UBA2361; order UBA2361; family OMII01; genus OMII01. The sequence goes on from CAIXKI010000033.1 coordinate 9,895, forward strand.
AGTCAGAGTGGGGGAAAGCTACGGGTTCGTGGTCGCGGACTGCCAAAAAAAGGGGGAGGTCGTGGCGATGTTTTAGCCGAGATAAAAGTGGTTGTACCCACAGCGCTGTCAGAGTCGGAGCGGGAGATCTTTGAGAAATTAGCATCAGTTTCGAGATTTAATCCGCGAAGCGCGGCGTAAGGGTCGAAAACAGAAACTTTGATGGTTATGGTTTGAGAGAGAGTTGATCAGGTTGATGAATAGGCAATTGGTCACACCAAAAAGGGACTAAAGTCATATATGGATCTCCAACGTTTTACCCAAAAATCTCAAGAGGCGCTTCAAGAGGCTCAGTCGGAAGCCGTTCGTCGGGGAAACACCGAGGTTGATGTGGAACACCTCGTGTTGAGTCTTTTGCAACAGCAGAACGGACTCGTTCCCCGTTTATTCGAGAAGATGGAGCTGCCTCCCGAATCGTTTATTTCGGAGCTTGGAAAAGAGCTTGATAAGCGTCCAAAAGTTTCAGGACCCGGTATCGAACCTGGGAAGGTATATCTCACCCCCCGTCTCGGACAGCTCTTCGTAAAAGCTGAGGAAGAGGCGAAGCGTTTGAAGGATGAGTATGTGTCGGTGGAGCATTTGATGCTCGCGGCTCTCGAGACGGATCCGAAGAGCGCGTTCCGAAAGATCTGCGGCACCTTTAATCTCACCCGAGATCGTTTATTCGCTGCCTTAAATGTGGTTCGTGGGAATCAACGTGTGATGAGCGCTAATCCAGAAGCTACCTACGAAGCGCTTGAACGTTATGGCCGCGACCTTGTGCAAGAAGCGAGTAAGGGGAAGCTCGATCCTGTGATCGGTCGAGATGGGGAGATTCGTCGAGTAATCCGCATCCTTTCTCGTAAGACAAAAAACAATCCCGTCCTCATTGGAGAGCCTGGTGTCGGAAAAACTGCCATCGTCGAGGGACTCGCTCAGCGAATCGTGCGCGGGGATGTGCCTGAAGGTCTGCAAGATAAAACGATCTTCGCGCTCGATATGGGAGCGTTGATCGCTGGCGCGAAATATCGTGGAGAGTTCGAGGAGCGCTTAAAGGCTGTTCTTCAAGAGGTAAAGAAGTCTGAGGGGCGTATCGTTCTTTTCATTGATGAGCTTCATACCATTGTCGGTGCTGGCAAGGCGGAAGGTTCGATGGACGCGGGCAATATGCTTAAGCCTATGCTCGCGCGTGGAGAGCTACACTGTATCGGCGCGACGACTCTTGATGAGTACCGACAACACTTAGAGAAGGATGCCGCCCTTGAGCGAAGATTTCAGCCGGTAATGGTGGATCAGCCAACGGTTGAGGACACTATCTCTATCTTGCGGGGAATTAAGGAACGTTTTGAGGTGCATCACGGAGTCCGAATTCAGGATAACGCGCTTGTCGCCGCCGCGATGCTTTCGCATCGGTATATCTCTGAACGGTTCTTGCCGGATAAGGCTATCGATCTCGTCGATGAGGCGTGCGCGACGATTCGGACCGAGATCGATTCGATGCCCGCGGAGCTTGATGAGATAACTCGTCGTATCATGCAGCTTGAGATCGAAGAAGCCGCGTTAAAGAAAGAGACCGATCAGGCGAGTAAGGATCGTCTCAAGGCGCTTGTTGACGAGCTAGGGCAGGCCCGCACTCAAGCTGATACGATGCGCTCTCAATGGCAGAAAGAGAAGGCTGTTATTCATAAGCTTCAGGGATTGCGAGGGGAGATCGAACATCTTCGTCGCGATATCGAGCTCGCGGAGCGTCAATACGACCTTAACAAAGCGGCGGAACTTAAACACGGGAAGCTTCCGCAGCTCGAAAAGCAGTTGGCGGCTGAAGAAGCGACGATCGAAACGAGCGGGGACAAGCGTCTCCTTCGGGAGGAAGTTACGGAGGGAGAGATCTCTGAGATCGTTTCGCGATGGACAGGGATCCCGGTAACTCGATTAGTTGAGGGTGAGAAGGCTAAGCTGCTCAAACTGGACGAGATACTTCATACCCGCGTGGTAGGTCAGGAGGAGGCAGTTCGATTCGTCGCCGACTCGGTGCTTCGAGCTCGGGCTGGTATAAAGGATCCTCGCCGACCGATCGGCTCGTTCATCTTTCTTGGGCCAACGGGTGTTGG
>CAIXKI010000034.1 GCA_903920005.1 uncultured delta proteobacterium
ATCGCTCTGTATTGCATGATCGTGGGATGTGCATTCATGAACCTTTTCCTTGCCACCGATACAAGTCGCCTGCTGTGCATTTCATTCCCCGTTATTTGGTTGGGGTTCATAACCCTTGCCAAGGAGTGGGATGCCCCAACTTTTTATAGACGGGTAGCTCTCCTTTTTCTGCTTAGCCTCTTCGTCCCTCAGTACTACGTTGGACAACACCGTGAATATCGCTTTCACAGCCTACCGGCATCGTGGTTGTTGTTAAAACTCTTCGATGTCGGCACGTGGGAGTATTAACGAGACACCCCTCGGGACCTATCGAGCAGACACCCGTGGATAAAAAAAAACGCTCTCTTGGACGGCCGTGCAAGCTCTCATGACGGGGCAATCGTGCTGAGATGATTTACTCGCGCCTCTAGACCTGTCGGCTTAAGAAGGTGAAGCCTTTAGAGTGGCGATTGAATGTGCTCGTTAGAGTAAATATTCTGTCAGCCGATACTGGGATTAGCCTCCCCTCGATGAACTGGAAAAAGAAACCTGTCGCCTAAGGGACGGACACTAGAATTTCCCGATAACAGCATAAATTTATCGGATAGCTGAACTACTTCCATCCTCGATAAACGGCTATTCAGCTAAGAGATGCAAGCTCCAACGCTTCCAAGGGGGTGTCTGCCTTTGCAACGAAAGCTGGGCTATAATTCCTACATTGCCACGCGCCATCTTGATTGATAACGGTCGTTGAGTCATAACCAGCAGTAAGTGTTTGCCCAACGCATCGAATCCATAACTTAGACGTCCGATTCAACCAGGTATTAGGTAAGGTGACTTTCGCCAATTCCTTAGCCCTAGAGAGTGTGAGCTCGATGAGTATCATCTCGAGGCCTGCGTTGTTAGCGATAGTAAATACACCAAATCCGTTGCAGAGATTGCCGGGAGTTGATTCGCACATTCCCACGCCCACATGAATGGGGTGGTCTATATAATCGGGTAGGTTAAACCGGGCTACCGCACCGGTTCCTGAATTTGAGGAATCCCAGGTAACCATCAACTCGTCCTTAGCTGGCCCTGAAGACGGCATTGAAACAATAGCGCCTCCTACTCGATACCAGCCCTCCGAGCTCCCCTTCCAGCCAAGCGGAGTGATATGTTTCGATAGATCGAAAACAGGGAGCCTGGCTCCCCACTTGCCTATCCACTCTTCGTAGTGCTTTCGCTCTTGCTTGTATGTCGTGCCTAACCAAAATGCGTGAGAAGTAAAGTGGTCGAGGCGAATATAAGTTTCGGCGGGAATGAAAAAGTCCGGTTGTCTATTTTCGAAAGAAGGCCAGAGATACTTGAAGTTGTCTCTATAGACGGAGAACTGGCCATCGATAAGCCAGAATCGGTACCCCTCAAAATATCTCTTGGCGAGACCGTAGTGGGAGACCCCGCCGCCGATGGAGGAGGTCTTGCAATTGAGGCGTTTAGCGTAGAACCCTGGCCCCCGATCCAGTTCCACGATTAGGCCCGTCTTATACTTTACGCACGTCTCCTGAAACGCAAGATCGAACGCATTTCGGGTCCCAAGCACGTCTGGCTGAATGCTTTTGTAAAACCCAGTTGCTGTAGGAATCGCCACGAGCATAGTCAGCACAAGTCTTGGCGCTCTTCCGAAGCGTCGTATAAATGAAAGCTGAGCCAGCGCCACGATACATCTAGCAGCGGCAAGCGCGAAGAACGGTTGAGTGACTGTGGCCCCTCTCGCTGCGGTTTGGGTGAGCATACTAAAAAGAAAAATTGGAACTATGACAATAGCGCCGAGTTGCAGGTCGGAGAGTCTATTGGATCCCTGCCACATCAACAGAGGAAACGAGAGGACCCACACTGCGCCGAGCACCAGCATCAAGGTATTATCGAGGTCCATGAGGCTAAGCAATAGGTTCCAGCCGTCCTTAATGTGGAGGGATGGCAGCAGGCCAACTCCCCCATGACCAAAGCTCTTACTGCTAATATGTTGATACTGTGCCTTGAATGCTCCATAGAAGCCGTCGGATAGCGGATATGGATACGCAAGTCGTATTACGACGTCTATCAGCGCGAGACACAGAATAAACCCGGCAATATGGATACATAATTTCTTCAGAGCTTCAAACTGAGCCCCCTCACGAATAATTATTATTAAAGAGGGTATGAATAGGCAGGAGAGACAGCGATAGTTCGCCGCTAGCGATAGCCCGAGGAGTGCACCACTTCCAAGCAGGATGGCCCCCTCTTTCAAGCAAAGCTTTTTTCGCGGCATGGAAAGCATTATCGCAAGGTAGCTCATCCCAAGAAAAAAGAAGCCGGGGCTGTCTATAGCGGCAGTTCTTGAAAAAAGCACCTGCATCGGACTTACCGCTCCAAGCACGAGGGTGATGAGCGCAGTTAGTTGCCCATATAGTCTATGGGCAACGAGGGCACTACATATCACACCCAGCAGGCCGAGAAGCGCGGGGGGATACATGATGGTTGCCGAGCTTTCCCCGAAAATAGCAATGGGAAGCGCCGTTAAAAAAATCGTAACAGGACTCGATTTGAAATCAACGTAAATATTACGTGAGGCGCCTCGAAGCTGTGCCGCCATGGATGCAGCTGACTCGACAAGCCATCCCTCATCGTATTCCATGAACCCTTGTTCAGCAACCCAAGCAAAGCGTAGAAACACTCCTAAACCGAGCGCCAATATCGTCACGAGAATGCAGATAGACGCTGAGCAAGATACGGTCATGGGTGCGGAGGACTTTGTCACTTTAAGATGCTCTCTTATTCTCTAGCCCGACGCAATCGCAAATTGCTCTACAAATGAGGAACAAGATTTAATCAACTAGGGCGTCTCTTCCAACACCGTGTATCATGGAGACATTATGAAGAATAAGAGGCCTAGATATGAGCGCACCTGTGAGCATATCATTC
>CAIXKI010000035.1 GCA_903920005.1 uncultured delta proteobacterium
CAGGAGAGCTCTCATCCTCTCTTGTTGAATACGGGAGTACTATTCGAGCAGCATAGGAGTGTGCGTATGCCAGTTCAAGGCCAAGGCTGTAGTCGAGACCCGCAGGAAGAAACGCCGATTGTGCCGGTTGTTCCACCAGTCCCCTCCACAGCGCCAGTTACCGTTGGGCCGGCCGGTGTCGGGCTGACATCGCTCGCATCACCGGCGGAATGGACGGGCTCCGATCCTCGCACACGAGAGGAGGATCCCGCACAGCGATTTATCGAGAGGGTATCTAGAGAGCCGGCCAAGGTTGAAGGAAAGGATATTCATATGCTGTTGGAGCATGGGTTGGATCCCAAGTTGAGCGACTCGGTAGCGGTAGCTCTTGAACGCGCAGTGCGCGAGAACTCCTCTTTAGCAGAAGATGTTGTAACGGCGTGCCACGCTCGATTGAAAAAAACACCGGACGGCGATTCGCCGGTCAGAGGCGTTGTTGTCCGTGCCCTCGCCGCCACAGTTGTAGCCACGCTGGATGGCTCCCGGCATCGCGCTGCTGTGATGGAAGGAATAAAAAACGTAGACCTCACGAAGTCTGAACGGGCGCAGGTAGAGAGTTGCGTTTGTGGGTCTAGTCCTCAGGCGGTCGCAGATCTGAGAAAGCAGCTTCCGCTTCCCAGATGGTATCACAGGGTCTTTGGCGAGCCAGAGGAGACTACCAAGTTGCGTGTATCACAAATCGCAGAGAAGGTTGAGTTTATCTGCGCCCTTGCAGAGCGGGGCGTGTTGCTTGATGAGGTGGTACCTTTAGTCGGTGATCTCATCAAGAATGAATATCTCAATGAATCCAGTCATGATATTCTATGGAGCCTCAAGGGGTATGTTACAGAAACCGGTTCAAGCCTTTCTGGTCGATCGCAAAAAGTGTTGTCGGATGTCTTCGTATCCGCTGAAACCCCTTATCACGGCACTGTCGCGCAGATACTTTTGGCCGGCACGGTAAGCGAGGCGGTTCAACGGTCGCTTGCCAAGAGGCTTCTCCAATTAAAAGATACAGTGCCCCTTACTAAGATGGCAGATAGGTGGGTGGTTCGGATGTGCGCACAGCTCAGCGAGCGGCCTGAGTGCATAAAGGAGCTAAGTGATCTATTCAGTACGGCAAAAAATAGGTGGCCAATTGGGGCAGAGCTGACAGGAAGAGATCCTTTTCTTTTGGGCGGCTACGACCAATTCTTTAGGACCGTCGACAGTCACCAAGCTATACTCGGTGCGATATCCGTGGGCGGTAAGGTTTTGACTACGCTACTCTCTGAGGGGTCTTTTAACAAAACACGGGAGGACCAGGCAGCCTATGCCAAAAGGTTAGGCTACCGGCTTGCGTCCGAGGAAGAACATCTGGCGTATGTAAATGATCTTCTAAAAAAAGAGGACGATAGCTCCATCACCCCAGTCCAACGGCAAGCCCTACGAATACATATGGAGAGGTACGTGCGCAACGATAGGGGCGGTTTTGTGGTGAAGGGAGGGCGTGTTATCGATACCAAGAGCCGGATGGTAAACGGCGAGTTATGCGTTGGCGCGTTGTTTGTGCGCGAATCTGCGGAATCAAAATGAATTGATCTATGATCATTGATTTCCCACCTTCGCCCCTTTTGGGGCTACGGCTGACATGTTTGGTCCCCTCCGTAAGGAGGGGTTGTCTCTTTTTATCATTGGTGTTGCCTGCGCCAGATGCTACGGCGGGGCGTCGCTTTCGTCGAAAAAGTTTCTACTATAGCTGATTTCACTTGTCTTTTGGGTTTATCATAACCTTGGGGCATAACAGGTCGTCCTTCTAGGATAATCGGTTGATTCTGTAGTTATATCAGAGACCCCGCCGGTCAGGTTGGGGCCAAGTTTTTGATTGTGGTAGAACAGGGGCGGGTTCTCATCGGTGCCACTTACTTTGAGGGGCTACGGACAACCGTGTAAGCGCACATCTACAGGGGTGGCTCGCATAACCGGATAAGGCTCTATGGGACTCTTTGCAAAAAAATCGTTGCCCGGCGGGGCTGCTGGGGCGGATGGGCCGCCGTCGCTCTCAGCCTCTAGTTTCAATCTAGGGGCTCGGGCCGAATTGCCGATTGGTGAGTTCGTGACGAATACGACCACAGCTATCGTCGGCGCGCTGAAGGAGCAGGTTAAGCGCAGTAAAGATCCGCGCTTCGCTCATACCATGGCTTTTGATGATAGGTATCGGCTCTTAGAGAGGATGCTCCCTACGCCGGAACGGGGTGAGGTAGCTCCTGGTCGGTCGATCCTTGAACGGGTCGTGCGTGGATATGTGACCGAGTTTTTGAGGCAAACGGCTGAGGATATCCATCCATGTAACGTCGTGAGCGATAAAGTGGACCGCTCGGCTGTTCAGCGATATTGGGAATCTCAGCCTCGAGAAGATTTTTGGGCGGCAATAAGTTCAGGCGTGTACCACTCCGCATTCTCCTATAAAACGTTCCGTGAGGAGCGGGCACACGCGACGTCGGAAGATGATATTGGGCGAAAAGCCGCTTGGGGTGCTTTGATTGAAGTAGTGAAGCATTCGGTGGCGCAGTTCAAGGCGCATTGTGTCGAGACATTCCCCGGTGTAGAGCCACGGGCCTCGCTCTACAACAACCACCAGCTTATTATGCGCTATGCGGTCATGCTCGAGCATCACCGACTGCGGTTAATCGTCTGATCGAATGAGGTGGTGGAAACCGATTTCGCTCCACCCAGGTCGATACTTTCGCCGCAACTTCGTTGGACACGTGGCAAAAATCCTCTGCGTATCGCAGCGGAAACATCCGGGGTCCTTTCATCATCTTTGCTCTGTTTTGCCCAAAATCTCGAAATACTCCTGACGAAACTTTTTCAGCACGCCGCAATGATTCCCCGTTGGCGAGTCTCGCTGGGTGGTCTATCTATCGCCCATGAAAAGAGCCTTCCCCCAAACTATCATCAGCATGTTCCTCCTCGCTTCGACAGTGTGCAGCATAGGTTGCGGAGGGGGCAGTAATGATAGCGATGAGGGTGCGATAAGGATCGGAGCTTTGCTTGATTTATCGGGTCCTGGGCGAGATCTCGGGAATCTTTCGAAGGGGGCGATCGAGCAAGCGATAGATGAAGCGGCTGGTCGAGGAAAGTCGATTTCGCTGCGAGTTGTTGACACCGGGAGCGATCCCGCTCGAGCGGCGGAGGGGCTTCAGCTTCTTGTCGACGCTGGGATAACAACGGTGATCGGCCCGCAAACCAGTTCAGAGGCCCGACAGATACTTCCGATTGCGAATGCGAGTGGCGCGCTGATTGTGAGTACTGGCAGTACCGCATCCGCGTTGTCTATCGCTCATGACTCACTGTACCGATTGGTGCCGACCGATGTGGTTGAGAGCAGCGCTGTGTATGAACTCATGCGCGCTCGTGGAGATACCTCCTTCGTAACCGTAGGCCGCGAAGATACCGGCAATCAGGGGCTCGTCAGCTCCTTACGAACGTATGCGACCGCAGGAGGGTATGCTACGCAGCCCGGGATTTCGTATCCGACCACTCAGATCGATAGTTTTCAGGGTGTATCCGCGCAGGTGGCGAACGCCATCTCCCTTGGGTCTCGCAAGGGAAGGGTCGGAGTTTTCGTCGCCGGTTTCGATGAGGTGGCGAACCTCTTAGCTGCCATCGGAGAGGAGAGTGGAACTGCGAACGTGAGTTTCTATGGTGGGGACGGATCCGCCCAGGTTGATTCGATAGTCTCAAACTCCGCGGCGGCCTCCTTCGCGTATCAAGCTGATGGATTCCCGAGTGCGTTGACCACCATCCCGAGTGATAGTTTGGGAGAGGCTCAGCGAGTAACTGATGCGATCGGGGGAACTGAGCCGAACGCCTTCGCTCTCGGTGCCTATGACGCCGTAGGTATCCTTGAAAAGGCGTACGAGCTCGTTGGTCCCGCTACGTGGACACTCATGGATCGTTTCTCAAGAGCGGCGGAAGGGTATCAGGGTATTACCGGAACGATCCTGCTGGATGCTTCCGGGGATAGGATCTCCGCGCCGTATGCCTTTTGGGGGGTATGTCCAGGAGTTGATGGGGAGGGATATCGTTGGGTACGGATTGGGAACTGGGTTCCTACGTCGGCATCATCTCAACGAGGAGTCTCCAGCTTTTCAGGGTGTCCTTAAGATTTTAGGGTTCCCTGATCTGGGCGGTCGCCCGAGCGAAGCAAAAAAAAACCGACGCGAGGTCATCGCGTCGGCTCGTAATCAGCTCTTACTTCTGCTGAGGTAATTACTCTGCAGATTCAGAAGACTCCGGAGATGTCTCGGCGCTAGCCTCAACACTCTCATCGCTAGCCTCAACACTCTCTTCGGAAGTAGTCTCTTCCTTCTTCGTACGAAGTACCTTTGAAGCTTGAAGCCCTTTGGGGCCTTCCTTCAATTCGTACTCCACAGTTTCTCCATCTTTGAGGGTTTTAAAACCCTCAGTTGTAATAACCGAGTAGTGGACGAAAACGTCTCTACCACTCGTGTGCTCGATGAAGCCAAAACCTTTGGCGTCATTGAACCACTTTACAACACCCTTCAGGACCCCGGACTCAGACTCAGACATAACAACTGACTCCCCGTTAAAAATACTCACGGTAGATAAAACCTACCACATTCGTTTCAGGTTACAAGCCTAACTACATGACGACGTTTGCCGCCTCAGGAATTGAGATTCGACGGCCGATGAAAGGGATCCAACTTTTTAAGGCTCGACAGGATCTGATGGGTCAAAAACGGCGCTTTTTCGGTGTTTTCACCCTCATTCACTTGCTTACGAGGATTTTAAAAAATGGAGATGCTTTGAGGCGGACGACCCCAAAAGGCGCGAGCCCATGCCCGGCAAATTTGTCCGAGACTCGGGGAGTTCGCCGAGGCTTTTATGGGCTGTTTCGAGGAAAAAGTCGGTTATTTGAATGTCTTATCATGGCCGTTTGGGGTTGCGGGGACAGAGATCCTGTTGATCCAAAAGCCTTAATCGATGCGGTCTGTGCATTGATAAGAGGACGAACAAACACGTATAGTTAGGTAGTTGGGGACGGTGGTACGTCGGTCCCGGTTGCGTGTAGAGGGCGCTCGATTGCCTGTTGCTACTATGCTTGTTTGTCCCGTGGGCCTTTAAGGGGGGCTCGCGTGTGACCATGAGGTTCAAAGGGTCATAATGTTGTCCGATACATCTGCTCACACTATTTTAGAGAGCTTGCCGGAGCCGCACTGCTTAGTCGGCAGGGATTTGGTGTGTTTGGGGGCTAATAGTTCCTTTGCCGCGTTACTTGGAACTCGCGTTGACGCGCTGGTTGGTAACCCAGTATCTGCTTTTTGGCCGACCGTTGAGCGGACGCCGTGGCTCGATCGTGAATTCTCCGCTGAGTTTAGCAAGAAGGGGGGCGCGCCTCTGATTGTGCGTATCTGCACCTTCGACGGGGATGTTCGACTCATTCGGGTTATGGCGACCTTCTCAGCCGATAAAACGAGTGAGGTCTTTCATGGTCAGCGACTGGAGACCCTTGGACTCTTAGCAGGGGGAGTCGCTCACGATTTTAATAACCTCCTTACGGGCATTCTTGGGCACCTTGCGTACGTACGAAGCGTGCTCCCCGGAAACGGCGGGTATAGCGAATCGCTTCAAGCGATAGAGGAGGGCGCGTTGCGCGCCGCGTCGCTCACGCAACAGATTTTGAAATTCTCCAAGGTCGACGCGGCGTCGACGACGACACGCATCGAGCTTGGCGATCTGGTTTCTCGTGTCGCTACGCTCATGAAGAGCGCGATTCCCTCGATTGTCAGACTTAACGTGGTGCCCTCAGAGAAACCTGTCGTCGTGATGGCGTCAGAGTCGTATCTCAGTCAGGTAATCATAAACCTGATCGTCAACGCCAGAGACGCCATAGAGGGCAGTGGGGAGGTTGTTGTTCGATTAGAACCTCGATGCGACCGCGCTGGCGTAGAGGCATTGTTCGGTAAAGAGCCCCCCTCTCCGGCCTATTGCACCCTAGTGGTTGAGGATACCGGGGCTGGGATGGATGAGGAGGTTAAGGCTCGCCTCTTTGAGCCCTACTTTACGACGAAGAAAGAGAGTGGCACGGGCCTTGGCTTGAGCACGGTGCACTCCATCGTCAAAGAGCTTGGCGGAGGAATCGTTGTAGAGTCTGAGCGCGGTAAGGGGACAACTTTTAGAATAGTGCTCCCAGCCGATATAGATGCTCATGAGGATACCGAATCCTACGAGGATGATTCCGCTCCTGTGCGTGGTAACGGAGAGAAGGTGCTCATTATCGACGATGAGTATGCCGTTCGAAATGTGCTGGGGTTGTCGCTCTCCCACTTGGGTTATGCGGTGGAGACGGCGTGTTCTGGTCTTGAGGGCGTAGAGAAATACGCCGAAGCGAAGGGTTCATTCGACCTCGTTATTTTAGATATGTTGATGCCCGGTCTCTCTGGCGAAGAGGTGTTCGCCCGTATTCGAGAGATGAACCCCACCTGCCGCGTTCTTCTGGTAAGCGGGTTTAGCTCGGAGCATGTCGTCTCGAAGATCCTAGAGCAGGGGGGAATGGACTTCATTCAGAAGCCTTTCTTGATAGAAGTTTTATCTAGAAAAGTTCGTGGGTGTTTGTGTGATTAAGCCGTATCGGATCCGCGCTATTGAGGTAAATCCTGGACTCGTACTTTCTCCGATGAGCGGGGTGACGACGCGTCCATTTAGAAGATTGGTGAAGGAGTTGAATCCCGGAGCCGTTGGACTCGTGGTGAGCGAGTTCGTGTCGGTGGAGGGCATGACGAGGGGCTCCCAACGAACGATGGAGATGATGAGGTTCTCCGAGGAGGAGAGACCGTATTGCGTTCAGATCTTCGGGTACGATATCGCGCGGATGAGAGATGCGGCGATGATGGTGCAAGATTTCGGCGCCGATCTCGTTGATATAAACTGTGGGTGTCCCGCTCCTAAGGTTGTGAAGCGGGGTGGTGGGTGTGAGTTGATGCGTCAGCCGGACCATCTAAAAGAGATTATTCGTGAAGTACGAAAGTCGATATCAATTCCTTTGACGATAAAGATTCGAGCTGGCTGGGATGAGGACTCTCGTAACGCGATCGAGGTCGCGAAGATGGCCGAGGGTGAGGGCGTTGAGGCTCTCGCTATTCACGGGCGTACTCGGTCGCAGCTCTATAGGGGGAATGCGGATTGGGACCTCGTTCAAGAGGTGGCTGAGATCCTCTCAATTCCGGTGCTAGGTTCTGGCGATGTCGTGTGTCGCGCAACAGCTGAGGCTCGATTAAAGGGTAAGGTCGCGGGACTCTTCATCGGTCGCGCGAGCATGTGGAATCCGTTCATTTTCTCCGAGATCCTCCATAATCAGCCGTCTAGGCTTACAGGAAATTTCGACCTGATGCTCGACGTTCTTTTTAGATACATCGAACTTTTGAAAGAGGATTTTCAGGAGAGTTCGTGCGGTGGAAAGTTTAAGCAGCTCGCCTCCCAGATGTGTCGTGGGGCTCTGTGGCGTAAGCAGCTGCTAACGCTCAACTCTATTCGTGAGCATGAGGAGTTTCTGAAGAGGGTGCGAGATGGATCATGGAGGCCCAAGGGGGCGCTGGTGGATGATGCGAATGAGACGCCTACCATCGATTCTTGCGACCAATTCGCAGCTAGCTGAAAAGTGCGGATGTTTGACCGAAAAATGTATGGTGCCGGCAAGTGTATGGTGCTCCCCAACATGAAGGGGTACAAAGGGGCTAGTGTTACGCGTTAACGATATATATAGAAGCTTCGGTGATCGTCCAGTTCTTCAGGGCGTGAGCTTTGCGTTGAAGCCGGCCTCCATAAACGGCCTCATAGGGCCTAGTGGTGGCGGCAAGAGTGTCCTTCTTAAAATTATCGCCCAAACCTGTAAATGTGAGTACGGGTCTGTCGTTTTCGACAAAGGTCTCTCCGTAGCGGATGTCGGGCTGATGTTCCAAGAGGGGGCGCTCTTTGACTCGATGTCCGTTTACGACAACATCGCCTTCCCTCTCGTCGGAGGTAAAGTTCCCACAAACTCCCTGCCGAAAGAGATTCGTGAGTCTGTATGTGACAAGGTGTCTGAGATACTTGCGCGAGTAGGGCTCTCGAGGGCCGCGTATAAGATGCCTGGGCAGTTGAGTGGGGGAATGCGGCGTCGCGTTTCGCTGGCCAGAGCATTGGTAGGGCGACCGAAGATTCTGCTCCTGGACGATCCAACGAGTGGGCTCGATCCAGTAGCGAGTAGTGTGATTATGAATCTAATCGTGGAACTTCATAAAGAATATCAGCCAACGACTGTAATGGTCAGCCATGACTTGCGACGACTCCTTCCCTCCGTGGATCGGATTCTCGGCTTGTTTGATGGCGCGATCGCTTTTGACGGCTCCCTCGCGGATTTGGCCGGATCGGCGCCCGCGTTCGTTCGTAGTTTTGTATCGTGTCGGTTCGAACTTCCAGCTCTCCCGACTGAGCCAACGGTGACGGTGTAGAGATGAAAAAAGTAATGATGAAAGATAACGCTATTAAGGAATCCCGGGAGCGGTTTCTCTCGGGAATCGGCGTGCCTGATAAGGGAAATTTTGAGGTAGATGATTTCCAGAAGGAAGCGATCGCTAATCTCGCTGCCGGAATAGATACGCTTGTTGTAGCTCCGACCGGATCCGGTAAGACCTACATCGCTACTGAAGCGATGAGAAACCTTCTGAAAAAAGGGCAGCATGCGGTCTATACGACTCCGCTCAAAGCGCTTTCGAATACCAAGTATTCAGAGTTTCAGCACACCTTCGCGCCGGACTACACGGTCGGCCTTCTGACGGGGGACCGAAAGATAGAGGGCGACTCAGATATTGTCATAGCAACGACCGAGATCTACCGGAACGAATTGTATCGAGGCGGGGGGCGCTACTCTCTGGTGATTCTCGATGAGGTGCATTACATCGCTGATCCGCAGCGCGGAGCTGTATGGGAGGAGAGTATTATCCTCACGCCCCACTCGACCACCCTGCTCATGCTCTCGGCATCCATCTCCAACGCTGAGGAGATCGCGGCGTGGATCGAGGAGACTCGAAATAAAGAATGTCGCATAGTGATGAAGAAGAATAGGCCGGTAGAGCTTCGGCTCGGATTCTTGCATCCGAAGTACGGCGTTATTCCATTGAGTGACGAGCGGGGGCACCTCTCGCCTGAGGTTTCTCATTTCTATGGCTCGGCTTCTCTCGATGAGTCAGGGACCAGGGTTACTGGAAAATTTAGCCGGGGTCCGGAGGAACGTGGAGGCCGCGGCGGAGGAGGCGGCGGTCGCGGACGGCCTGGATCTCGTGGTGGCCGAAGCGGTGCGCGAAGTGGCGGAAGGCGGGGAGGACGATAATGTTGTATCCAGATTTTCCAGTATCGATAATTCTCCGTGAACTTGAGCATGACGACCTCTTGCCAGCGATCCTCTTTCGAACCGCTCGTAAGCAGTGTGACGGCGATGTTGAGGCGCTCTCCCGAAATCCTAATGCCGTTCTTCCGCTCGAGGGGCAACAACGGATAGAGAATGAAGTTCAGGCCGTCATTAAAAAGTATAACTTCGATCCATCTTTCATTACGGGCTACCCTCAGTATCAATCTCTCGTCGTGACCGGAGTTGGAGCGCATCATGCCGGGCAGCTGTTGATCTGGAGGCTTCTTCTTGAGGAGCTCATGTCCCGCGGGATGCTCCGCATGATGATCGCGACAGGTACTGTGGCCGCTGGGGTCGATTTCCCGGCCCGGACAGCGGTTGTCACGGCCCATAGCAAGCGAGGGGCTGAAGGATTTAGTGTGCTTTCGTCGGCTGAGTTTCAGCAGATGGCAGGTCGTGCCGGTCGTCGAGGGAAGGACGCTGTCGGTGTCTGTCTGATTACCCCAAGTAAGTTCTCCGACGCGCGGGTGCTTCTGGAGGTATCGAAGCGACCGCCGGAGCCCCTTCGCTCAAGCTATTTCGCCGCTCCGTCTACGGTTTTGAACCTTCTCAAATACCGAAACGTCGATGACCTACAATTTACAGTTGAGCGCAGCCTTGCGGCGTTCTTGGATCGAAAAAACGCAAGTCGAATGCGTGAAGAGGCTCTGAACGAGCAGGGCGACGCTGATCAGGATCGAGGGCTTACCGGTGAAAAGCTCAAGCGAGTCGAGAAGCGGATCCGGCGGAAGTTGCGAGAAGCCGACGAACTTGAGAAGAAGCAGGAGACCTCTCTCGCTCAGAGTTTGGATGGTCTTCGCGCCCTGGGGTATGTTGAAGGCGGAAGCTTAACCGAGAAGGGATATTGGACGGCGGAGCTCTGCACGAGCCTCGTTTTGGAGCTGGGTGAAGCGATATCTGACGGCATCTTCGATGATTGCGCGTTGTTTGAACTCGTTGGGCTGGTGGCGAGCATCGCTGGCGATCCTCACCGCCCGTACTTTCGGTTGAAAGAAAATCCGATAAAAGCCGAAGACTTCAAGAAGATGAACGAGGTTGTGACGCGGGTGCGGCAGAAGTATCAGGGCCCAGGTTCCTCAGAGGTCGCGGTGATGCCAGATGCGGCTCTCACCGTCGTTACGTGGATGGAATCGGAGACGTGGCCGGAGTTCTCCGGACTTCTTCGTCTCTCTGGTGTTGCGGATGGTGACGTTGCGCGGCTCGTAAGCCAGACAGCGGACCACCTTAATCAGATGACGCGCCTTGAGAAGACACATCCGATACTTGCGCAATCGGCGAAAGTCGGGCGGGCCAGGCTTCTGCGCCCTCCGTTCTCCGAGGCGCTGATTCCGACGTGATGCTTGTGGGCACCGAGGCGGAGCCTCGGCTTGCCTCCGGCGAGACGGGCCGCTGGCCCTCCAGAAACGGTCATCGAGGATACGGGCAAATCGCATAATTATCGCGAAAACAATTGGAGGGCCGGCGGCCTCGCCGGCTCGCCGGAAGCCGCGACATCAATCGCATAGAAACATTTGCACCTGCGACCGGCGAGACGAGCCGGCGGCCCTTTATTGAAATCCTGGTTGCGCTAAGACGGTAGTTGAACTAATCCAACGTGTGGCGCTCGAGAGCTCATAAATTGCTAGCGAGGGCGTGGGTTAATGAAGTAGATTCAATAGTATGAAGATTCTTGTACCAGTAAAACGCGTGCCTGATTGGCAGATTAAACTTAAGCTCTTACCCGACGGAAAAGATATTCAGACCGACGGGATTAAATGGATCTTGAACACCTTTGACGAGATCGCTGTAGAGGAGGCTATTCGTCTCAAGGAGAAAGGGGTCTGCTCTGAGATCGTTCTCGTGAGCGTAGGGCCAGCAGATGTTCGCGCTCGTCTTGAGTACGCCCTTGCTATGGGCGCTGACTCGGCGATTCTGGTGAAGCACGATGGGCCGGTAGATTCTGACCTCGCCTCGCGAGTTATCGCGGAGGTATTTAAGAAGGGAGATTATGGAATGATCCTGCTCGGAAAGCAGGCTATCGACTCGGACGCGAACCAAACAGCGCAGCTCGTCGCGGGACGGCTCAACCTCCCTCAGGCCTGCTTCGCTTCGAAGGTTCTCGTAGAATCTGGATCTGCTGTAGTAACCCGTGAGGTCGATGGTGGATTGGAGACGATTAAGATTCCGATCCCCTGCGTTGTGTCTACGGATCTCCGTCTTAATGAGCCGCGATACGCTGCCCTCCCGAACCTTATGAAGGCCAAGAAGAAGCCGTTTGAAGAGCTCTCACTGGAGGCTCTCGGAGTTTCTGCGGATCTTAAGGTTAGGGTAAAGAGCCTCTCTGTTCCAACTGGCCGAAAGGCTGGACGGAAAGTCGCCAACGTTCAGGAGCTCATAGCAGCGCTCCAGGGTGAAGCTAAAATTCTCTAATTCTACCGAGGTTTTGTATGGCTAGTATTCTTCTTTTTGTTCAGCACTCTCATGGAAAGGTTCTCAAGGGTACCCTTGCGGCGTTGCAAGCGGCGCGTGAGCTTCAAAGCGCCTGGGGGGCTTCTGGAATCGTTGGTGTCGCGCTTGGTCCACAGTCTAAGACTGCGGCGGAATCGATGGTCGCGTTTGGACTCTCCTCTGTCCGCTACTCTGAAGATGCGCTCTTTGAGAAATATCGCGCAGAGCCGTATGCGCGCGCCATCGCGCTTGCCGCAAACGACCTCGGGGCGTCAAGCGTGGTTGGGCTTGCAAGCAGTAGTGGTAAGGACGCATTGCCGCGCGTGGCTGCACTTCTTGATGCCGCCCAGGCCTCGGATATTATCGGCGTTAACCCGGATGGTTCTATCAAACGACCTATGTACGCCGGAAACGTTATAGCTGACGTTGAACTTGTGGCTCCTAGCCGGGTTGTTACCGTTCGCGGAACGGGCTTCGCGCCCGCTGGTGTAACCACAGGGGGCGGTGATGTGGCGCAGCTCTCTCTGGGTGGCGATCCTGAGCTCAAAGAGCAACCACGATTTGGAGAGGTGGTTTCCTATGAGATGTCGAAGGCCGATAGGCCTGAGCTCTCGGATGCTGAGGTGGTTGTGAGTGGTGGTCGAGCGCTCGGCTCCTCTGATAATTTTGAGAAGGTTATGTTTCCATTGGCTGATGCTTTTGGCGCGGCGGTCGGCGCTTCACGCGCGGCGGTGGACTCTGGATACGCTCCGAACGACTGGCAGGTTGGACAAACTGGCAAGGTTGTTGCGCCGACTCTCTATATCGCCGTTGGAATTTCTGGAGCCATCCAGCATCTCGCTGGAATGAAAGATTCGAAGGTGATAGTCGCGATCAACAAGGATCCTGATGCTCCTATCTTTGAGGTGGCTGATTATGGGCTCGTCGCGGATCTCTTCGCCGTTGCTCCAGAGCTGACTGAGGTCGTCAAGAGCATTCGGACCTCTGCATGAGCAGCCAGGTAATACGGACCATACGTGGCTTTTTTCTTCGAGTGGCGAGCCTCACGTTAGTTGTTTCTTCGGTGCTTTGTGCGGCTTGCGCGCAACCCGGAGTAAAGGGGGTTTTTGTCGATAGCGGTAGTGGCGCTTCTACAAAGGAATTCTCCATGGAGGTCTGCGCTAATGACGCAGAACGTGGTCGGGGTCTTATGTTCCGGAAGTCGCTGGATGACTTGAATGGAATGATCTTTATCTTCCCGGAGGAGAGAGAGCACACGTTCTGGATGAAAAATACCTACATCCCTCTGGATATGCTTTTTCTTTCGAAAGATTTAACGATAGTCGGAATCCTTGAAAACACGGCTCCCCTTACGGAGACTCCTCGTAGCGTTGGTAAGCCAAGCACGTATGTCGTGGAGTTGGCTGGAGGTGTTACGAAAAAGTTTGGAATTAAGGTTGGTGATCGCCTGCGAATAGACGGGAGCCTCCCAGCAGCTCGGGAGTAATGACTGTTCTTACAAGAGGTTGCTTCCTCACCTCGGTATGATCACGAACATCCCCCAATGTGCGTAGAGGCTTGGAGAGCATTCAACGGGCATTCGAGGTGGAGATTCGCCTGTTTCATAGGTATACTAGAGTCCCGAGTGCGCGTGTCCGCACAACATTTTAGACGTCTGTCGATTTGATAAGCACCATGGCAAGCGTTAGTGACCTGATTTCACCCATGAGCAGTCCGGACGCAAGTATTCTCGTGAGGCATCTCGTGGTCGGTGGTGTGCTAGCCCCCACCTCTATCCTTATCATTTGCCTTCGAAGAAGAATTGCTCGAGGTAACCCTCGAGTGCTGATTGATATCCTCTCTGTATTGTTGGGGTGTCTTGCCATAAGCGACATTACGACGACGCTATGGGTGCTGTTTGCCTCGCCCGGATCTACGTCGCTTTTGAACCCTCTCGAGGCAGTAGCTGGCGTGTTTATGAGTAGCCTTATCTTTGTGTTCGCTATTCTATATGCGAGGGCTGAGCGGAGAAACAACGACTTGTCGCGCGAAGTGTCTGAGGGGAATGAAAGGCTTCTACTTGCTAAGGTTGACCGTGAGAGGGTCTCTAGAGAGGCGGCCTCTACTATAGGGGTAGTTAGTTCTAAGGTTAAACGTTTGGCGTCGGTGGTCGATGCCTCGCCACATCCAATCATTGGTATTAATGCGGACGGCACCGTTTGGCAGTGGGGACCCGCTGCAGAGGAGCTTCTGAATCTATCTGCCGATCAGGTGGTCGGAGCCCGAGCCGACGCTCATCCGGGGAGCCCTCTCGATCTCTTATGGCGCGAGGTACAACGTCTTGAGAATCACCCGGAGTGTGGCAGTCAGAGTGAGGTAGAGTTCTCTGTCGATAACGGACAACCTCGAATCGTCTGGATGAGCCTCTCGCGTTTGCCCAATCACGGAGAGGGGCTCGGAGGATGGTCCGTTAATCTAAGAGATATTACCGAGAAGAAGAGGGTGGAGCAGAGGATTTCAGCGGCTTTGCGAGAGAAAGAGGCGCTCTTAAAAGAGGTGCATCACCGCGTGAAGAATAATCTGCAACTTATCTGCAGTTTGCTCCGGTTGCAGTCAAAAGAGGTGTCGGATCTTCCCTCGCTATCGATGTTCAGGAAAAGTGAGGAGCGGATACGTTCGTTGGCCCTAGTTCACGAAAAGCTCTACAGGTCGGAAAGTCTATCGGAGATCCCGTTTGGGGATTATTTAAGCGAGCTCTCGGCCCAGCTTGTGCGAGCTGCATCGGTAGAGTCGGGTGTTGTGCGTCTTGAGAAGGAGATCGAGGCTATAACTCTTCCGATAGATGTCGCGATCTCGGCGGGGCTTATTGCGAACGAATTGCTTTCCTATAGCCTCAAACACGTCAGGAGCGGAGGAACAGAGTCTGATGTCGTAAAGGTGAG
>CAIXKI010000036.1 GCA_903920005.1 uncultured delta proteobacterium
ATTCCTAAGTTCATCTATGCCGTGGAGGCTCTCGATGAACTCCCCTCTTACGACTCCTTCGAGCCGTCGCTCGACGACTTCTAAACTCCGCTTCCTTGGTGACGGAACAGGAGGCGTGTAACTGAAATGCTATTTTTCGCTACTTAGCACCCCCTCTAGAGCTCCCCTTGGACCCTGGAAACCCTACGCTGGAGCGAGAGAATACGAACTTCTCCCTTATCTAAATACTTCCAGCAGTCGCTCCCCAACTTCTCGCCACTGATCTGATACTTACAAAAATGCGATTGATTTAACTATCCTTGACATTTTTCCCGATGAGGAGCTTTGCATACGACTATGCGATGACCACAGACCGTCATTTTGAGATGAAGTGCAGCTGCGGAACCAAAGCCTGTCGAGGTGTCATCACTGGGGAGGATTGGCAAAGGGAGGATTTACAGAGAAAGTACGGGCGGTTTTTCAGTTATTACATCCTTCAGAAAATCAGCCGTGCGGATATAGCATAACAATAGCCTGGTGTCGCACGGCTCTCGCCCCCGCACAACCGCCCGTTACTACCTAAAATCCGATTCTCCTCTTCTTTTGCTGCTCGGTCGGCCTCTCAAGTTGTGCGATTAGAAATCGAATCTCTTGCAACTCCTGCTCGTGCTCCGCAAAACCCTGCGCGAGGCGTTTCTCGATGTATTGCAGTCGCCGCTTTAGCTCTCCGTGTTCGGCAAGCATAGTCCTCATACGAATGAAGGTTCGTACAACGAGAATACTCGCATGAATCGCAACCTTGCTGCTTAGAACGTTAGCGGCCATGACGGCGCCATGCTCGGTGAACACATAGGGTCGGTAACGACGGCCACCTTTACCTTTAGCGCCATTTGAGGTCGCAATTTGCGACCTCAAACTTGCAACCTCCTGTACTTCCAGTTGAAACATGAAGTCTTCGGGGAACCGGTCGCGATTTCGTTTAACTTGCTCATTGAGTCGCTTCGTTGCGACCCCATACAGTCGAGCAAGGTCGTGGTCGAGAATAACCCGCTGTCCACGAATAATGAGGATGGAGCCCTCGATATTGGTGAATGTGTCTTGTTCCATAGGGCATGTAATCGAGAGTGCACGATGGAAGTTGCGTGGTCAGCGGCAAAGGGATAACAATCAAAGAAAGTATGGCTTCGCGCCCGCTGCTTACTACGGTTAGGAGCCTAAATCATGAATCACGGTCTGATTATAAAAGTAACCAACCGAGTTGCGTTGTATGCGACGACCGCGCTTTTCTTTTGGGTGATCACCTTTCTGACGATCACTGTATTTGATCTGAAAATATTTCGAGAGCACATGACTGGGACTTTTTACCTCAGTATTCTCGGAATATTCGCAATTCTTGGGGGCGCAATCGTACTAAATGTGATGTCGAATCTGTCCAAGATATCCGAGGCAATCGCTCAAAAGGAGTCTGGCTCAGCATCAGATCCTCGGATCTCCAAGGCAAAGATATACATCGCGGTAGCGTCCGTACCGGTAGTCATTAGCCTGCTTTTTGTAGGCAATGAACTTTCCGCGCTGAAAAAGAAGGATCTATTGGTGTCCGCGGCAGAGGCGATGGTTTCAGAAAATCAAAAGGAGCTTCGAACGCTTGCCGCGTACGAGTTTGGCAGTGCATATATTGAGGAGGCTGCAAAAATACTCTCGGTAATGCGGAGGATTGACGAGAACGTTCCAATTGCACAGGTTATTCTTCCCGATACCATCGGAGATAAGCGCGTATTCCTGGCTTTCCAAAGTTATCCGAGTGACTTCTCGAAGAAGGCGGCAGAGAAGGTAGATTTCATTTATAGCTCATCGAAAGAAGAACGCGCATATCTTGAGAGCGTCTTCTCAAAGGGCAGCATGGAGATGCGGTTCCTAGCCTCTGGCGGTAACTACGAGCTGTACTTGCCAGTGAAGGTCGAAGACAAATTGATAGTTCTCTATTTTTCAGATTTCCAGAGGTACGGTAAGTACGGCTCCTGACAATGCACTGCGGGCGGGACCGCCCTGACTGGCCGCGGCCCGTGTTCAAACATGATGAGCCTGCATGGCTCCTGAGGGAACTACTTCTGTGAGTGACCAAATCACTCGCCCTATACCTCTTGGGTGCGGTCGGTGGAACTGTCGCCTTTTTGTCGCTTACTCCGGTAGTTGGCTACTTGCCTTACAGCGACCGTCCCGGACCTGGTTGCCTTGGCTCATTTTCAGCGGTGAACTGGCATGAGTTTGTGCAAAGTAGGGTGTACCAGAGTGTGGGGCATAAAGAGAATCTACGAGATAGACCCCTTGGAGTGCCCCAAATGCAAAGCACAGATGCGTATCATCGCCTTCATCCAAGACGAGCACTCAATCAAGGATATCATGAAGGCTCAAGGAATCCCTGACTTCCAAGCGCCTCCTCCTATTCCTAAGTTCATCTATGCCGTGGAGGCTATCGATGAACTCCCCTCGTATGACTCCTTCGAGCCGTCGCTCGACGACTTCTAAACTCCGCTTCCTTAAACTCCGCTTCCTTGGTGACGGGACAGGGGTCGTGTATTTGAAATGCTATTTTTCGCTACTTAGCAGCACATCTTCCGCACTACGTGGACCCTGGAAACCCTGCGCTGGACCGAGAGAATACGAATTTCGCCCTTATCTCACTACTTCCAGCAGTCGCGCCCCCACTTCTCGCCACTGATCTGATACTTACAAAAATGCGATTGATTTAACTATCCATGAGGTAGTAGCTGTGGAGAGTATAAGTTGATAGCTTCCAAAGGCGCCTGTGTCATTAAAACTCCTGAGAGCGGCCCATATGGAGTAATGCAGGAGACAATTTTACCGCCTGGAACCTTAGTAGCCGGGCTACTCGAAAGTTCCCGGAATATTGCTGGTCGAATTTATTTCCGAACCGGGCGACCTCCTCACTAGCTGAAATCATTGAGAGATTGGAGTAGCCCGGCTACAGAGGAAAAAAGTAGAAAATTTTTCGATCAAAGGACCAATGATCAATAGAACCAACCCCTCCTTACGGAGGGGACCAAGAAACCAATGATCAACGATCAAATTATTTTGATTCCGCAGAAGCGCGCACAAACAACGCCCCATCGTGAGGAAAGTCGTACGCGAACCCGTCTTCGCTGTTGACGCGAACACGCCGATCAACAACAGCAAGCCCGCTTTCATTATCCCGCACGTACCGCTTTCGGTAGGTGTTTAGAGCGTTCTTTCCTGCGTCATTCAAAGTGTTGTTGCCTTCTTCCGCCAAGAGACCTTTAACATAGGCCAGGTTCTCCGCGCGTGTAGCAAGTCGGTAACCTAACTTTTTAGCATAGGCTACCTGATCCTGGCGTGTTTTATTAAACGACCATTCCGACAGGAGGGTATCTAATTGCTGACCCTTGGTTATGAATTTTCTTTGGCCTACTACAATTGTGCCTACTACAGCTTGATAGCCAGCGACGGTTTCAAAAAGGCCGCCGGCTGCGCATTCAAAAACTTTACTTGCGCGTTCAATAACCTTTCTCGTGAGCTCCTCTAACCCATTCGAGCTTGCTAGATGAGCCCCTAATTGCCAATGATTGGTTGCTGTATCGAATAGTCTGGCTAGCTCTAAGGAACACTCCAGTCGATCAACCATGCGTGCACACATACGCACTACCAGCACATCTGAAACCTCAGTGATAGGAAACTTCCTTTCTAAGAGCTGAAGTTGTTTCGCGAGTGCCCCTTGCACACCCTTGCTCACAGTGCCAGCAAGCAGGATATCCTCTACTATAAGACTGAAAGAAGGGGGCAAGCGGTCCGATGCAACCAAACGCCACAGCGCTTCTTGTGTTGAATCAGGGAGTCCCCTAGAGGTTTGTGTGACGTAGCGTTTGAGGCTCTGTAGAATTATTTCCTGTTTCGAGGTTTTGTAGCCGGCTAAGGTTGCTACCTCATCGAGTAGCAGACCCCGCTCAGCCAGGCTGCAGATAAGCTCGGATTTCTCTTGGATCTGAGCCGCTCGCGCCGTCACCGCCCTGTGCCCCTCACCAAAAATGCCATAGAACATGCGCTGATACCAACGAGGCAGCGGCAGCTGATTCTTAAGATCGGCGAGTAACTCAGGACGATCGCTCTGAATGCTTTGCTCTATCTGCACGCGCTCAGGGTCAGTAAGTCCAATCTTCGCTATTCCATCAAGCACCTTGGTACGGTGCTGCGTACTTTCCGGGGTCGTCTTAACCGCGGCGATAAGTGCCCGGACGATCACTTCTCGCACCGGGGACGCAGGGTCCGTTGTTTCCTGTAGTCGAGCACCGCACGCAGTTACCAAGACCTCTGCTACTAAAGGATTTTTGCTCACTGCATACTCAAGAGCCGAAGCTACAGACTCGCTCGTGTGACGATCGGTTCCAAGCTCCAAGAGCCTATGGATATCTCTTCCTAGAACCAAAGCTGGATCGCGAAATACTCGTTCGAGAAGTCCCTGTGCGGGGTCAAGCTCTAGCCCGCTCGGCTCTGCACCCGTAGCTCCTTTCGGAGCTAGTACCCCTTCCAATCCAACACCGGCTGGACCGCTTGGGACGAGCACCGGATACTGAGTTAGATTCGATGCCCCTGCGCTACCTTTTCCACCTCGGGTCTGTTCAACGTTCATCCCCCCCCCACTCTTTTCAACTGGTGCACTGCTACTCAACAGACGACTGCACACTCAGTCATAATCAGGGTACCGAACCTCGTGCGCTAAGCAACTACTGTCACAATCTGTCGGTTTGGGATGGCTTGTGTGCCCGCCTCAAAACACCCACGAGGGATCTACGGGAGTTCCCGCCACTCGAACCTCAAAATGGAGATGTCGCCCCGTTGATCTTCCGCTACTCCCTACCACGCCATTATTCGAAGATCCGATTCAGAACCTGCGCTAAACGTTCGAAGCCATTTTTGACGGCCTCGTTGAGCTCATTTGAAGTTCTCAGGACCCACTTCTTCGGAGACCGCGAGAATGGAGTAAACGTCCTATGTAGATCTTTCGACCGCGGGAAACAGAGCTCATTCACGGTAACGAGCCGCATCGACGCTACAGAGGTGTGCAGCTCCACTTTCCCATTCGTACTGATATGAATCGGTATTGCATCGATCGTCGTATCAAACGACTTTTGATCCCGCAGGATTCGCTTAATCTCTGTTTTAGGAACGGACTCCTCTCTACCCTTTTGAAGTCGAATACCGAACTGGTACGGGGAGTTTTTGACGATCTGTTTGGCAAGTTTCTCAAGCACCTCACGCCCTTGCTCTGAAATGATGGCTGTGAAACGGAGCGCTAATTTTGTCTCGTCGATAACCTCACGGCGGG
Source organism: uncultured delta proteobacterium (assembly GCA_903920005.1). Lineage (GTDB taxonomy): Bacteria > Bdellovibrionota_C > UBA2361 > UBA2361 > OMII01 > OMII01. The sequence goes on from CAIXKI010000036.1 coordinate 5,339, forward strand.
TATTACGATCTGAGTGTGTCCGCACACGCCTCTCTACGAAGTCGAAGGCGATGGAAGACACTGTGTCGGTAGCCGCTATGGCGATGCAATCTCGTGGAACCTGTCCTTTACTAATTACCTGAACCATTCCGATTGGATTGCCGTCGATATCACAGTAGTTATTCGTCAAGCGCCCCGGCTTATATGCGGCATCTCTTATTTTCCGTATCGATTGATTAATCTTCGCTCGCTCACTCCCTGGGGCGGCCGCCGTAACATCTCGCCGAAGTTGCTGAAGCTCTCGGTATCTTTGCGCACCGGCTACCTCAGAGCGGGGGATGAAGCTCTCCGCGGATGCGACTGACCTCGTCGGTTGCGCAGCGGCTCCAGAATCGGCGTCGTTGGGCCGCGCGATTGAAGTCTTGGGACTCGGGACTTTAGCCGCAGCATCTTGCTGGGCCTGACTTTCTTGATTCTGGTGGACTCCCGGTTCGAGAAGCGTTGGGCGATAGACCTGAGTGGGCGCAGCACCCGTAGGAGCCTCAGAGCTTTTTTCCGAGCCTTTAATTTCCATGTTGCCCATCTGTTGCTGGAATGTCGCGGGCGCCGACGGGAGCGCCTCCCGTGTGGGTGGAGTAGCAACACTTTTTGCGGGCGCTTGAGAGTCTGTGAGTGCCGAAAGGACGGCTCTCTCACGAGGCTCGCCGGGCTTTGTGCCAATTGCGTTCGGTAAGGGGAATCGTACTTGAGGAACAACATTCTCAGTGGTGATGCTAAATTCCCTTTGCGAGGGCGCAACAAGGAGACTCCACTCGGCGCCTTCGAGGACGCGAGCTGGATCGAGCTTTACTGGTCTGAAATACAGAATTTGTTGCTTCACAATGGAAAAAGGTATCAACGAGAGAATCGTTAATCAAATAAGAAGTGGAGTGGATTTCAGGGTTCAACACCCCGATCTGCAGGTCGCGGCCACACAACGACAGGACCATGCTATCATATTGATTTAGCAACCAATTAAACGTGACAGCGGCCCCTTTTCCTCCGCTCGGCTCCATGGAGCGGCAGGGCTCTATGGGAAAGACCGCCACAATCCTTTTCCCCTCTGTCTTCAAAAGAGGAGCTCGCTCCGTTCCCAAACTGCCCGTCCGATTAATCAGGCTTCGAGCAATTTTCCGGTTTTATTTGCTCAGGATCCATCTGACCCAAATAAACTCCAACTACCTTTACCGGTTGGTCGCCTACGGCCTTACCGAGATGACACCAATTCATCGCTTCGACATACCAGGTTCCGGCTTTAATGATCCGCGTACCTTTACTACCGTAATCCACTTCCAACTCGCCTGAGATCACATGAGCGAATAAGGGCACCGAGTGCTTATGCAAAGCGGTCTGCCTACCAGCGGGGATCTCGATAGCATACGCTTTAATCAACGGGGCACCGCTAGGGTATATGAAGTCCTGACCAATGATGGTCCTCGCTGTATCTACTGAGGGTATTTCAACGGCGGTAATGTCTTCGTAGGGATTTTTGCCGTCATTGTGGTCAAGCGCGACCGCGCTTCCACAAAAGGCTACCGAGACGATGAACAGAGTTTGCTTCGCGGCCGCTTTGCACATGTTGAGTCGCATGATCACCCCCCTTAAAGATGAAATAACCCTTCTACAGAGTACATACACGAGCGGGGAGACACCACAACGAATTCTCGCGAGAGCCCTGAAAAACTGCCCAAAAAAAGCTGAACATCAGAACACCTCGTCCTTCCCCCAATCCCCTGCTATAACGCCTCAATGCCTCCACACATCACCATCATCGGCTCAGGCTTCAGCGGCACGCTTACCGCCATTCATCTTCTCTCACAAACAACGACGCCCCTCACAATCTCCCTCATCGATCCTCGTGGAACATTCGGCCCTGGCCTCGCCTACTCTCCACCAAGCAAAACGTTTACCTTAAACGTCAAAGCGAAGGCTATGGGAGCCCTACCCTCAGATGGTGAGGGGTTTTTTCGATGGCTCAAGAAAAAACGGCCATCGACGAGCCCAAACGAGTTTGCACCTCGATCGTATTATGGAGAGTACCTTTGCGAACTTTTAAACCTCGTGGAGACCTCCTCACGTATTCACACCGTGAACAGAGTTTCTCAGGAGGTGATAGACCTAGAAAGGACGCCAAATAATGTTTTCTCTGTTACGCTCTCGGACGGCTCCATCCTTTATGCCGACGCGTGCGTCCTCGCCTTAGGCAATATCCCTCGCTGCTCACTCGGCAAGACACTGGACATGTCAGCTTTTCACCCCCCATATTCCGCGGAAAGCTACTCACACATCACGGGCGCCAAAGAAGCTCTCATCATCGGCAGTAGCCTTACCGCGGTCGACGTTATCCTTGAATCTGAGCGCAACGGTTTCAGAGGCGAGTACACCGTTATCTCTCGGCATGGTCGTTTTCCCCTTCCTCATGAAGAGAGCAGCGCAGAACACCAATTTCAAATCGCCTCCGAATCTCTCACCCTTGGATCGGTAACCAAACTCTGCGCCTTTATGCGCTCAGAATCGCGTCGCCTTCTCTCTTCCCAACCTGTATTCGATCACATTCGCCCACATATCCAAACGGTATGGAAACACCTTCCCGAAAAAGAGAAGCAGCGATTCTTGCGTCACCTTCAACCGATATGGGATATCCATCGACACCGCATTCCGGTGCAACACCACGAAACGCTCCAACAGCTACAGCGAACGAAAAGACTCCGCCTCACAGCCGGTCGATTTCATGACGCTAAGAAAACCAATGCCGGTTGCACGGCCACCTATACTTCCAGAGGCGCACGATCGGAAACGATCACCAAATTCTTCGATGTGGCGTTCCTGTGCGTCGGTCCGGAGGGCGATCTGACAAAGATGAAGAGCCCTCTGATACGAAACTTACTTCGTCGAGGTTTGATCACACCTGGCACCCTGAGATTAGGAATCGTTCACAGCGCCCCAAAACTAGCCGTCGTCGGCCCTCTTCAGCGCGAATTACTGTGGGAAATAACAGCCGTACGAGAGCTACGCGAGGAGGCTCAGCTACAGGCAGCCGCGATACTTCAGTCACTTGGCGCATCTCTGGCGGGTTAAACACCGGTTATTGCAACAAAATATCACCTACCCTTCTCCTCTCCAGCACCCTTAGGCTTATGTCGATACAAGGGACAATGGACTCATTTAACAACGATTAACTAACGAGCCATCCTCCTCTCAAATGGGGTACTGTACACTATTGATAACAACATGAGCTCTCCGACAACCAAAAAGAAGCAACGCAAACGGATCAAACGGTTCGATCCCTCCGTCGCGCTGATCTCTTCGGATGAATTTTTCAACCGCGAGCTGAGCTGGCTTGAGTTCAATCGTCGCGTTTTACTACAGGCGAAAGCTCCATCCGTACCCCTCCTTGAGCGGCTGCGATTTCTTACCATCTATTCCTCAAACCTCGACGAGTTCTTCATGAACCGTGTGGGAGGGCTCAAGCAACGACTTGAGGCGAACAAAGGGCTTAACGCTCCTTCGCAAGACCTCACCGCGATTCTGGAACAGATCCGAAAAACCGTGCTGGAACTTAACGCCCTTCAGAACGAGGTCTATACGTCGATGATCTCGCCAAGCCTACTTCAAAATGGGGTACACTTACTTACGTGGGAAGAGCTTTCCCAAAAAGAAAGGGAGTACGCGACTACCTACTTTCGCACCCAAGTATTCCCGATCCTAACGCCCCAATCGGTCGATCCGGGACACCCCTTTCCCGCCATATCGAACCTCTCACTCTCCCTCGGAATCCTACTGAGACATCCTGACCGAGACGAGGAGCTCTTTGCGCGGGTAAAAGTCCCTCCGATGCTGCAGCAAATAGTCAGACTTGACCCAAAAGGGTCTGAGCATTTTAGAGGAATCAGCCTTTCACAAATAATCCGACATAATCTGCAGGAACTCTTTCCCGGAATGGTCGTTGAAAGCGTTCTTCCGTTCCGAATTACCCGAAATTCGGAGCTCGATGTTGACGAAGAGGAGACTGAAGACCTTGCGCAGTCAATCGCAGAGGGATTGCGGGAGCGAAAATTCGCGCAAATAGTGCGACTCGAATACACAGATACTCCCTCCCCATTAATCCTTAAATACCTTATGGAAGAGATTGAGATATCTGAAACTGATGTCTACATATCATCCGCGGCGCTCGATCTCCCAATCCTCAAGGAGCTCTGCGATATACCAATTCCTCACCTGAAATATGAAAACTGGACTCCCGTCCCTCCATCTCAGCTCGGAGACGAGGAGACGAATATTTTTACAACGATCCGTGCCGGTGACGTCTTGGTTCACCACCCGTATGAATCGTTTTCGGGGAGCGTAGAGCGCTTCCTCAGAGCCGCCGTGGAGGACCCAAAAGTCATCTCAATTAAGATGACCCTCTATCGGGCAGGAGACCACAGCTCGCTTATACCCCTTCTCATCCGAGCTGCCGAGCTCGACAAGCAGGTCGTGGTACTTATCGAGTTGAAAGCGAGCTTCGATGAGGCTCGCAACATCCGTCATGCGCAGCGACTTGAAGATGTTGGCGCGCACGTGATGTACGGAGTCGTTGGATTAAAGACTCACGCGAAGATGATCCTCATCGCGCGACAAGAGAACGACTCTATTCAGTGCTACGCGCACATCGGTACCGGCAACTACAATCCCACTACAGCCCGCTTCTACACGGATCTCGGGCTCTTTACCTGCGATCAAGAGATTTGCGACGACCTTATCGATCTCTTCCATTACCTCACAGGCCGGTCGCTTAAGAAGGATTACAAGAAGCTTCTTGTCGCGCCTGTCGGACTGCGCGAGCGGCTCCTCGCGTTGATTGAACGAGAGATCGAACACCATAAAAACGGCCGCCCGGGTCACATCATCATCAAAGCGAATAGCCTAGAGGAAACCTCAATCTGTCGCGCTCTCTCTAAAGCGGCGCAAGCTGGAGTGGCGGTCGATCTTATCATCAGAGGCATCTGCTGTCTGAAGCCAACGAGGAGCGAGAAGGGATCAAACCCTAGGGTACTCTCAATTATTGGCCGCTTTTTGGAACACTCCCGAATATTCTATTTTAGAAACGGCAAAGAGGAGCTCTTGGAGGGAGACATGTACATCGGCTCGGCTGACCCAATGTATCGAAACCTCCATCGACGGGTAGAGATCGCAGCTCCTATCTTAGATACCACAGCTAAGGAGCGTTGCTGGGAGATCCTGACCACGGCTATTCATGATTCAGTGATTGGATGGGATCTCTTACCTGATGGAACGTATGTTCAACGAAAGCCAGACTCAGCGACTTTCTCAATCGGCTCTCACCAATTATTCATGAGATTAGCCAAAGACCGAGGGCGACAAGGCTAGCGCGGGGTTCATAAAATTCTTTCGCCTAGTGGGCCTTCATGAGTCTCACAACGGCTATTCGTTTCCGCCCTAATTTACCGCGAGAAGCCCTCTAACGCCTCTTTTAACCAAGTCCAACCGAACGGTGAACCCGTACTAGCGGAGGGACTACGCAATCTCTATCGTACATCCAAGGCATTTTTCAAGCGCCTCTTTGCGCGCTTCAGCTCCCAAGCGCTCGACGAGCAACTTGCTGCGAGCGGGCAACGTAATCGCGAGCTTTCCTCCACGCCGTCGTATTACCACCTTAGAGACGCGGCGGAGATGCTCACGATCCAACTCCTCAACGAGTCGAATAATCGCTGACAACATGCTCACCACCCTCTGTTCACTCTTAGAGAGCGCGGCCCACTCATCATCCCTATTGGAGGGGAGCGCTTCGCGGTGATATCGAGTAATGAGGGCGACCAACTCGCGTTGATGCTCCGAGAGTCCAACAAAGTGACTACCCCGAATAATGTACTCTGAGTGCTTATGGTGGTCATTCGTGTTGATAAAATACCCGATGTCGTGCAACAGCGCGGCCACCTCCAGAAGCGCTCGTTCCTCGGCTCCGAGCTTATGGAGAGATTTGGTCTGGTCGAATATCTGTAACGAGAGTTTCACAGCATGGTTCGCGTGCATTTCGTCGAATGAATACCGTCGCCCCAACTCCAACGCGTAAGAACGAATCTGCTTCAAATTTCGCTGAATGGATGGGGTTGCTGGTGAGCCAATCGTCTGCGCGTAGAGGTCAAAAAGCACTCCATCTCGCAATCCCGTTCGAGGGATCATAAGAGTCTTGACCTTAGTCTCGTTGAGAATCCCCAAAAGGAGAGCTATCGCCGGCATAATAACATCCGCGCGATCGGGCCTTAACTTTAACTTCTCGATACGTTCAACCAGCGTCATCCCCTGCAAGATTTTGAGGAGCCTCAACAACTCTCCGCGATCGATCATACGAGAGTTTTTCTTTTTGAGAACCTGCTTGCGCAGATCGCCCAACGTATCAATATTTCCACCAGTTCCTATCAACCGAGAGACACTTCGAATCTTTTTACTTCGAACGATCTGGTCACGAATTCTCCCGGCATACTGTTTTAGGAGCCGTTGTAGAAGAGCCTCACTATGCTTCCGCCCACGCACCATCTCCAGAAGGCGCACGGTGCCCATGTTTACGCTGTCAGAAAGTATCAGCGAACCTTTATTGAGAAGCGATAGCTCAACGCTTCCACCACCGATATCAATGAGAAGACTTGTCCCCAATTGAAGTGACACTACAGACTCAACGGCTCCGAGGATAAGCCGCGCCTCCTCGTCACCCGTAATGATCTCGATAGCAATACCAGTCGCCCGATGTACTCGGTCTATGAACTCTCCAGAATTCTTAGCGTCTCGCAGAGCGCTCGTAGCCACCGCGCGACAATGGGTGACTTTGTGCTGTTTTAGGAGCGCCTCAAACTCCATGAACGCAGCGACCCCCTCCTCAATCCGTCCGGCAGAGATCTTACCACTCCTGAACACCTCAGCTCCCAATCGAACCGGCGCTCGCCGTGTCGCGATGACGGAGAGCTCTCCACCCTTGTTGAAGCGACCGACCGCAAGTCGCATAGCATTAGATCCCACATCGATGGCAGCGAAGATGTTCATAAACTCACTCACACTAAGTAGAGATGGTTCTACCCCCTCATTCACGTTACCGAAAAGACGGTAATTTAGGGCTCGGGCCAACCCTTGTTCGTATTATCACCCGACTTCTGCTACCCTTTGCCGATGCAGGTCAGCCCTCCAGACAGCACTATCACCACTCCCCTTCAAGGACTCGATCCTCGAGCCTTCTCCCCCGCCAATTTCTTTCAGCGTGCCCAGGCATGCGGAATAGCTGAGCAGAGTTGTCGTCGATGGGCCGGAGCGGTTATTGGAAACGGAATCCGCGATTCCCGCGAGATCATGAGCGCAAGCCACATCGCTCGAACGTATTCAGAGTTCGTTCCGAGCCTCCCGTCACTCACTCTCTCAAGGCACGAGCGCTCCTCAACGGATGGCTTTGAGAAGCTCCTTTTTACGACGGGGGACGGCATGTCAATTGAGACCGTACTCATCCCCCTTGAAAAGGACGGGCGGGTTAGCCTGTGCCTCTCCTCACAAGTTGGATGTGTTATGGGGTGCGATTTTTGTGCCACCGCTCGGATGACAACGAGACGAAACCTCTCATCATGGGAGATCCTCGATCAATTTACGCAAGCTCGTGCTATCGTCCAGGCTCAGGGACGAAAGGTTACCGGCGCGGTATTCATGGGAATGGGCGAGCCTTTCCTAAATTTTACCAACGTCATCGCGGCGGCAGACTGGATGCGATTCCCTATTAAGAACGCGATATCGGGCAAAGCGATCACAATAAGCACCGTCGGCCTCGTTCAGGAGATTGAGAGATTCACCGACCTTAATCTTCCCTTTCGACTCTCAATCAGCCTCGGCGCCGCGACGGATGAGAAACGCGCGCGACTCGTACCGGTCGCGGCTCGCACACCGGTAGCACGTGTCATGGAGGCTGCTCGGCGACATGCTCTCGCCAAAAGGGACCGAATAAATCTCGCCTACGTATGCGTGAGCGGGGTCAATGTTTACGAACAGGACGCTAAGGACCTTGGCCTGCTTATCGGCGACACGCCGGCGCGGCTCGATCTTATAGACGTTAACGATACTTCAGGACGATACCTTCCGCCCTCTACTGAGGAACTTAAGGACTTTAGAGATGCACTTTCTCGCTACGTAAAACACCCGATCGCAAGACGATATTCTGGCGGCAAAGACATCCGAGCGTCCTGTGGGGCGCTGGCAGGGCAATAAAATCAGACGTAGTTCCGAGCATGTATACTCCAGCTTCGTCCGCCCTTGATCGGGCCCTTCAGGGCGCCGCTTCATGACGGCCTTTATGTTGCGTCACCGCGTAAGTAAGGCTATTACTTCTCTCAGATTTCTCGGCCCAAAACCAAAAGGAGCGAACCTATGACTTTCGAGCTTAAACCCCTTTCCTACCCTTCGGACGCGCTTGAACCACACATTGACGCTCGCACGATGGAGATCCATCACGGCAAACATCACGCGACATACGTGACGAACCTCAACAACGCCCTCAAGGACCAACCTGAGCTTGCGAAAAAGTCTCTCGCCGATCTCATCTCCCACCTCGACGTCGTTCCGGAGACTATCCGTACAGCCGTTCGCAACAACGGTGGTGGACACTGGAACCACGACTTCTTCTGGAACCTTATGACCCCTGGTGGAAGCGAGACCCCAACAGGAGAACTCGCAAAAGCAATCGATGCCTCATTTGGCAGCCTCGATGAGTTCAAGGCTAAGTTTAAAACCGCTGGGCTTGGACGTTTCGGTTCAGGATGGGCCTGGATCGTCGCAAACAAAGACGGCTCTCTCGCTATCGTATCCACACCTAACCAAGACAATCCGCTCATGGAGGGGAAACACGCCATCCTCGGATGTGATGTTTGGGAGCATGCGTACTACTTGAACTACCAGAACCGTCGGGCTGATTACCTTGACGCGTGGTGGAACGTAGTAAACTGGGACGTTGTCGCTAAGAACTACGCGGTTAGCCGATAAGCTATTACAACCAGTATAGAAGCCGTCTCCGGTCGCCACGATCGGGACGGCTTCTTTGTTTTTATGACAGAGGGAGAAAGAGCACCGGGGTCTCCATCTCCTGAGGAGAGAGACCTCCGTGGCCAGAGAGCCCCTTATCATCAAACATGGGCGGCTCATACCAATGAACTGAGTACCCTGCGTGGGGAAGAATCCCGACACTGCCCAGCCGCTCGGCGAACGATTCTTTAAGCGGTCCCGGTCCTAACAGCCCTGCGGCGCCCAACTCTGCAAGGGTCATCACCGTAGCTGCGCCATGAAGCTTCGACCGAAGCTCTTGAACGAGGCTCTCCCTATGCTCATCCTTTGGATGCAGGAACAGGTAGCGCTTTCCACCGGAGAATCGGATTGGCTCCCCACGAATATCCAGTTTAAGAAGCTTTTCGAGACCAGGAATTAAGGTATTAACTGATATTTTTTGACCTGCAGGAGTCGCTATCTGCCCATGATCGGCTGAAACAACCAGTAGAGACCGCAACGGGAATGAGCGATTGAGAAATGTTCCTAGAGATCGAAGGATCTCCGTAGCGACGGCATCTGATTGAGGCGCCCCAACACCAAACTCATGACACGCTGAATCGTACGCGTCAGCATATAAGGTATGGTAACTGCGCCCAGGTTTCGCCAGGAGGCTCTCACAAATCCCGGCAACCCCCTCTCTCAAAGACGAGTAGCCATAAACCGAATGAATCGGAGAATATCTAAGATTGAAGGGGGACGGATAGTAGGCCGCGGGGCCATGCAACTCAACGTGTACATCACGGGCCCGCAGATTCGATAAGAAGTGCCCACGAGGAAGGACCTGTTCGGGAGAGAACCCCGCCTTTCGAAGCGTGTCGGGATCTTTATCCTCAGAGAACGAGTATACAAGCGGCTTAACCATCCGCCCAACTCGAGGCTCATAATAATCCCACCCACACACTCCGTGGTCGTACACCGGTAAACCAGAAAGAATCGTGGACACGTGCGCCGCTGTCGTAGAGGGAAACTGAGAGGTGCTCTTGAGAACTATTCCATCTCGATCGACAGCTTTTAAGAATCGAGACGTATCCCGAAACCGCTCAAACGACTCCCACCCGAATGCGTCAACGAAAGCGAAGATGACGTGCTCGTATCCCCCTAGTTTGTCAGACACCTCTTTGGGGAATGATGACTTAGCGGTTGACCCAAAGATGAGCTTTTCAAAGAGCCCAGGAAGGTTAGAAAAACAAAAATCCCCATACGCTGGTCGAACAAAGCCGTCACCGAAGCGACAGGCATCCACGGCGCTTGTTGAGCGGGCTTCCAATGAAGAACGGGTCTGCCTGGTTGTCAAATCAGCAAGGCTACCGACATCCGGAGGGTTGTGTTGGGGGGCAGCTAAGCTCGCCATAAATAAAGCACCATCCAACCTCACGTATAGAGCATCTGCGGCGGTAGTCAATGACGAGTCATTGACTCTGAATTCTTATCGACTTTTCAGGAAGATAGGCGTCCGTTTACCCCTCAAAGAGGGCACATACATTCGCCTAGGAAGGCATCTCTAACCCCTCAGGCCTGACTACTCCATGGCACATTCTGCTAGGATTACCAACAAGAACAACTCGACCGATTCGCGCCGCGCACCCTCAAAGACTCCGCCCCTCGCACCCAGTGATTAGAAGAGCTTCTCAATGTAGTAAAGGGAGAGCCCCACGAGCCCTCCGACAAGGGTCCCATTAATACGGATGTATTGCAGGTCATTTCCAACCTGATCCTCTAGTTTGGAAACAAGGGTCTTGGTGTCCCATCCCTCAATCGTCCGGGCGATGAGATCCGCCACGTGATTGCTTTGTTCCCCAAATGCCGAGCGCAAGACACTGCGCATAAAATTATCAAGTCGGTGTTGCAACGCAGGGGAGGCTTTCGTGGTGGCGACGAAGTTCTGCAAGATCCTATCGATAGTAGCGGCTAAAAGAGAGGTATCGCTTTGCGCGTCAGCTTTCACGCTCTGCAAGAAGGCGTCCCTAAGAGAACTGATATAACCTCTAAAGATATCGCTTGAGAGAAGCACCCCCTTGAGCGCCTCGCCCTTCTTGTGAAAATCATCGGATATTTCCAGCTTTTCAACAAAGATAAGGATCGAACCGTGCAGTCGTTTTCGAAGCTCGTGGTTTTTATCAGAGAGCGCCCTGGAGAAGGTGTCTTCGGTCTTCTCCACGATCGAAGCAAATATTTTTCGGTCAACGAAATCGGGAACGAACCAAGGACTCGCCTCTCTCAATTCTCGCCCAAACCATTCCTGGTTCGCCCTGAAGAATCCACGCGACTGCTCAACAACTTCATCCAGCATCACTTCGTGCATGCCATTCGCCGTGAGGGTTCGAAAGAGTTTCGCGCCCGCCTTTGCGAAATCAACTCTTCGGATGAAATCCTCAACCTGCTGATCAACAAACACCTTGACCTCTCGCTCCTCAAGACTTGAGATGATCTTTGGAAGCACGCTGGCTATTCTACTGACGATATTCTTGCGATTAGCGGGAAGCTCTAGCCAACGAGCTATAGCGCCCGTGATATTGAGGCTCTCCCCCTCAAGCGCTTCCTTTGAAAGGAAGTTTCGTTGAACGAACACTCCAAGACTCTTACCGATACGACTCTTATTTCGCGGAATAATAGCGGTGTGCGGAATCGGAAGTCCCAGGGGATGACGAAAGAGCGCGGTAACGGCGAACCAATCCGCCAAGGCTCCTACCAGAGCAGCCTCTGAAAATGACCTCACCGCGCCCACCCAGGGATAAAGGTCTATAAACACCGAGCAGAGCGAGAACAAACCCGCCATCGATAGCAGTAACGTCGTCGCAACCCACCATACGAACGAGAACCTGGGAGGATTATCCCGAACCTCGAGCGGCGACTTTACGGGTGCCGTAGCTAACTCACCCACTGATTCAAAACTCTCTGCAAGCACGCGAACATCTCCTTACGCACCACTCTGCACCCCCTAATCAAGGGTCTACTCAGGGTACCAAGGCATTTTAGTCAGATGGCCAGAAAATGCCACCACTATGCACGCGATATGAGTGGGAGATGGCGATCAGGGCTCCATATGGGGGAGGTGTCCCGGCTTATGCTTCGCCAAGACGTGTGCGTACGGCATCCTGCACCCACCGCACCGTCTCTTATGACCACGACTACTCCTGCTTAGGCACCTTCTGATATGAGCGCGGAAAGTACGCGGAGAAGGCCGGTACCAGCACCACGGAACCAGACTGATCATAGATCTTAGCGAAAAGGTCTGACCGGGCAGCTAAGCCATCAATAGCGGCCTGGCGCGTCAGAGGAAGATCCCCTTCTCCGCTGGCTATCAGCACCTCAATGCCAAGCCGCATCATAGCGTCGAAAACGGCCTGGGGATCTTGCAGAGTACATGCCACCTTAAGAGATTGGTTTTGCTTGAAAGCCTCACTTCCCTCCACAGCTCCAGCGACCGGTTTAAGTGACGGGAGCCCCGCAAGCAGCGCTGCCTTTGAGGGCTGCGCAACATCACACGCCTCAATAACAAGCGGAGCCCCCTTCACCGTCACCATCAGCCACGACACCAACTGCTCCCGGGAAGAGTTAAAGTTCATCTCAGCCTCTGCCGCTGGAACCCCATCATATCCATGATGAAACTTATGGACCCCTCGAACACTCGGGATCAGAGCAACAAAAACAAAGAAGAGCGCGAATACCGGCTTACGGATTATCCCTATAATGGCTGTGTAGAGTAGCCCTCCGAGCAATCCACCGATGAGCACAAAGCAAAGTTCATACGCGAACGGCCCGCTGACACCGAACAACTTCACCAACCATCCCGACATGAAATGTCCGAAGTAGAACGACGAGCCAGCACCCATCGGATTCCACGAGGATCCAAAGGGGATCGTGTCGTTACGAGCGAAGAATGAGAGATAGAAACGATCAAACTCTCCCCCTCCCCAGAAATACTCCGGATAGAGATCCTTCATTGTAAAAACGACCACAAACCCCGCCAGCACCGAGGCAAGAGCGTAGCATCCGTGAGAGCGAATGATCGCGAAAAACTTTCGACGCAGGTCTCTATGAACTATGAATCGAACGAGAGCGGCGAGCGTGACCAAAGCTATCGTAAGCACGCAGGCAGACCTCGTGAAAGGCACCACACCAAGAGCGGCCAAGACCCACGTAAGCCCCGCGCACAACGCGATACCTCCGAGGAAACTCAACCCAAAAGCGCCATCCGGAAGCCGTGACACACGCGATCCCATCAGCACCCAAAAGCTAAGCGCCATCGCCAGTATCAGTGCGAAGGTCTTCCCTACCTGGGCCGGAAGGGGATCCCGAACGGTAGCAGTCTTGTTCCATCCCCCCTTATCCATCAGGAGAATATCATTGAGAGTCGGAAGGGGTTCATAACGCTCTGAATGAAGAACTCGTTCTCTAAGCTCCTCAACGGAAAGCTTCTCCACATTCTTAAAGATAACTGCCTTTGGGTGGTCGTACACCGAAAAGCTCTCGTCGGCCAAATCATCGTTGAACGTTATCCCAAAGATAGATGGCCGGGTCTTCACCGACTTGACTAGTGTGAAACCGAGACGCTCGGCAAAGAGCAGTTGAAGAAATGGAGCTGTATAAAAATACTCCTCCGGCACTCGGGGGATCGAATCCGGAGTACGGGGTGTTGG
>CAIXKI010000037.1 GCA_903920005.1 uncultured delta proteobacterium
AAAAACGCGCATGCCATATTTTGTGGTTAAGAAAATAAAGCGCTGTGACGAGACTCTGGTAGAGCGGTTATCTCACAGGTAACGCTCTGACAGGTTGTAAAGAAGTACGTCACGTAGGAGTTCACTGAAGTTCCTGTAGTACCTCTCTTACACTTACAGAATACATATGCGGTAGGGACGCCGCAGATGGATTAGGTGCGCACCTTCGCGCATTGTCAGAGCGCTAGGATGACCGCTAGTCGTCTGTAGTACCCTGCGTGTTCGAGGTGTGAACAATGGCTATTAGCATCGGAAGTAATCTTGTAGCGTTGCAAGCTCAGCGTCGATTGGATATTACCGGATCGAAGTTGAGTAACTCGTTTAATCGACTCTCGTCTGGCTATCGAATCAATCGAGGAAGCGATGACTCAGCCGGTTTAGCCATCGCCGAGACGCTTAAAGCTGACGCGCGGATCGCCCAGCAAGCGATTCGAAACACTAATGATGGTATCTCGACCATAGCTATCGCGGATGGAGCCCTTGGTGAGGTTGCGACGATTCTGAGTCGTCTCGCTGAGCTGGCGTCTCAAGCGGCGAACGGTACCCTTAGCAATACGCAGCGCTCGGTTATTTCAAACGAGTTTGTCGCGCTTGGTTCTGAGATTCAACGAATATCTGACGTTACCGAGTTTAACGGGATAAAATTGCTCTCTGGAAGTAGCGCGATTACCATTCAAGTGGGCGCGGGAACCAAGAGTGGATCACAGATCGGGTATAACAATCAGATCGTGACGCTGGCGGGTATTGGATTGGGGAACGTTGCAGGCGCGCTGACATACTCGATTAACGGGGCTACCTCCAATGACGCGGCTACCGCTGCTCGACAAGCCTTGGATGCCGTGTATTCAGCGATTTATTCGGTCGGCGCGTCTCGAGGTATTCTCGGAGGAGTGGAATCGAGACTTTCCACCGCCATCATCAATCTCGGTGTAGCTCGTGAGAATCAGCTGGCCGCCGAAAGTCGCATTCGAGACGTCGATGTTGCTGAAGAATCAGCGGCCCTGACCCGACTGAATATCCTACAACAGGCGGGTACCGCTGTTCTGGCGCAGGGCAACCAGTTGCCCTCATTGGCGCTGCAGCTGCTTCGATAGGTATCTTTAGTGAGGAAGGGCGTAAAGCGCTTCAATAGCGTCTCTATGGCGAGCGGTTATAGCTTTCCGCTTCATTTTCATCGTCGGCGTGAGTAGCCCGTTCTCAATGGTAAAGTCTTCATCCAAGATTGAGAAGTGCTTGATAGTCTCGAAGCTCGCAAGCCCAGCGTTGGCATCATCGACCGCTTTCTGTACGAGCGACTGAACCGCAGGAAGTCTCGAAAGCTTCGTGTCGGCGGGTATCTCAAACCCTTGACTGGTCAGTAGGCTCTTGAGCTCCACCTCATTGAGTGTAAAGAGCATTACGCAGTGCGGCTTTCCCTCCCCGAAGAAGAGAGATTGAGAGATGAAAGGGTGACGTTTAAAGAGCCCCTCAATACTTTGAGGAGGAATCTTCTTTCCACCCGCCGTGATGACGAGTTCCTTTTTCCGGTCCGTAATGTAGAGAAATCCCTCCTCATCCATCCGTCCCACATCTCCGGTATGGAACCAGCCCTCCGAGTCCCACGAGTCTTTTGTAGCTTGTGGTCGGTGAAGATAGCCTTGCGTCACGTTAGGGCCTCGCATCAAGATTTCGCCGTCGTGCGGCGAGATCTGAACCTCCACTCTCTCAAGCGCGGGTCCTACACTTCCGATTTTCCGTCGCTTGGGGAGGTTTACGTGAGTCGCGACGCATGTCTCGGTGAGTCCATATCCTTCGCAAATGAGGAGGCCGAGCGCATCAAAGAATTTGTTAACCTCTTTATCTAGCTTCGCGCCTCCGGATATTCCGTGGCGAAAGTTTGCGCCGAAAAGCTGGGCCTTAATTTTAGCGCGAATAGGCGCTAATCCTTGGTAGAGAAGCTGGTCCCAGAGCGACAAGGGCTTTCCCTGTACTCGGTGAGGGTAGGTTTGAAGCGCATTTTTTATGCACAATCCAAGGATTTTTTGCTGAAGCGTTTTTCCGGCCGCTTTGGCTTGGAGAGCCGCCGCCATTTTTTCGAAGAGTCGCGGAACGGAAGGGAGTACGCACGCGCCAGCCTCCCGGATGTCTCGCGCAATCGAAGCGAGATCGACTTTTGAGGTTTTTCGATCGGTAATCGCTGGAAGTATTAAGTGTGCTGACGTTAGAAATCCAACATAGTAAGCAAGCCGAGCGAATGAGTGAGCGAGGGGCAGATAAAGAAAGAGTGAGCCGTTTAGAAGGAATACCCCAGCTTGAGAGACCTGCTCTACGTTTACCAGGTGGTTCTCATGGGTTTGCACGACCCCTTTAGGCGGACCCGTCGTGCCGGACGTATAGACGTAGGATGCCGTGCAGTGGCGTGAAAGGTCGGAAGGGATTGAGGGCGGTTGAACTGGATAGGTTGCGTTGCCAATAATATCGGTGAAGCTTACGGCATTTGGGAGCGACTCTACTCTCTCGAACGAGATTATGTGTTGAATATCTAATTGAACTTCAGACGCCGCAACTGCCTCATGTTCAGGGATCGGACACGGATTGTGTCTGAGTTGCGATATCTTCTGAGCCTGCTCTTCGTTCTCGACGAATACGATCGATGCTTTTGAGTCAAAGAGGATGTATCCAGCGTCGTGGGCTGGAAGACTCTGGTAAACACTAACCGCGATACCGCCAACGGTTTGAATGGCTATGTCCGCTAGCATCCACTCTGGTCTCGTTTGAGAGAGTATCGCTACAGGTGTTCCTTTTCCTACACCTATCGAGCGGAGGTGGTGCGCTATTCGGGCTATCTTAGGGCCGGCGGATGAGTAGGTTTCGGTTTGCCAAACTCTCGTCGCGTTTGAATCGGGGGCGACAGCGACCGTAAAGAGCTTCGCGTCGGGTGTCGAGCTAGCTCGCATCCAGAATGCTTCGCCGATCGACGATGCTGCTGTGACGTTGTCGAATTGAGTTTGAGTATTTGAGGTCATGAAAATAGCTGGCAAAAGATACATCACCAAAGGCGCCCAGGCCATTTGTTGTAGCGATGCGGCCGGCTCTTAATAGTGAAATACACCGTGGGGTGAAGAGATGGCCACCTCGTTCTCTCCCTTGCTAGATGTTACCCGCCCTACGACCTGAGCGGCAATCCCTAATTCTTGGGCGCAGGCGACCGCTGTGGCGGCCGCATCCGCTGGCAAGACCGCTTCCAGTCGGTGTCCCATGTTGAACACGGTGTACATCTCGTTCCAAGGTATATTCCCTTGCTTTTGTATTAGGGCGAAGAGTGGGGGTGTCGGGAAGAGTGCATCCTTTTCGTACCGGACGGAACGCCCAAATCGCTTAATTTTCACCTGTCCTCCTCCGGTACAATGGATGAGGGCGTGCACCTTCTCTCCTAGTGTTGTGATGAGTCTTTGAATAAGGGGCGCGTAGGGTCGAGTAGGAGAGAGTAGGGCCTCCCCTACGGTCATTCCGAGTGAGGGCTCGTAGTCCGTTACGTTGAAGGGGCCTCGATATCCTACCTCCTTTGGTATGCTTGGGTCGGCCACCTCGGGATACCTCTCGGCGTGAGATCGAGAGAGCAGTACGTTCCGAGCAAGGGTTAGGCCGTTGCTACCGATCGAGGAGTTTGGGGCGGTTTCAAATTGGGCCTGGCCCGACGCGCTGAACCCAACGATGACGTCTCCCGGGCACACACGGGTCGTGTCAATGAGTTCAGTACGGGGGATACGAGCAGTGAGCGTAGAGTCTACAATGAGTGTGCGGCAGAGGTCGCCAACATCGGCTGTCTCTCCACCGCTTAGGGTAACGGAGATGCCAAGAGATCGTAGAAGGTCAACGGTGTCACGATATCCCTTGATGATTTCGGCGATCGCTTCGTCTGGTATGAGTGCGCGGTTCCTTCCGATCGTGTTGCTCAGGATGAGCCCTTGCAATCCCCCGGCGCACGCCACGTCGTCGAGGTTCATGACGAGGCTGTCTATCGCCAAAGAACGAAACCAGCGTGTCTCACCTGTCTCTTTGTAGAGTAGGTAGGCAACGATGCTCTTTGTTCCTGCTCCGTCCGCATGAAGAAAAAATGCGTAGGAGGGGTCTCCCGCTGGATCGTCCACAGGATTAGCAAAATATCTTGCTGGTCCGGTTTCTCCAACGGCGGCGAGTACCCCTCCCTTTGCCGATGAGGCGCCTAATGCCGCGTACGCGGAGCTTTCGGCTGAGTTCTTCCCCATCTGATGACCTTTCGTTACTTAAGGGTCTTCACAAATGCGATGATGCTCTCAAGATCCGCATCCTTGAGGTCCGATTGAGCGGGCATGAGTACGCTTAATCCAACGCCTGCTCCACCTTTTTGGAGAAGCTCTTTGAACTTAGCGTCATCCGTCGCGTATTTGTACCCACCGGCTGCAAGATTTCTGGGCTTCTGACCCTCCGGCATCGTTGCAGCGAGAGCTCCATCTCCCGCTCCCTTGTCTCCGTGACACATAGCGCAACGTTGTGCGTAAAGCTCTCCCCCTTTTTTCGCGTCAGCTGCCTGAGCAACTTCGCTAACAACGAGAAGGGCGGTCGCTAGTGAGAGAATTTTAAGCTTAGTATGCATGAGGTCCTCATAAAAAGTACGTGAAGGTTGGTCAATTCCCCCACTCTTGTACGAAATCGAATACTCGGCGAGTATAGCCCTGGTTAGGTGCCGTGGAAAGAAAGTAGAGTATTCTGGCCCAATAAAAGTGTCTCAAGGTATCTTGCAAAACGAGCCTTGGGGCGAGGTGACAGGCGCTTTTTTGCGCGGTCTTGCATAACCGAAATCAAATGATGCCTGGGGCGATTTTTAGGTGGGAATTGTGATTGGTCGGCTCGTTGATCGCATAACGCAGTTTGCTAAGTCTCGAAGTGAGGATGAGTGGCATACTTTCGCGCGTGAACGGTTTGAAAACCTCAGGATTCTGATTCGCGACAATGGGGAAAAAGCCGCGGTCCTTGGATTCGGCCTCGGGATACTGATTGTGTTCTTCTTCAAAATTTTTGTCGTTCTGCTCGTTCTCGCCATAGCTGCTTATTCTACGATACTGATTCTCTCTGATTCCCACTAGTTGACTCTCCGTGACTGTCGCCATAGCCCGAATATCGGCACGGATTGTTCCCTGGTACTAACAGGAGTGGGCTATTCGAAGTGGTCGAGGGCGCCACGTTTCAGGTAGCTAGAGAAGGACTGAAAAATCCCTCCGTAGGTGAATTTCGTACCATTTCCATTAAAAACTCTGCAGCTGTCGGGCGCTAACACAGCATCCTAACCTGAGCATGGTGAAAGAGCGCCGGGATCTTTAGTCCTTAAGCCTCTTCGTCGACCGTTTATCTGAGGGTGTGTAACGAGGTGGCTGTGGATAACAACCAGAATCGGAATGACCGCTTAATTCTAATCGCGCAGGACCTTGAGGTCGCGGGGCTCTTCTGGCATCCAGAAGTAGGAGATGAGGTAACGGACCGGCAACTTCGCAACCCTGTCAGCATTCTAGTCGATCCTCAGGGCTTGACCCCGGATGAGCTCCGTTCAACCTTTCTTTGGCTCCCCACCGTAGAGCAGATGATCTATCAGTGTGAAGCTCGTCAGGCGGTTCTCTTTCATGCTGGATGGGAGATGAGCACCAAAGCCTGCGGATATAAGACCGTCATCCAAGCACCCGTTGGCCACATCGAGAGCTGCGCGGAGTCTTTCAGGGTGTCACTCGGTCTCGCGCTGCGAGACCTCCTCATGAGTGATGGAACTAACACATACAATTAGTTTTGACTGACCTAAGTCTCTCTGCCCGCTTTTCCCGTTCAGTTGGAGACGGGGAGGTGTGTCTGGAGCAGGACGCGAAGCACCCCGCAAAGTATGTCGACACAATTGGTACAAAACTGAACAGAAATCTTTACACATTTGGGAGAGTGACGGGCATTTTTATGACACCCCCGTGTAAGAAAAATAACGCTGAGATAACTAACCCTCTGTTTTTGCCGGGGATCGTTGATCGCAAACAGGTGAGCCTTATCTGGCTCGTCAAGAATCTAACATTGATAGTCGTACCTGGTACGGAGATTGCCAAAACCGTGACAGTCATCGCCATTCCTTAAGGACGGGCAGGCGATGCAAGAGAAGGTTGGTAGTACGAAAAAGGCAAGGAGGAGGTAGCGGAGTATCGCTGGCTTCCACTAGCGAACACTGAACAAGGAAGGTTCTCATGATGCACACAGTCGCATTTTCTGGCGCTCAAGATCTCGTTTTCCCATCCGCTACACCAGCCCATTCTACCATCACGTTACCAAAACCTTTTCTCGGTATCCTCAGTGGCTGCCCTGAGATGCACAAGATCTTCGGCGTTGTGGAGAAGGTCGCGAAGACTCGATCGACGGTGCTTATTCTGGGAGAGAGTGGAACGGGTAAAGAGCTAATCGCTAAAGCGCTTCACTCGTTGAGCGGACGCTCCGGAAAGCTTGTGCCTGTAAATTGCGGAGCTATCCCAGAGGATATCCTTGAGAGTGAGCTCTTTGGCCATGAGAAGGGCGCCTTTACCGGTGCGATAAATAATCGAATAGGACGCTTCCAACTCGCTGACAGCGGGACCATCTTCCTCGATGAGATAGCGGAGATGAGCCCAAAGCTTCAGGTGAAGCTCCTACGGGTGCTTCAGGAGCGCAAAGTGGATCCAGTTGGCTCAACCCGATCGATTGACGTTGACGTTCGAGTAATAGCAGCTACCAATAAAGACTTGGCGGAGGAGGTCAAGGCTGGACGTTTTCGTGAGGATCTCTTTTACAGACTTCAAGTTGTTCCAGTTAGTCTTCCCCCCCTTCGAGAGAGAGGAAATGACGTCCGCACTCTCGCAACCTATTTTCTCAATCGGCAAGCGGGAGAGGCTGGACGACCGAATCTTACGTTTTCGTCGGAGGCTCTTGAACGAATGAGTTCATGCCGTTGGCCAGGAAACGTGCGTGAGCTTGAAAATGTCGTTGAGCGAGTAGCAATTCTGAGTGACGGAGATATCATCGAAGCCGCTCACCTCCCCGAATACCTCCTGGAAGAGGCCTCCCCCCTTGCTTCATTCGCCTCGTCTCTTAATGATCTTACGCTTCCAGAAACTGGGGTTAATTTCAACGCGTTGGTTGATTCGTATGAGTCAAAGCTCATCACTTCAGCGCTGTCACAGACAGGTGGAAACAAGAAAGCAGCCGCGAAGCTTTTGGGTCTTAACCGGACGACTCTTGTCGAGAAAATAAAAAAGAAGAGCCTGGAAAGTCGAGTCGAGATGATCGTTTCATCGGATGAAGATGGAGATAAGGGCGATCCGCAGTGTAACTAGAGGTGCGCTGACTAGACTGTAAAGAGTGCAAACCATGAGAACGGTACTTGTCAAATATTTCCTTCTGCTATCGCTCGCGATGGTCGCTCTCGTCGATGACACGAGCGCGCAGCATGCGTCAGATGTTCAGAAGTTGAACGTTGAGGGGGACCATTTCAAGGCGCTTGCTACGTACGAATTGCTTCCGTCAAAAAAGATCGTCCCCGAGGCCAAGATCGCCGCGGCTAAAAGTGCTTGGGCGCTCGGTCTGAATCGTCAAGCTGCCGATAGCTTCGACTCCATTCTTCGCGACCCACAGCTCTCTCCCGACACTCGCGCCCGCCTGACTCTTTCGCGTGCGGTCCTCGAATATCAAGAGGAGCGATACCAAGAAGGGTGCCTATTCGCCGAAAAGGCCGTTTCGCTCCTCAGTGAACCCTCGCCCCTTCGAGGTCGGGCTCTCCTGCTCTGGGGACAGAGTTTTGTTCGGATGAGAGCGTACGGGAATGCCGAGGAAAAGTTTTCTAGAGCGCTCCTTGAGGTGCAGGGAGGAGACAAAGCAGAGGCACATTTTAACCTTGGTCTCGTCGGAATGAAGTTAGGGAAATATACAGAGGCTCAGCGTCATCTTGAGTCCATTCCTATGGATCACGAGAGAACCGCTACCGCTATTCGCTTACTTGCAGGTTTGTCCCTTGAGATGAAACAGATAGACCGCGCCAAGTTTTGGATTGAGAAGGGGAAGAATGAATATCCCGACGTGTTTGTGGACAGTTGGGGTGACTATGGCCTTTTGCAGGTAGCGCTCGCGAAGGGTGATATTGAGTCCGCTCGTCGAATCGAGGAGTACTCAAAAAAGCAATACGCGCCATCAGACTCGTGGCTTGTCTTGATGCAGGCAGCGCTAGAGCAAGCCGAGTGGCAACGGTTAGATGAGCCGAGGGTGGGATAAGATATGTTCGCGACATCGAAGCAAAAAGCCGGGGCTCCCGAATCGGTTTCAAACCTTGTTGACGTCATTGAGCGTTTCAATGAGAGCAGCTCAAAGTTAGAACTGCGTCACACGGTGCTTATGAAGGAGATCGAGGATCTTCGTGAGCAGGTGCGAAAGAAAGACGAAGAGATGAAACGCTCTGAACGACTCGCGATGCTTGGCGAAACCGCTGCCGCGCTGGCGCACGAGGTCCGCAATCCGCTTGGAGCGATAGCCTTATTCGTTTCTATGTTGAAAAACGATCTGTCCCGGCATCCTCAGCCTCTCGCGTTGGTAGAGGAGATTGAGAAGAGTATCTCAAGCCTTGACCAAGTAGTGTCAAACGTCTTGCATTTCGCGAAAAATAATAAA
>CAIXKI010000038.1 GCA_903920005.1 uncultured delta proteobacterium
GTTGAGACGAAACGAGGCGGAGATTGCGAAAAAACCGGAGGCGTATCCTCTGAGATACGCTGAGGATTTTTTCGTGGGCTCCAACGAAGTTGCAGTCCAACGAGCGAAATGCGCAACAGGAAATCATTTTTCACCACCCTGCTAGTCCTCTGTTCGAACATAAGCCTCCACAAGCACCGCTTCGTGGGGAGTGTTTTTATTATTTTGTGCCGCCCGCGCGGCGTGTTTACTCCCCTTCGAAAGTATTTTATCTCCACATAGTTCCTGAACGAGGGATACTCGACCGAAATACTAAAAATCCCCGATTGGAGCTTGAAAACACTGTGTGCTAGTGTTGTAGCTCGTATCCTCAAACAATTTTTCACGTAGCGCATCCATGTCAGCTGAAGAGATAACCGTAGAGCCCGTCGTAGATCAGGTTGCCGAGAGAGCAAATCGACTCGTTAAGCTAGAGAACTTTAAGAAAGCGGGGGTCCATCCCTATCCCGCTCGATTTGAGAAGACGATTGACCTTGCGCAGGCCAAAGAGCTTGTCGAGGAGACCCCAGTAACGACCGCCGGTCGCATAGTTCTTTTTCGCCAGATGGGAAGCATAACCTTTGTGCACCTGCAGGATTTCTCGGGCCGAATGCAGGTTATCTTCAAGAAGGACATTATGGGAGACGAGCTTTACAAGCTCGTTACGAAGAACCATGACCTTGGCGATTTTATCGGTGTTGATGGAAGTATCTTTACGACCAAGACCGGTGAGAAGTCGGTCTTGGTAAAGACGTGGACGTTTCTCGGTAAGGCGCTTTTGCCCCCTCCAGGAAAGTATCACGGTGTTAAGGATCGTGAGGTGCTCTACCGTCGTCGCTATCTTGACCTCATGACAAACGAGGACACCAGAAAGCGGTTTGCTCTGCGATCCTCTCTCATTCGCGCTATTCGAGAGTTTTACTGGAAGGAGAACTTCCTCGAAGTTGAAACGTCAACTCTGATGCACAACGCGACCGGGGCGGCTGCCCGCCCGTATCATACTCATAATAACGCGCTTGATATTGATCTTGTTCTTCGAATTTCGCACGAACTGCCGCTCAAGGAATTGGTGGTAGGAGGATTCGAAAAAGTGTTCGAGCTTGGCAAGGCTTTTAGGAACGAGGGGCACGATCCCTCACATCTCCCCGAGCACACCCATCTTGAGCACTACGCGGCATACTGGAGCTTTGAGGATAACATTCTCTTTACTGAACGAATGTTCGACTTCCTTTTTGAATCGTTAAAGCTTCCTAAGGTTTTGCCCCTGAAGGATCGCGATGGTGTGGAGCACCAAGTTGATTGGAGCACCCCGTGGCCTCGGGTTGATTATGTGGAGCTCATCTCTCGGGATTCGGGTCTCGATGTTATGAGTTACACATCGGCGGATGACCTTAGAAAAGATATTAAGGCGCGAGGATTTGAGTTTGAGGGAATGGCCTCGATGGGGCTTACATCGTTGATAGACAATCTCTACAAGAAGGTTAGTCGACCGAAGATAATTCGACCCACCATCCTCTTCAACTATCCGAAGATTCTTCAACCGCTTGCCCGTGTAAACGATGCGGATGTTGATCTCGTTGACCAGTTTCAACTTGTGGTGAATGGGTGGGAGATCGTCAAAGCGTACTCCGAGCTCGTGGATCCGGTCGATCAACGGGAACGGTTTACGGAGCAGGCGTCCGCTCGTAGCGAAGGGGATGAAGAGGCGATGGATATCGACCATGAGTATCTTGTGGCGATGGAGCACGGAATGCCACCGATTAGTGGTTGGGGAATGGGAGTAGATCGGTTTCTGGCGCTCCTGACTGGGCAGGAGAATCTTCGAGATGTGGTTCTCTTCCCGTTAATGAGACCGGAGTAGCGGTCCGCATCGATGACACAAACCAATACTGAAACTTCGGCGCTCGTGACGTATCTGACTAAGGAAGTCCCAACCTTAGTATTTCTCGTGCGAGTAGCACGTCCGTATGATCCCGATCGACGGTGGGGTGTTTTTGATTCTCTTGGGGTGAGAGCCATCGATGATCTAACGTTCGTTGATGGTCCGCAGCCTAAAACTATTGTGGCTTATACGGAGGAGCCTCCACATCCAGTTGGAGTTCGCGCGATCACCCTTCCGGCGCAGGTGGCGTTCGACCGAATCTTCTTCCACATTCAAGGGATTACCTCCGTTGTTCTTAATCCGCGCTCTGAAGGCACTACTCTATCCGAGCGGCAGATCGGCACACACGTGGAGCTGCCGCCGGACTTCCCCGAGGAGCGAACGGTAGCTCGACGCGATATTCCGTATCTCCTTGGCGCGTATTCGATGCCGCAAAAGAAGCTCCCTGATATTGTTGAGCGAGCGGAGAGGGCTTACCAAGAGAACTCGCTCTTTGAAGCTTTTTTTCTGGCACGCAAAGCGCGCGAAGAGGGGAAGAAAAACCTTCATCGAGCATGGTTTATCGAACTCATGTCGATGAGCTTTTTTGGGCTCGCCGATGAAGCAATGGCATTGTACGAGGAGTATCCGCTGCGAGGCTCTTCTGAAGCGGAGGCGCAGCTCATCGCGGCCCGATACAGACTCTTGCTCAAACAGCTGAATGAGGCGCGCACTATTTTACATGGGCTGACGTTTAACGCGGAGTTGGGGGCTATCGCCGCGTGCGAACTAGCGCGCTCCTATCTCTTGAGTGGAGAGTTTGATAGGGCGATTGACCTTGCGACGGGAGCCGTTCAAAAGAATGCATCCTTCATCGAATCGCACCTTGTTCGGGGGATCGCGCAGCGAGGATTGTCATACGGAAGTGGAGACGAAGAGGGCCTTCGTGACGCGTTAAAAGATTTTGAATTGGTCGCGAAGAAGGGTGATTTTGCCGCTCCGGAGGCGTCTTTCCATGCCGGTACTATTTTTGGTCGTTTGGGAGCCCTTGAAGAGGCTGAAGTCGCCTTACGGCAATCGCTTTTTCAGCGTGATAGATATTCGAGTCGAGACGCGCTCGTTCGAGTTTTGTGCGCCGCTGGAAAGATGGACTGGGCGAATGAAGAATTAGAGCTCGTCTCCGCGGTGGCGCCGTCAGTTACGCAGGGATTGAGAGACGAGATCGAATCGCATCTGACGAAAGGGCGTTCGGAGCATTCTGAGTCGCGTTTTTCGCAAGGGATTTGGTCAAAAGAGCCCGCAACGGGAGCGCCGTTCGCTTCGGAGCTTGTGCGCGCATGGGGCATTCCAGTTAGCGGGGGGCTCAGTGATTGCGCGCTGCTCGATGATTTCATTAATCGCTATGCCCCAGCGGGAGATTTCCTGGCGGAAGGACCGGGCGCGCCCCTGGCGGAAGCTGGAGAGGCCGCTATAGCGCGTTCGTTTACGCTCTATGTGGGAGACCTTCTGGTGCGCAGTGGTGCCGCCTCCTGGGGCCCTTCTGGATCTAGTTCTCTCTCGCTTGTAACGCGGGAAGGAGGAAAGATTCCGCTTGAAAGCTTCGTGCAGGAGCGTTTATTGGTCGGCGCGAGCGGAGATAATTTTGCCTCGTTAGAGTCGCTGGTCGCGGAAGTTCAGGGTGCTTCGGTTGGAGTCTCCTTGGCTGGCACTAGCTGGTGGGATACGGCGTCACAAGAAGAGATCGCTGATTTCGAAAAAGAAGCTAATTGGGGCAGAGAGAAACTTCGCGCGCTCGGAGCGCAACTGGCAGGAAATCTGAGTGATCTCGACGAGATCGATCGGGTCATAGAGCAGATCTTTGAGCCTGGAGGTGTTTTGCAGGACGTCGCGGACGAAAAAGTGGGGAGTGAGCTTGATCGCTTCGTCGCGAGTATCGGCCTAGTCGTTGGGCATAGTATTGCCGAGATGCTTGAGGGGGTCTGGTATCGTCACGAGCAGGCCGAGGGGATCTCGGTGTTCGCTGAGGATCTCGGGCGGATCTTCCCAATCGCTCGATTGCAACGTCGGGTGTACCTTTCGACCGCTGCGGAGAGTACTCAAAAACTGGGTAGTTTTGCGTTTGGAGTGGCAGCCGCGGTCGTCACTGGTCGTATCCGAAAGGGGGTCTACGTAGACCGCCCCCACGTCGTAACTGCGTTTCTCGAACTCCTCCCGCGAATTTCAGAGTTCTCCGAGGTAGAGCTTGAGGAGGTCGCGGACGCGCTTCTTACGAACGCTCGTGTGCGTTCTTAAGCGAGCTCCAAAAACGTGGGGCTGTCGTCCCTCACATCTATAATGAAAACCTCTTGAAAGTTACCGCTAGAATGCCCACTATCAGGAGATAGTGACGCAACGACACGTCTCTGTGCCGAGCCTCCGCGTGACGAGACGGAGTGTTTTACCTCGTCTTGTGCGAGCTCGTTACGAGTTTAATAATCGTGTGCACTATGCGGGCTAGCAGAGTGGCGAAAAAAGGTTCCGCAGCGAGCGTTGTGAGAGTTTCGGTAAAGCGAGGCTGAGGCGCAGAAGAAACCGCGGGCGTATCCTAGGAGATACGCAGACGATTTTTTCAACGTGTTCAAGGAAAAAGCAGTAAGGCTATCAAAACGCGCGACAGGAAAACTTTTTTCACGACTCCGTTAGTGAATAGTCACGGTCATCGCCCGTCCCACACATACTATAGGCATCTTGCTAACGTGTTAGTGGGACAAACACAGGAGATTTATACGAAATGATAGAGGTAAATGGGCTCTCCAAGAGCTACGGTGATTATCAGGCAGTAGCGGGCGTTAGTTTTTCGGCCCAAAAAGGAGAGGTAGTTGGATTTCTTGGGCCGAACGGCGCTGGAAAAACGACCACCATCAGGATGCTCGCGACCTATCTACCTCCTACCGCAGGAGCCGCTACCGTGGCGGGCTATAATATAGTTACGCAGGCGGATGAGGTGCGACGTCGAATCGGATATCTTCCTGAAAACCCACCGCTCTATGGAGAGATGACCGTTCGTGAATACTTAAAGTTCATCGCGGAGATTAAAGGCGTTCCTCGGACGGAGATGGCTAAACGTGTGGACAGCGTGATGGAGCGATGCTTTATAGCAGATGTGTCTCACAAGCTCTGCCACCATCTCTCCAGGGGGTATCGTCAGCGTGTTGGACTCGCGCAGGCTATCATTCATGAGCCGGAAGTTATCATTCTTGACGAGCCTACGAGTGGATTAGACCCAAATCAGATCATCAAGATACGCCAACTGATCAAGTCGCTCGGCGAAACCCATACAGTGCTCCTGAGTACCCACATCCTTCCTGAGGTATCAGCGGTATGCAGCAAGGTCGTTATTGTCAACCGCGGTCGAGTAGTTATGGAGAGCGAATTGAGTAAGCTTTCCAGAGATAAATCATTGGAGCAGATTTTCTTAGAGAGCGTGAGTCAGGAGGATGCGGTAGATGCCGCGGCCTAGAGATACTTGTTACACACGTGAGTAGAGATATAACGGAGAATTCGTATGCGAAACATCTGGGCCATATGCAAGCGAGAGCTTCTCTCTTTCTTTGTGTCGCCGATAGCGTACTTTGTTATCACCGGATTTACCCTTCTCATTGGCTTCTTCTTTTTTAACTACCTCTCCTACTTCGCTCGCGTTCAGGACATGTCGGCTATGATCGCTCTTCGGGGAGGCGATGCCCCGAACTTAAACCAGTTTGTCATAGAAGGTGTGTTTCAAACGATGGTCGTCATCCTGGTGTTTCTCGTTCCGCTCCTCACCATGCGCACGATTGCGGAGGAGAAACGCAGAGGGACGTTTGAGCTTCTTATTACGTCTCCAGTCTCTGTTCGGGAGATCGTTCTTGGGAAGTTTTTGAGTATCGCGATCGTGCTGTTTGTAATGTTGGCGACCACCTTGCTCTTTCCCGTGTTGCTGATCCAGTACGGGAATCCTGAGATCCCGCCGATTGTTTCAGGATTTTTTGGCGTCCTTCTTTGCGCCCTTGGTTTTGCTAGTATCGGAATGGCGGTGTCATCCTTCACAGAGAATCAGGTAGTGGCTGGTGTTGCCAGTATGGTTACGCTTCTTCTGCTCTACGTTATTCAGGCGCCAGCCGAGTCTGTAGGCGGAACGGCGACCGAGTTTTTTAGATACTTGTCACCACTGGAACAGCTCCAAGATCCTCTTCGAGGAGTTATCGCGCTTAAGTCGATAGCGTATTTTGGGAGCATGATTGTACTCGGCCTCTTTTTATCTCAACGAGCGCTTGAGGCATATCGTTGGCGATAAGGGTAAAAAGTCTTCGGTAAGGGATTTGATATGGAAACCATCTTGCGATTTTCGGGCTACATCGGAGCCGTGCTCCTATCGTTCGGTGTTCTTGGCGGATGTATCGTGGGTTCGTTTACCGCACAGCCGCTGATAGTGCTGCAGCTGATTCTCGGGATCGTTTTCTTGGTAATGTGGGGTGTGACCTCGGGGTTGCAAGGTCTCTCAAAAGCCTCGGGCGTTTTGAGCGGGAGAGGCGCTCGCTTCGGCTACAATGCAGCATTGTATACAGTGGTCTTCTCAGGTCTCCTTGTAGTCGCTAACGTCTTCGTCGCTCAAAATGACAGGCGGTGGGATCTCACAGAAGAAGGGGTCTACAGCCTCTCTGAAAAATCAATCAATATCGTTAAGGGACTCAAGGAACCTCTCAAGCTGATAGCGCTCGATGTATCGAAAGTCGCTGGGGGAGCGTCGGATCCGGCCAAGAATCGTGAGCTCCTTGAGCTTTATCGATATCACAATCCTCAATTCATTTCGTACGAGTTGATCGATCCTCGCACCGATCCGGTTCAGGTAGAGAGCTTGGGAATGAAGCCCGGCAACCTTCTTTATTTGGAATACGGCGAAGGTAAGCAATCGGGGATTAGTCGTCTTAACGATATCACCGAACAGTCGGTGACGAGCGCTATTCTAAAATTGACTCGAGGCGCCGCTAAGAAGTTCTATTATATCGAAGGCCACGGTGAGCCAGAGCTCGCCTCCCAAAACGAGGAGGGGATGAAGTCTTTGGTCGACGCCCTTGCGGATGAACATATTGTCTTAACAGGACTCCTCTTGCCTCAGGTTGGAAAGATTCCAGAGGACGCAGCTGGCGTTATCCTTGCGGCGCCCCGACAGCCCCTTCAACAGGCGGAGCGCGACGCTCTTATTCGATATGCTGATAACGGAGGGCGATTGATACTTCTGGCGAATCCAGAGGTTGGTGGGTCTGAGGAGACTCGAAGTCTCGCTCGTCATTTTGCGATTGAAGTTGGAAACGATATTATTCTCGACGCGGAATCGCAGCTTTTTACTGGTGGACCTCAAGTATTTGTGGCGATGCAGTATAGCCCCCATACGATTACATCAAAGCTTTCAGGAAGACAGCCACCGGTGTTTTCGTTCGCGTCGAGTGTTGTTGCCCCAACAGGAAAGACGAATGGGGCCCTTTACACCGAGCTTCTTAAATCGGGACGTGACTCTTGGGCGGAACGCGATATAGAGCGCCTATTTGATAAGAATGATGGCAAGGCCTCACTTGATGCGAACGATCTAAAAGGGCCGGTTTCCATCGGAGTCGCGATGGAGAGGAAAGTAGCGGGCGGAGGTGACAAGGTAACGAGAGTTGTCGTATTTGGTGACACAACGTGGCTTCGAAATGATTCTCTCGGCGCTATGGGCAATCGGGATCTCGCGCTTAATGTAGTTAATTGGGTGACTGGAGAAGACGCAAGTGTCGCGATAGGGCCCAAGAAGATGAGGCGGTCGGAGGCCGCGTTTTCTCAGGCTACTTTCGATGTAATTCTCGCGTTGAGCTTCCTCGGACCAGAGATGCTGCTGTTACTTGGTCTCTATATCTGGTGGAGACGGCAATCGACGGTGGCGTAGCGTAAGAGATCGAGTAAGGCACGATGAATATCAAAAAGACTTTGATCCTTGGGATAGTGCTGCTTGTAGCAACGCTCTACCTGACTAAGGTTTCGGAACCGAATCGCCGGATCGCCTCTGAGAGTGGCCGCCCCTTCAGCGAGGTCGCGTTTGCGGATTTCTCGCTAATTCGGATACAGCCCGGGGAGAGCGTAGCTTCCTATACGGTGTTCAAGCGCGATCGCTCAGATAATAAGATTGAGATAGGAGGTGTCGAGAGCGCCGATGGATGGGCGATTGCGGAGCTTCCGGGGGCTTCAATTGACGTAGGAGGTCTTAACGGAGTCATAACCACGTTGCGAACTCTTACACTAGAGGGGCCGCTTAATGATAAGAAGTTAAGTAGGGATTTCTCCGTATACGGATTGGATAAGCCGCGCCTTAAGGTGTTGGTTGAGTCTCCATCTCACGAGAAAACGGAAGTTTCGTTCGGTAAAAAGAGTGAGTATCTTCAGCAGCGATACGTCATGGTTTCGGGACGCAGTGGGGTCTATCTTGTCGACGAGGGGGCGTTTGCTGCTCTGAATAAAACCTCTCAGGAGCTCCGTTCAAAGACGCCGCTCTTAGTGGTTGAGGCTGACGTGCGGGAAGTTGAAATACAATCTCCTTCCGGACCCGTTTCGTTCACTCAACCGACCGTGGGAGAGTGGCGCATTACGAAGCCGACCTCGTACGAGGCTAGCGCAAAGGCTGTCTCCGAGTTGCTTACCTCGGTGCGCACCCTTCAAGTTTCTGAGTTCGTCGATGATGGTGCCGGCCGTCTTGGTGATTTCGGGTTAGGCGCTCCGATTATAAAACTCTCTATTAAGCAGCGACAGGGAACGGTTATGCCCTCTTTGGAGGCTTCTTTTGGAACAGGAAAGGATGGGGCCTTCTATTTTACCTACGCGGGGTCGCCTTCAGTGTTCAAGGCAACCGCGGATATCTCAGCCGCTCTCACCAAGACCGTTTCAGATCTTCGGGAGAAACGGTTATGGAAGCTAACCTCCAGAGAATTAGAGCGCGTGGTATCGAGTGGGTCGGCGGATAATGCTGTAGACATTCGAGCAACCAGTGTCGATTGGAGTGTGAATGGCAAGGTAAGCGACGCTGTTTTTGTGGAACAGCTCTTGAATGATATCGCCCAACTTGAGGCCCACAGTTTCGCCACTAACGTGCCGGTGGATGCCTTCGCGTCTCCTTTTCTAGTCCTTACCCTTACGAAGAAGGGACCGACGCCTGAGACGTTGGTTCTCACGATCGGTAAAGAAACGCGGGTAGGACAAGAGACCCTTCGCTACGCGCGCCTCGGGACATCAGAAGAGGTTGTTTTACTTAGGGATGTCGAGGCGAAGCGGATAGTGCCTCATGAGGGAGCCCTCATTGAACGACCGAGTCCCGCTGGGGGCGCCACGCCCCATCCTTAAAACGTTCGTTGGGACTCGGTAGCGATCTTCCTTTAATTGTTTGCTCGGATTAACCTTAACGGAGATGCTTCGTCGAATCCTTCTCACATTCCTTACTATTGTCCTCGCGCTGTCGTGCGTTGGGGCTCTGTTTGGGATGTGGGGGTACTATTACTTAGTGAGAGACTTACCGAAGCTCTCTCGGATAGAGGACTACAAGCCGCCCGCGGTTACAAGAGTTCTCGCGAGTGATGGGTCAATTATCGCCGAGTTTTTTTCGGAAAAGCGTTATCCTGTGAAGATGCAGGACGTCCCGGATATCATCCGGAAGGCGTTCCTTGCTGCTGAGGATGCTTCTTTCTACAGCCACCACGGGATCGATCCGATCAGTATTCTCCGCGCGGCGGTTAAGAACATGCAGAGCGGAAATGTGAAGCAGGGAGCTTCAACGATTACGCAGCAGGTGGTTAAGAATCTCTTACTGACCTCTGAAAAGAGCCTCATTAGAAAGGCTAAAGAGGCGATTCTTTCGTATCGTCTTGAGAGACGCTTTTCGAAGGACGAAATATTCGAGATCTATCTTAATCAGATATTCTTCGGTAATTCGGCGTACGGGATTAAAGCGGCCGGTCGTATCTACTTCCATAAAGAGTTGCCGGATATTACTCTCGCCGAGGCGGCTTTACTTGCTGGACTTCCAAAGGGACCTAGTAGTTACTCCCCTATAAAGAATCCAAAGAAAGCAAAGCAACGACAGGCTCAGATCCTGACGCAAATGGTGAAGGCGAACTTTATCACCGAGGCGCAGCGTGAAGAGGCGCTCAAAGCTCCCCTCGATGTGCATCCCGCTAGTCAGCAGAATGTGTTTGGATCGCCTTACTACGTTGGCGAGATTCGTAGGGTTTTTGCCGAGAGGTGGAAAGACCTCGATATTGATAGTGATGGCCTTGAGATAGTCACCGCCGTTGATCCTCAAGCTGATAAGGATGCCACGGAGGCTCTTCGGAAGGGGCTTCGTGAGGTTGATAAGCGAAGAGGCTGGCGAGGACCCATTGGGAAGATGGCTCCGGAGGAGTATGTCCAGGCATACGGGGACACGGAGCTTGATGGAGAAAATCCCGCTCCTGCGTTGGTTCGTTCCGTGAGCGGAGGCGTGGCGAAGATCGCGGTTGGAAAGCGGTCGTATCAGGTAGATCTGAATGTCTCCTCATGGGCAAAGAAATTCCTAAATAAAGACGAGTCGACCGCGTTCGGTAATCCCGCGGAGTCTCTCAGAGCGGGTGATATCATTGAGGTGGCACTTCGACGAGTGCCGTCATCCCCAGGCGGAAAAATTAACGAAAAAGATACGCCAAAATTACTGCTTGATCAGACTCCTGATATAGAAGGCGCTGTTGTGCTTATCGACCCGAGTTCTGGGGAGGTTCGCGCGATGGTAGGAGGATACGATTACACGCAGAGCCAATTCAATCGTGTCACTCAATCGCTTCGTCAGCCTGGCTCAACATTTAAGCCGGTCATCTATCTCTCAGC
Source organism: uncultured delta proteobacterium (assembly GCA_903920005.1). GTDB lineage: Bacteria > Bdellovibrionota_C > UBA2361 > UBA2361 > OMII01 > OMII01. Next base: position 10,778 of record CAIXKI010000038.1, read on the forward strand.
TATAGATAAGTTCAATTACACTCCGGCAACTATCATGATGGACCAGGCTCGTACGTTCCGAGTGGGGGATACCTTCTGGACGCCGGCCAATTTTGATGAAAAGTTTCTTGGACCTATCACCTTACGAACCGCGTTGGAAAAATCTCGTAATCTTGTTTCTGCGGATATCGTATCTCGAATAGGAGTGGACGCTGCTATCGCATATGCCCGTAAGTTGGGCATTGAAAGTCCGTTGGGTCGAAACCTCTCCCTCTCCCTTGGGAGTAGTGAAGTGACGGTGTTAGAGCTTACTCGAGCTTATTCCGTGTTCCCGGCAAAAGGGGTGCTTTTCGATTCTGTCTTTGTGAAACGAATCAAGGATCGTTTCGGCAACGTGATCTATGATTATGACTCCGAAAAGGTACAGAACGCCCGCCAAGTAATTAGTGAGAATAGCGCATTTGTCATGGCTAATATGATGAAGGGCGTTGTCGATCACGGGACGGGATATAAAATTAAGGAGCTTGGTCGCCCAGTCGCGGGAAAGACGGGAACCTCAAACGATCAGATGGATACCTGGTTTATCGGATACACTCCATCGTGGGTATGCGGCGTCTGGGTGGGGTTCGATCAGAAGAAACAGATCGGACCCAAAGAAACGGGGGGAGTGGTTGCCGCGCCGATTTGGCTCTACTTCATGCGTGATTTTCTTGAGCATTCCGCTTCCATGTCCGCTGACGGCAGTGAGCGAGAGGCGAAGAGCGAGGCAGAGACACTGGGCATCGAATACGTGCCAGTTCAAATGACTGAGCAGTTGGATTTTAGTGTGCCCGAGGGGGTAGAGCCATTCTGGATAGAGAAATCGACCGGCGCAAAGCAAAGCCAGGGTCATGGCTTTCTGGAGTATTTTATAAAGGGGACTGAACCGGAAGAGAGCCCCGTGATTGAGACTGACGATGAATCGATCGGTGAAGAGAGCGCTAGCTCCTACCTGGAGTCTCCAGACCTATAAATGTCGGTGTTATCGTCCGCCTTCGCGAATGAATACGGTTAGCGAGAGAATCCTATCTCCTTTGCGAAGACCTTGGATAACGTCAAATCCTGCGACTACCTTTCCGAAGACGGTGTAGTGGCCATCCATATGTGGAGCGTCCGCAAGGAGGATGTGAAATTGGCTACCATTTGAGCGTCTTTGCGGGTTGGTTGGTCGGCCTGACGTAGCGTTTTTATCGGGAACGCGTGCCATGCCGAGGGTGCCCTCTCCGTGATTTCGAGAGCTGAACTCGGCGGGAAGTGTATATCCCGGTCCCCCCCGACCTGTCCCCTTTGGATCGCCTCCCTGTATCAGATAGCCAGGTTGAGAGATGTGAAAGGTGAGGCCTTTGTAAAACCCCTTATCGGCCAGATACTTGAAGTTTGTTACGTGCCACGGAGCCTCTTCAGGGAATAATTCAAGGTAGACCTTTCCTTTTGAGGTTTCCAGGATGGCGCTACGAATTTTGAGGAGCTCCCCTCTTGGAGGTATCTCGAATGGCGGCTCTTGGGCTGAGACGGAGGTTGTAAACAGGATGCTATAGAGGACTACCAGGAAGGTGGCAAACGGTCTCATCAGCTCTCCGGGAGGGGGAAACTCACCATTTCTTGAGGGGGTCGCGCTTGCGGACGACTTTTGTTGCTTGGCGACACCTCTGTCCCACGACTATAGTACTATAGAACGGCAGATGCATCCGACCTATTTCTCAGCATGAGGGACCTTCGGTCCCCGGCGTAACGGGTGGTTAATGCTCGCTAAGTTGGAAGGTTCAACCTCGACGATAATGGTATTTCTTCGGTTCTCATCTTTAAAGGTTGCGCTCGGGGCGACCTCTCTGGCTCTTTCCCTCGGTTGGACTGGCGTAGTTGTTCTTGCCGAGCAGCGAGAGCTGCCACAGCCTAGGGCCTCGGTAGACGCCGTTCTTTTAGTCGACGCCTCGGGCAGCATGCTCAAGACGGACGCTCGTAACCTTCGTTACGAAGGCGCAAAGCTCTTTCTCAAGTTTCTCGGAGATACTGATCGACTCGCTATTGTTAGCTTCGCCGACAAGGCTCAGGTCGTTAGTGATCTGAAAGATTTTAAGGAAGGTTCAATTAACGGAACTCTCAAAGAGATTGAGGCGATTAAAACCGAGGGACAGTTCTCGGATATCTACCAAGGGATAAAGAAGAGCGAAGAGCTCCTCAATGCCAGCCCACGAAATGACGCTGAGCGAATTATCATCTTGTTATCGGATGGCAAGATGGAGCCTAACCCCTCCGTGGCGATGCCTGCGTCTCGCACCGTATCGCTGGTAAATGATCTGCTGCCCGATCTTAAAGCGCGCGAGATTAAGGTTCACTCCCTCGCCTTTAGTGAGCAGGCAGATAAAGTTTTACTCGGTGAGATCGCCGCGGCGACTGATGGACTTAATTGGTTCACCGCCACGCCGGAGGAGGTACACAAATCTTTTGCGAACCTTTTCTTGGCTGTAAAGAGGCCGCAGGTCGTTCCAATGACCAGTCGTGGTTTCAACCTGGATGATGACGTTGATGAGGCTACCTTCTATATCACCCGCGAGGAAGCTTCCAAGTTAACCCTCATAAGCCCGAAAAATGAGGAGATGACAGTCGAAAAGGTACCTGAGTGGGTAACTTGGTTCGCAGGAAAAAACTTTGACGTTATTACGATGCGCGAACCGGATCCCGGTGAGTGGCAGGTTCTAGGTGGCGCATCTGCTGATGGGTTCGCGACGGTTCTTACGCACTTAAAGTTAGTCACGGACTGGCCCGTAATCGTGCGTTCTGACGACAAGACGATCGTTCAGGCTCGTCTCTATGATGGTGAAAAGCCCGTATCTCTGCCGGAGATGAGTGGCGTGGTACGATACGCGTTTCAGATTAGCCCTACTGACCGTGTCGCAGAGCCGGTTGTGCGCGATTTGTTGAACGATGAGGGACGAGATGGTGACAAGATCGCGCGTGACGGAATCTTCTCAAAGTCGGTCACGCTCGCAGACTCAGGGGAGTACAAATTATCAATAGTGGCCCGCGGGCCAACCTTCGAGCGAACTCAGCAGGTACCGTTTCGGGTACGGCCTCGTCTTTTAGCTCTTTCGGTCGTATCGCCCGATGAGGCCGCGAGCGAGCATGAGGAAGGAGCCCATGAACATGGTCACGAAGCAGCGCACAACGGAGAAGGAGAACATAGCGGTGAAGGGCATGAAAACAAGGAGGCGTTTGCGCAGGGCAATCAGCACTTTGTCTTTAGAGCTGAGCTGAGTAAGGAAGCGCTGAGCTTTAAATCTTTCGAGATTCGAATTGAGGCGCTCTCACAAGAACGCAAAAAGAGTGTCATTACTCTAAAACGGTCCCAGCACGATCCTCTTGTATACGAGGCCGCGGCAAGCGCTTTACCGGTTGATGGTCGTTACACCGTTCGAGCATTTCTTGAGGGAGAGACCAGAAAATTACAAGAGGTGGAGGCTGAGAGCAGAGCTGTAAGGTTTGAGCGTATTTCAGTAAAAGAGAAGCGCCAGCCTGTCACCCCTGAGCCGGTGAAGGAACCGGTCCCAGAATCCAAAGCGGAAGCTCTCCCACTTCTCCAGATTATACTTATAACTGTCGTGAACATCGCCGCTGTGGCTGTGGGATTTGTGGTCACAAAGAAGGTGCGTAGGACTTCCACCGCTGCAGCCTCCAAGTATATCCCACCAAGACAGGTTCTTGAGGCCATCGCGGATCTTGAGGAGAAGGTTCTTTCAACCCCCGATCACGTTCCCGACCCCATCATTGATGGGGTAGCAGAGAAGCGGGCGGAAAGTTCATCGCAAGCGTCTGAGCCTGAGCAGAAGATCCCAGAGCCCTCGACTGACTCCTCCGAGGCAGCCTCAGGAACAACAGACGAGCTGGACGAGGGTGGCTTGGCAGACGCGGTCAACGCGCTCGAGGATGAGGTCGGCGCATCATCAGCAACGTCTTCGGATGCTGACACAGGAACGGTGCCGGCAGCAGCAATCGAGGAAGAGGGCCCGAAGGAGAATTAGGCCATGTCATCCGGGATCGTCCTCATCATCGCAGTACTTCAAGCCTCAATAGTGGCATTTCTGCTTTTTCGCAGAGCCGTGACGGCGGGGTCTGAGCATAAAGCCGGCCATGCCGCTATGAAGGATGAGCTCGCTCAAAAACGAGATTTGTGGGCCAAGATTGAGAGTTTGCGGGAAGAGATGGCCGATCCAGCCGAATATGAAACCGTCTCTCGCGAGCTTTCGATAGCTCGAGATTCTCTTAAGGCCGAGCGGGGTAGAGTCATCATCACTCAAGCTGAGCTCGAGAGCGTGGAGGTTCGCCTGCGAGAGCTCGATGAGGTGACTCGCGAATTGGAGGCGAGCACCCTAGAGACGAAGGAAGAGCTAAAAATACTGCAAAAGAAAGAGGGGGAGCTCAAGACTAAGAATGAAGAGTTGAGAGTTCAGATCGCTGACTCGACCTCAAAGATGGAGGTGTTGATGTCCGAGATCGAGATCTCTGTGCAGGCGGAGGAGCAGGTAAAGCTCATGCGCGCGGACCTTCTCAAGTGCGAAGAGCAAGTTGAGACGCTCATGAATGAGATTCAAAAGGGTAATGAACAGTACTTCATCGCCAAGCGGCGGTACGATGCTCTTGACGTGGAATACGCACAGCTCTACCAGCAGTATATTGAGCAGAGGCAGAAATAACGCCGCGCTAGCTCGCATATTGCATGGGGCCTACTACTGCGAGCGGCGATAATCAGGATTTTTCAGTTCGAAAATCGATTGCCAGACCGAAATATACCTTGATACGAGTTCGCCCCCCGGGCCAGAAAAATCATCATTCTTAATGCTCTCGCGACGCAGCTTCATGCAACATGCGAGCTCGCTCTCATTTTTTTCTAGAGATTGCTGGAGGGAGCTGAAAATTATCTACAGCATATCCTGAGGATCCAGATCGAATATGATGCGGGAGCCCTTATCCTGAGGGGCGTCTAACTTAAGTCGATGCATCAAGTTCTGCAATTTTGCCGCTGAAAGGGCTTTGCAGAGAATATGGTAGCGCCAGAAATTTCGGACCTTTTCGACAGGAGCGGGCGCTGGGCCGAGCACCGTTACGCCAAGCTCTTCGCACACTGTTCTCGCGCTTGCGGCGATACGGATTGCTATCCTCTCGGCGGCAAACTTTTCTTCGGCCCCGACGATAATACGCAGTAGTCTTTGAAAAGGAGGATAGCCGAGCATCTGGCGCATTCTCAGCTCTTCCTCGGCGAAGCCGTGGTAGTTGCCGGCAATAGTCATCTGGAGGCTGGCGTGTTGAGGCACTCGAGTTTGGAGAACTATCTTTCCTTGCTTCTCTCTACGTCCAGCACGACCTGAGACCTGCGTTAATAACTGAAAAGCTCGCTCCGCGGCGCGAAAGTCAGGAACGTGGAGACCCACATCGCAGTCAACGATCCCGACGAAATTGACGTTGGGCAGATCGTGACCTTTCGCAATCATCTGAGTTCCAACGAGGATATCAACCTCTCCTGAACGGACTTTCCGCAGGACCGCGATATAGTCGTCGAGAGTTTTAACGGCGTCGCGGTCTAGTTTCTCAATTCTTGCTTCCGGAAGGAGTGCTGAAAGTTCCTCAAATACTCGCTCCGTGCCCGATCCTCGATGTTTGAACAGTGGCTCCGCTTTTTCATCCCCCTCAGCCGCCGGCGTGTCTTTGCCACCGCAATTCGAGCACGCCACAGGCGGCGGCGTTGAATATCCACAAAAGTGACAGAGAAGAGAATTCGTCTTCCGATGAAACGTTAGCGTTACGCTACAGTGAGGACAGCCGACTACGTGCTCACACGACGTGCACTGCAGATAGCTCGCGAAACCTCGGCGGTTATAGAGGATAAACGCCTGCCCCTTCTCTTTGAGCGTATCTTCTAGCGCTGTGAGAAGCGCTGGAGAGACGTTGCGCGAGGGCATCTCCCATGGTTTTAGTTTGTTAAGATCTATAACCTGGTACGAGAGCGGCCGTGAATTAAAGAACCTTCGCCCCAGGGAGAGTAGAGTATGCTTGCCCGAGCGCGCGTGCTGAAAACTCTCGAGAGACGGTGTCGCCGAGCCGAGTACGATAGGGCAGCTTGAGAGTTTTGCTCGAACGACGGCGAGGTCTCTTCCGTTATATCGAATGCCCTCGCCTTGCTTGAAAGAGGAGTCGTGCTCTTCGTCTACCACGATAATCCCCAAATCCTTCATCGGGGCGAATATCGCGGAACGAGCGCCTATGACTACTTTAAGATCACCTGAGAGAGCTGAACTCCAATGTTCCCAGCGCGCTTGTGGGCGGATGCTACTGTGGAGGACGGCTACGCGTTGGCCAAGGCGGGACTCGAAGCGGTCGATAAGTTGAGGCGTTAGCGCAATTTCTGGAACAATGATGAGGGCGGAGCGACCGTTTTTGAGGGCCTCAATGACCAGCTCAAGGTACACCTCAGTCTTACCGCTGCCGGTTACGCCGTGAAGGAGAAAAGAGGCGAAGGTGTGTTCTGTTACATGACGCTGAATTGCCGCGGTCGCTTCTTGTTGCTCCTCGGTGAGCGACTCCCACTTCGACTCTCCAGCTGCGTGACGAATTTGTTTTTTCGTTTGGGAATCACCGCCTGCCTCCACGATAAGCCCTTTCTGGAGTAGCGCTCGTATGAGAGACGTTGACGCCCCACACTCAGCGCGGAGGATTGAGAGTGGGGTGGGCGCCGGATGAGTACTTAAGTAGTCGTATACTCGACGTTGACTTGGTCCGAGACGAGGAACTTCAGCGGCGGTTGTGAGAGTATATGATGGATCCGCTCGTCCGAAAGATGGAGATGGGACGGCAAGATCGAGGACCTTTGAGAGGGGTTCTGAGTGATATTTCGCTATCCACTCTAAAAAGGGGAGGTGTTCGGGGTTGAACGCCTTAATTGGTGTAGTCGAAGGAGGAATAGATCGGATTTTTACTTTGCGGGCGGCCATCTCGATGGCTGCAGCTTGTTCTCTCTCAGAGTTCGCGGAGAGGATGAATGCTGGGACCATTCGGCGACCGAGAGGGACTTCAATAATCGAGCCTAGAGCCACCTCAGGACACTCTGTCGCGTTGAATGCGTAGAGATATTGACCATCAAGGGGAGGGATCGCAACGGTAAGGAGATCTCTGTTCTCTGGAAGAGGCGCGCTTTCGGCATCGTGTAGGAGGCTTAACTGCGTCATGAGAATCGAGTCGCTAGGCCACGCCATTGTAGCGCTTTGTTTGCTAGGAGGAGACTTTTTTAACATCCTGGGAGGAGAATTTACAAAATTAGCCTCTGCGGAGGCCGGCTGCAACCTCTTGCGGTGGCGTCTTTGTTCGAAAATGTACTCCTCGTGCCGATTGGGTGGGCCAGAGCGTCTTTTTCACCGCCTTCCAGGCCGCCAAGGAGTCGCTCGACCACACGACGAGGGTGTTTTTGTCGCGCACCTAGGGTTAAAAAGCTCTATTCAAACGAGAATAAGCGCTCTCTTAATTTGACGAAGGTAAGAGCAGTATCGTCAAAAAAGTTCTTCCGTTGCGCGTTCCGATGTTTTGGCGCGTCCCCTCGCCAAGATTTATACCGACAGAACAACCTCGGTGAGCACACCGAAAAAATGCCGAATAGATCTGGGGTGATACACGTCCGGGTTTTCCTTTTTCGGCCGTCTTATTTCGCCCAAACTCTCACTATCCTCGCGAAAGGGACTCTTTCACCGCCGCGCGGTTCTCTTGTCCGATCAGTCTGTCTTCATGGCAGTAACGGAAAAAACACGCAGATGCCGGAAGACGATAGAATCGGCGCAACTCTGACAAGCTTCCCTCGATTAGAGGGCTTTCGGAATTGGCGAGGATAGCGAGTGGCATTCAGGAGGAGTGGGGGTAAATTTTTCAGACGCCTAAGTAGGCGCTGGGACCGATTAGTAGGCATCGACTTCACTCGCGAGGCTATAACCGTGGCTGTGCCATTGCTTAATCAGGATTGGCTTGTTTCAGGGGTGTTTGTTCATGTGCTTCCCGGAAAGGGGCCGGGCCCCACAAGAATCTCTGAGGTTGCGGCAATGCTCCGTGGTGTCTTGCCCAGCAATATTCGGAGATGTGCCATGGGATTAGACGCAAGTGAGATCCTTCTTTCTCCTCTCGCAAAATCGTGTCGAGCGGATCGTTACGAAGAGAAGGGGGTGTGTGAAAAAGAGGAACTATTGCCCTTTGATTCTTATGGATATCTGACACGTGTTCTAGAATTTGAGGCTCGTTACATTCTTGCGATAAAAAATTCACGGGTCCGAAGGTATCGAGGTGTCGCGCGTGGCGCCGGGTTAGATGTAGACGTGCTCACGTCGCGCGGGTTTTCGATAGGTATGGGACTTGAGTCTCTTGGAGTGTTTTCTCGAGATAGAAAAGGAGCGTTGATTGAGCTATCAACGAACGCCATGCACCTCTCCTTATATTCTGACGGATTTCCGTTTGAAATGACTACTCGCTCAGTTCGCTCTGCTGAGGATGCCGTGGAGTATCTCACGTCTCGTCTCGAGGGTACCGCATTTGCGGCGATGCCGTGTGGCGTTGTCGGTGGAACCGAGGAGCTGAGGTTGATGGTCCGACGATCGATTCAGGCCGCGTCCTCTATGACATGCATCGACGTCAACGCCGTTATGAACGCACGAGTGGTCGGCGTGTCCGGAACAAGTGAACGCTCTTTGGGAACAGGTGCGCTGAGTAGCTTCGGTTTGTGTTGCATCGAGTGAGGAGCCATTGATGGAGGCAATCGAGGTTCCAAATGTCATTGGTCGCCCCGTACGTTCCTATGGAGACCTTTTCTGTATCGGAGTGGGGTTTCTTCTCTTGGAGCTCTGCCTTGGGGGAGTAGGTGTGGGTTTCGCGGTTTTCGGCCCTGGCAGCTTTGTCGAACCTCGCTCGATGGTTGCCACGAAGGAAAGATTGGCTGCTCTTGAACAAACATTCTCACATTGCGAGGCGTACATAGGGACATTAGAGGCGCTCTCGCAGAGCCAGCACAGGGAACAATCAACGCTCACAGCGCCGGTCCCGGTCTTTGACGCGATCCGGGTTGGGCTCTCTCCTCGCTCGTGGGTCAAGAAGATAGAGATTTCCGGAGAGCGGATAACGATTGAAGGGA
>CAIXKI010000039.1 GCA_903920005.1 uncultured delta proteobacterium
AATTTCTCGATAAAAACGCGGCGTGGTGTATCAGACCGTGTAATTTTCCCGAAGAAACGACGCCCGGTCGAGGCTGGTGCGCGTGGACGGCCGAAGATGGGACCCAGGTGCGGGTGATAAACGTGATGGGGCGAGTTTTTATGGGCGGTTCTATTGATTGCCCGTTCCGTTGCATGAACACCTTTCTTGCATCACTTCCGAAAGATTCCTCGTGCATCACCATCTGCGATATTCACGCCGAGGCGACCTCGGAGAAGTGGGCGATGGCTCGGCACACTGATGGAAAGCTCTCCCTCCTCGTTGGAACCCACACACATGTTCAAACGTCAGACGCGCAGATCCTCCCCGGCGGTACCGGCTACATAACCGATTTAGGAATGAGTGGTTCTAATACCGGCGTCATCGGTATGGACGCTAAAGTCGCGCTTCGGCGCTTCCTTGCTCCTACGCCCGCTCCGTATGAGATCGCGGAAGGAGAGGGGATCGTTCACGGCGTTCTCGCCGATATTGATAGGAAGAGTGGTAAAACCGTATTCATCCGTACATTTCAAGAGCGCTAGGGGATCGTATGAGCGCCCCGATCGCGCAACGCTGTGTTGCCTAATAGAACGCCGGGTGTTCTGAGAGTTTTTTTTCGTCAGGACTCGTACCAATTCACTCCACCCTCGCATCCTAGAGTCATTGAGGCGTAAAGGAGAGGGAGTCGAAGGAACGTTCCCCTCTTGTTCAGAGATCAATATCAGTACGCTTTGGTCTGACCTTTCACACCTTGGTGTCGCGCATTACCTCACACGGACGTTAGGAAGAGAAGTACTTGGAGTATCGTCGCAATTGAGCGTCGATCTTCATTGACGATTTTTTTCAAGGGTCTCGCTTATGAGCATGCTTCGACGAACCGCACTCTCACTCACTCTTGCCGTCTGTTTGCTTCCACAGTCAGTGTTCGCGCAAGAGGTGCTTCCATACGACAATGGGCTTGAGGATTATCATCCTGCGCCACGGTATAGAGAGTCCGAGTCACATCCTCTCCGTGTCGTTGCCTATGCTCTTCATCCAATAGGATGGGTTCTTCGAGAGGTGATCTTCCGCCCACTCAGCTACTTCGCGTCGTCGACTCCTGAGACTCGTTCGGTAATGGGATACCGTGAGCCCTACGATTATCGTAAGCCATCATGCTTTTCGTCCAAGGATATAACCCCGGATTGTAGGCAGCTCGTTCCGTTCAATTACGATAATAAAAACGCAGTGTCAGTTGAGGCGCCAGGGGGCGAACCGGGACAGGCGATTTATTTCCCCGACACCAATTTCGATTTTAACGCGCGCACGTTGAGCGCTCTTGGAAAGGCTAAGGTTAAAACGGCCGCTGAGATACTCAATCAACAGGGCGGAGTGAAGGTCGTTCTTGAAGGTCACACTGATGCCCGCGGAAGCGACAAATATAACGATAAGCTTGGCCTTGATCGTGCGGAGGCTGTGAAGGCCGAGCTCGTGCGACTTGGTATTCCGGCTGAGAGGTTATCCACAGTGAGCTTTGGCGAGACCGAGCCGCTCTTCAACGAGGCTGAGGATTGGGCTTACGCCGCTAATCGTCGAGTTGAGGTCCATGTTGGCGCCAAGCCGGCGGCTGAGGTTGCTCCAGTTCCAGCAGCTCCTCCAGCTCCAGCAAAGCTACCGGTTGCACCAAAGGCGCCCGTAAAAGCTAACAAAGACGCTAAGGCGAAATAAGGCTTTGGGTTTAGCCGTTTGCCGCTCTGTTTACGACGATAGTCGAGGTGCCTTTACGCTCTGGCTGAGAGAGGTCCTCATTTGATGCAAGTTGTCTGGTACTTTCAGAGCTTCCAAGGCCGAACCAGTCGAGAACGCTCCGCATCGTTGAACGGGGGCGATTTTGAAGGCCAATAAGTTGTCTAATGGCCTGCGTCTCCGAAAGGAGGAGTACCTGATCCCGGTCGCCTTTCTCTTCAAGCTTTTCTACTCGAGTTCTGAGCCAATCGCGCTGAGAGCGAAGGTCTTGTAGCTCAGAATCTTTCATATCCAGAATTCTCTCTTGGAGGTTAACGAGGTTGCCAAGCCGTTGGAGCTCCTCGTTAAGCTTGTCCAGCCCTTTGGAGTCCTGCGGCGGAGCTACTGGAGCTTCTGCAATCGTCACCCTCTCGGCGAGTGGGCTTGGGGTTGCCGGGGTGTAGTAGCTTGACGCGGTGTCTGCTTCCGGACGGAAGGTCGTCTGGGTGCTCTTGCACGCCATCTCTATCTTACCCGTCGGATTGGGCTGCGAAGGAGCGCTACCGGTAGGTGGCGCTTGGAACGTGCCAAATATCTCATTGATCTGAGACGCGGAGTACATCCGAGTTCCATCATCTTGGATCTCGACGGTGAGGTATCCGGCCTCACTGAATCGGGTGAGTGTCTTTGCCGACACGCCAGCTTTTTTTGCCGCGTCTTTCTCTGAGATAAGTTCCTTCACAGCCATGGTACCTCCTAGCGATAGTTCATCTCACGTACTTCAAGGATTGAGGTCGACCCCGGCGTGCGAGTGGAGTGACCACCGGTAACAACCGAGCGAGATCCGTTCGCGAGTTCTTGTCGTGCCTGTACGATCTTGAGCGCTTCCTCAACCTCGGTCTCATGGCTTTGTCCGTGGGTGAACGAGATAGGTCGAACTCCCCAGTAGAGCGCCATACGACGGAGCGACGTCTCTTTGTTTGAGAGGCCGTAGAGCGGCTGATTCGGGCGGTACTTCGCGATGAGGCGAGCCGATGTTCCGGTTTCCGTGCACGCGATGATAGCAGCCGCTGAGGTTTTGATCGCCGCTGCGCATGCAGCATACGCGATCGCGTCAGGGACGGTTGCTGAATCAGAGTC
>CAIXKI010000040.1 GCA_903920005.1 uncultured delta proteobacterium
GAGACGCTCAAGTGACTCGGACACCTCCTTGTCGCCGATCTCTTTCTTCGCAACCTTCACCGAGCGATTCAAGTAGTTTGAGATCGACGGCTGCGGATAGAGGGCGACCTTAGCCGTAAACTCGAGTGCCTTGGCAGGCTCAACCTCTTTAAGGTCAACCTCAGGCTCGCCCACTACTTCAAGCTTATGCTGCTCATACGCGCCACGCAGACCTTCATTGATCAATCGATTAGCGACATCGTAACGAATACGATCGCCCATCATACGCTCCACCATGTGGCGAGGGACTTTTCCTGGACGGAAACCCTTGATCTTCGCGGTGCGGCTTACCTGAACAACAGAAGCCTCATACTCTTTAGAAACTCGTTCCTTGGGAACGGTAACGGAGATCTGCTTTGTAACCTCATCGATATCTACTACTGACGACTCAAAATCCATTGTAACTCCGCTCTACTATCGCGATGGTGCCGGATACTCTGCAAACAACTACGGCAAGGTTCCTGTCGTCCGGCACGGACACGCTTGTATCTTGTTTTTACTAACGTCTTGGTGCCGTAGTGTTCATTGCAACAAGGCGGCTGATTATATATGCTCGCCGCTGGTTTATAAAGTCGAACGACGAGGAAAAGCGGCCCTCAGTGGCAGCATCCTTGGCAACCAGCCTCTTCTGGGGCTGACGCAAAAATCTTTCGTTGGGCCTCTAAAGCAATTGTCTCGTATTATCAAGTGTCTACGCTTGTTTCGAGATGGAATGTGCGCAACGACCTCGCATTGATGGTCTGTGCGATATGTGAGACTTTAGTGGCGATTTCGACTAAACCAGATACCCGCGCGGGGGTGGTGGAATTGGCAGACACGCCAGACTTAGGATCTGGTGCCGCAAGGTTTGGGGGTTCAAGTCCCCCCTCCCGCACTCAGTTACAGCTCTTCGGGTACAGCTCTTAATGCATACGTCGGCTACGGCGTTTCAGGCCCGAGCCTCCGAAGAACCGAGGCTTAGAAGGACGGAGCCAATTCAGGCCCAAGCACCTTTCTAGCCTAATAACCAAACTCCAATTTCATATAGTCATCCAGGGTGTCGAAGCTGTCATCGACTACCCGAATCGTGCCTTTAGGATCAATGAGCACGAGGTACGGAACCGAATTGCCCTTAAAGCTCAAGAACACATCATCCTGCGAATCATTACCCGAGAAAATGTGTGTCATGGTTTTTAGATCTTGAGACTTAATCCGGTCTTTGAGCTTCCCGAAATCTTCATTTTTATCCACGCTCACCGCGTAGAATTCGATATCACCGCGCTGGCTATAACGACGAGCGAGCTCCTCGTATCGAACGATCAGTTTCCTGGATTTGGGACACCAAGTCGCCCAAAATACTATCGCCGTATACTTACCCTGTAGGGAGCTCAAGGGAAATTCAGTTCCATCCAGCAACATAAGACGAGCTTCAGGCGCGGGCTGCCCAGTCATCTCCTTCGCCTGCAGTGTCAACACACCACATCCGCTGAGGCAAAACATCGACGCGATAATAAGACTTACCACTTTTATCTTCATGCCATGCAATTCCTCAAAACGGGACTTCCGCGACGCGTCACTCCCTTCACATCACTATTCTATATGACGGTTGAGCTGAGTGTCAGCCCTCAACATGAGCAATCCCCTGCGCCCGCTCTCGAATAACGGAGATAGAATCCTCATAGGCTTTGCGGACGTCCGCATCCTGCTCTTGGTCAAAGGATTGCTGAATCAGCTTTAGAACGACGATATCATTTACCGAGGAGAGATATGGTATCACTTGTAGACGAACCGCTTTATCCGGATGCAGCAAGAGGTCGGTGAGGTCAGTCGGCTCAAGGAGATCGCGCAGCCGAGGCAAGGCAAGATATATGACATCTGGTGGAGCTTTCCGAAGAATCTGTTGAGCCAACGGACGGTTTGACGGCGCGGTTTCAACTATATCAAGCCCGCGCTTAATACCCGCGGCTCCCAGGGTGTCTCTAAGCGCTAGCCCCGCTACGAGCGGAGCATACCGTTCACTATCTTCACCATAGGTTGCCTGAACGAACTCCATCACGCCCGAGACATACCCGTCACCAAGGGGCTTGGAACGTAACGCCGCAAAGGCTCTATCGCTCACTTCAGCATCGTGAGTCATAACGATCCCTGCCTCCAAAGCACGTGCCGAACCAGGGGCATACCACTCAGAGAACACCTCCACATTCTCCTTCGACAAACTACCCAACACCCCCGAAACCAATGCCGCGCGCACGCGGGGTTCGAGGGCGCCGCTTCTCTGCAACTCCGCGAGAAAGACAACTCCTGGACCTTCAGCGACCCCCCGCCTACGCGCGATCTGCGCGACTGTGGCGATACCGGAGCGTTCGCGTTTCGCCATCTCCGATAGAAGCACTTTCACGTCCTCTACTGGAATCTTATCCGCTCGTTCCATGATGTCCTCAGAGAACAAGTCGTGAACATCCGGTAATAAAAGCATAAGCGCACTATCGCTCATCTGAGCGGCTTTATCTAAAGACACCTGATCTTCAACACCTCGAACAAACACGTCATGAAAGACCGAAGCGTCTCCCCCGTCCAACGCGAGGCTCGCCGCGAGATTCACCGCGAGTTGAGGAGCCTTCTCGTAAGCACCACTGAGAAGCTCCCTACGAACCTGCGGTGACTGCAGGGGGTCCAGAACTCTGATGCCTATGAGCACCTCTACGGGAACCTCGCTCGAATTACCTACCCCACTTTCATAGGCGCTCACGCGCACCACATCCGACACTCTCATCAAACCCAGGCGTCGCGAACGAGCAAGGATGGCACGCAGCATTAACTCTCGACGAGCAGGCTCCTTGGATTCCTTAAAAGCCTTTTCAATCTTGCCGTGGACCAAGGGATCGTCGGACATGACCAGGCGATTCAACTCGGCCACCTCTTGCTTATAAAGATGCTCACCTGGCAAGGCGGACGGTCCCATTGAAATAAAACTTAGCTTTGCCAACCAAGCCAACGCGATGCCGTTCAGCACCATGAGCGTCACGATACTATGCTTGTCCTTCCATGGAGCGCGACCCGCTCGAATACCTGCGCGAGGGCTGCGGGGGGCTTCATTGCTCTCAGGACGGTCCTTAGAATCCCGCAGACGGTCTATCTTGAGGATGATGTGTTCACGCCCCCCTTCACGAGGCGATTCGTAGCTCTTTCGCGCCGCGGCATCGGAGAACTCTATGCCTCTCTCAGTTAAGAGTCCTCGCAAACTCTCTACCGATGAAAAGATACCGCCCTTTCTCGCCTCCGCAAGCTCTTTGAGGATTTTCGGAAGCCCCTCCCTCTCCTTGCCGGTATCGGTAGAGACCACGGCTGCCTGATGCTCCTCCAAAAGTTCAGCACCTACGACGCAGAGCGCGTGAGTGTCGGCTGCGACGTCCACATGCCCACTCCGCTGCTGCGGCACGCGACAGCGAAAATGCTGCGTCGGTCGGTCATCCCTCTTCAACTCTTTACACTTCGGATCTCCAAGCGGAGCGAATAATATGATTTCATGATTTTTATTTAGGGCGAATGATTCATGCGAAATATCACCACAGGTGATTCCTCGCGCATGCAGGCTTTCAACTACAACGAGCATCTGACCGAAGCGTTGCTGAGCTTCAATTCTATTCCCTTTCTTTGGATTAAAGAGCGCGAGCCCATCGCTCTTGACGAGCGCATACCCAACGTCATCAACATCAACGCCAAACTGAACGATAGGCACCACGTTGGGATGACCACTCATCATCTCCAATCGCGAGCAAAATTTTTCAATTTCAGATGAATAAAGGGGGCTCCGTAAAACCCAGAGAATATCTCCGGCTTGAGCAATTCGTCCTTCAATTCGAAAGGCGTCCGCACTGTAGGAGGACCCCACCCTCGCTCCTATCTTGAAGCTCTCAGCGACTCGCTGATTCAATCGTTTATATCCGATGTTGGCGCCTGCCATGCCTATAAACGCTCCTTCTACCGCGCTGTCACGCCCCACACCCCTATCTGTTGAACAGGAACGCTCGGGTCCAATTCCTCAAAGGTAGTGACAAATAACGGGTGGGTGTACATCCGCACAAAAGACAAAACTTTTTCCTTGAGCTCTTGGGGACAAAGAAGAGCCACCGGCAGAACTCCGCCCTCAAGGGAGGGCCTCAAGACCGCCGAGAGCCCATTGTGGAGAGCCGATAGGTCTCCATCCTCCAGGGCCAAGGGAAGGAGCTTTCCTCCAAAGTCCGCGTCGGCCAAAAGCTGCTCAACCTCTGGTGACATAGACACAACATGGAGACTTCGACCGGACCCGATAAATCTTCGCAAGACCTGGCGACGGCGGCTACTGCGCAAATGATGAACAACCTCAGGTATCTCAACAGCGCTTTCGCTACCGAGCGATACGCCCTGTGTGGCACAATAGGACGAGACTCCCTCTATAATCCCTCGGAAGTCCCTAACGCTAACACCCTGCCTCACGAGCTCATGAAGCAACTCTGTAAGCTTAGGGATAGGAAGAAAATCTTTTCCAAATCCCTCCTCGATTAGTCCCGGATGCCGTTTCTCGACGGCACGCAACATCGAATGGACCTCAGTGACCGAGAGAAACTCCTCTGGATGACCTAAGCAGAAGCTCGCTATTCTGAGAGCAATGTAGTCGAAGAAGTCGCGACTTTTCAGGGAGGCGGCCTCTAGTATTGAGCGATTGCGCTGGGAACCCCCTGTCCAAAAAACCTTATGTCCCGATATCGGATGCTCCTCCTCTCGAACAATAGACAACCCGAGGATAGCGGCCTGAGAATGAGAGACCTCCATAAAAAGCCCATCAGGCACGACCGTACCGGAAAGCATCTCAACCCCACCCCGCGCAACCCTAAACGAAGCCGGAGCCAGGAGGTCGCTCGCTTTCACGTTAATTTCGGGTAGTGCCAAGCCTACATCCGCGAACACAGCCTCTTTAAAGTTGGACCACGCTAAAAGATGTCGGGGAGCGTTAGCTCTATATAAACGGAAGAGCATCTCTCGATCCAATTCAATCGACAAAGCGCCCTCATCGACATCGAGATCCCTCTCGCCTGGACCGCTTGACGATACTCCGACGCCCCTTCGAAAATCCCCGGAGGGCTGCGAGCGACTCGGCATGTCTCGATCTTTTTTGACTAACCACGCTCCAGTAGCCGCAGCAACGATCGCGACAAGAACAAACGGAAGCGCCGGCACACCCGGTAGCATCGCGAACACAAGAAGGATACACGAGGTAACCAAAAGAGTTGTGGGCTGGGAAAAAAGCTGTGTCTTGAGATCCATTCCAAGGCTCGCGGTGTCAGATGATGACACCCGCGTAACAATGATGCCGGCACAAATTGAGGTCAGAAGACTCGGTATCTGAGTTACCAATCCATCACCAACCGTGAGCACAGTATATGTTTGGATCGCGTCTTGGACTCCCAATCCAGACGCGACGCCCATATACACACCTCCGACGATGTTCACGACAATTATGAAGAACCCCGCAACGGCATCACCCTGAACGAACTTCATCGCTCCATCCATCGAGCCATAGAGCTGTGACTCCAGTCGCAACGAATCTCGCTTCTTTCTGGCGTCCTCGGCGGAGATAACGCCGGCTCGCGCGTCATTGTCTATTACAGATTGGCGTCCGGGTAGAGAATCGAGGAAGAACCTCGCTGCGACCTCCGAAACACGCGTCGCGCCCTTCGCGATCACGATAAAATTCACCACTGTTACGATCGAGAATATTATGATTCCAACAACGATCTCGCCGCGAATGAGAAACGTCCCGAAAGCTTCAATGACACGACCGGCATCTCCCTGGCTCAAGATTAGTCGGGATGAAGCGACGTTCAGTCCCAGCCGAAATAACGTGCTAAGCAGCAATACAGTGGGAAAGGTATAAAGCGCGGCTGAGTTCGCAACGTAAAGCCCGACAAGGAGAAGGAGTATCGAGAATGAGATATTGATAACAAGTAGGAGATCGAGAAGCGGGGTAGGCAGGGGCACAATCAACATCGCCGCTATCGCGACGACGAACGCCAAAAGCACAACTTCAGATAATCTGAGACGGGCAAACAAGATCATTACGAATCGTTCTCCAGAGGGCTACTCGCCTCTATCAATCACGTTTCTACTAGCCAGCACCTAACCCCTTCATGAGACACGTTCCAAAGCCGATGAGAAGTATGAAAAGGAATCCGGCGAATACAAAGGCTACCGGCGCGGTAGCGGACAGCTCAAGCTTCTTAATCTTCTCTTCAACTCGCATCTCACGGGTAGAAGACACCGCCTCGGAGAGATCCTGGAGCTGCTTGGATATCTCGCCTCCATACCTTGCCACCTGAGCAAGCGCCTTGAAGGAGTGCTTGATGTCATTGTTTCCGGATATCCGCCCCACTTCATTCAAAGCATCCTGCAAGCTTACTCCTGACTTGATGAAGAACTGAGCATATCTGAGAAGCTCCGTAACCGGGTTGTGACTGTCCCGTTCATCCGCCATCTCTACAACTCTTGCTAGGCACGGCCCAATGTCGAGCGAACTGCTCACGCCGATGGAGACCTGCTCGATAACGAGCGGAAGAAAAAACATGATCTCCTCATCTCGCTGGGCAGCCTTTCGCGATAGAACCCGCATGGGAAGGAGCACTCCCAGGATCACACCAGCAAGCGGAAACCCCAATATAGAGATCAGATCCGGTTGAGAAAATCCACCCACGGCGCCGAGTAGTCCCAGCACGATCGGTAAGAGAACTCGTAGCCTCTTAAAATCTCGCTTTTGCTCCTCAGAGAAGATGCCTGCATGAAACATCTTCTCCTCAATCGTAGGCTCCGAGCTCCTCTTTGACCTCCGCTCCTCTAGGCTACGCTCAGGCGGCAATGCCGAGGGATCATCCTCACTTACCTTCTCGTCAAACGCGTCGTCGCTATCCGTCGCCTGATTCCGCTGACGCATCAAGGAGCGCAAGTTCTCTCGACGCGAGGTCGAACGAATGTAGGAATAGCCAAATATGAAGACCATCAACATGGCAACAACAGACGCTGGGACGATCATCCATGGTTCCATGAGACCTTACACCTTAATTTTTGTTACACGTCGAACCCAAAAGACCCCTATGATAATTGCCGCGAGGCCCATCTGGGCATATCGCCGAGCTCCTGGATCCGTCCAGGTAATAATCACGCTCTCGGGCCATGCCACGTACAGATAGCCCTGCATCGCCGACAAGATAGCGAGAATGAACCAGATCGACCCCCGCTGAAGCCCCACGGCTCCGACAGCGGACTGCCGAAAATACTGTCGTTTGCGCACTTGTCGAGCCAACCGATCAAGGGTCTCTGAGAGATTTCCACCGACTCGACGACTCAACAGAAGCGCTTGAACGAAGAGCTCTATCTCGGGGTGATTAACATCTTCGCCAAACGAGCCGATCGACCGCTCCTCACTCACTCCGAGTCGCAACCGCTCTAACATAAGCTCAACCTCGATTCTAACGAGGGACCTCTCCTCCAAGTTCGACGCGGCTGCTTCGAGACCTTGGATGGGATTTAATCCAGTTTTTAACATGCCCACGAGGGATAGAATGAACTGGGGATAATCTTTATCAAATTTTTTAAAGCGAGCCTCCATGCGGTAATCAATAAACGAGTTTACCATCAGAGGCCCAACTGAAAGCGACATCAGCTGAAGAACTACCTCAAAGTATCGCCTGGTGAGCAGGAACGCGCCTACGGTTATGACAACTTGCGCGACTGTAAATACATACGGACTAACGCCTGATAGTTGAGCAAATTTCAGACGCTTCTGAAGCGTCATCTTATTCTCGCTCGATTTAAGCGCGACCTCCTTTGTCCCCCCGACCTCCTGGGACTGCTCCATTTCATCATTTAATTCGACCGGACTATAATCCCGCGCTCCTCGTTGCGCGGCCGTCATATCGCGAATGCTTTGCCTCATCGCTCCTTGAGACGACACTCCGAAACCGAGAATCTCTCGACCCAGGAATCCGATTAATCCCAGCAGCGCAATCGTCGCTATTACGATGGGCAACGCGGTCATTTCCCCCTACCTCCTCCACTCGGCGTCGGAGGTTTCATCGGGGCACCGAACGTGATCTCCTGAGGCGATTCTCCAAGATTGACTCCGTCAGCTTTAAGCTGCTCGTCGAAATTACTCGTCCAAGAGTCAACACGCCAGACCGGCCGCTGCCCCTGCTTGATGAGCGAGAACATCGGCCTCACCTGAATCGTCCCCTCAACGAAATGTCCGACCTCTATAATCTCAGCGATGCGCGGTTTACCGGTCGACTTCTCTCGAATGAGCCACACGATCGAGTCAACCGCGAGTGCGATCTGTTGTCGTATAATATCTATCGCGACAGACTTTTGCGCTCGGCCGAGGAGACTTTCCAATCGGACAAGCGTCTCACGCGCGTTTCGAGCATGCACCGTAGACATCCCAACGTGGCCAGTTTGCGCGCTTTCAAGAAACGCCTCCGCGGCGAACGGAGTTCTCATCTCTCCGAGAATCACGCGCGTGGGGGTCATTCGTAGAGTTGTTTTAATGTGTTCCTGAAGAGTGACCTCTCCTACCCCCTCCGCGTTTGCGGCACGCGAAACAAGAGACCGAAAATAAGGGTGGCCAAAATTTAATTCAGGTGTGTCTTCAACCGCCACGATAGACTCGTCAGGCCCAAATTGAGTGGCGAGACATTTTATCAGCGTCGTTTTACCAGTGCCCGTTTCTCCCGCGACCATCATGGTGGCGAGGCCACTTCGGACGAGGCTGGCGAGGTAGTTTACGATAAGCGGAGGCGCGACCTGATAGGACACGATATTCTCAAGAGCCACCTCGGACATACGTGGAACTCGGATACATAGAAGGGGACCACGCTGCCCGCACACACTCTCATGCACGGCGCATATTCGGGTACCATTCGGGAAAGAGGCGTCTACAGTATGTTGCTGCGTGGTGAGAGATTTTCCCAGCCTCAGCAGCAATCGGTCCAAAAACGTGACATACGCTTGATGGCTCGGCCAGCTCAGACCTGTAGCCTCACTTATCTTTCCACGCTGAAGGACCACGGATTTGTAGTCATATACATGGATATCGGTTACCTCACGGTTATCGACGAGAGGCTGTAGAACTCCCCATCCTACAAGGTCCTTTTGCAGAGATATGATGATATTCGCGCGTTCAATGTCATCTATCGATTCGCCACGTTTTTTTAAGACCCGGTCTACCGCCTGCGCGATGACCCGCTCAGTCGTCGCTTGGCTAGTCATCTGCTGCTGCAAGCTGGCATCGCTACCGAGCTCGCGGCGCACCTCTCTCATTACTGTTGAAGCAGCGGGAGAAATCTCCGCTCCCTTCGCGGGCGGAGGCTTGACTTGAGTCTTAGCTGCCTCACCCCCTTTTTGAATCACCTCCTGGGTTGACCTCGGGATAGGAGCGGCACTCGCCTTCTGGCCTGGGGCAGGGAGAGGCGGGGCCTGCTTGGCCGGAGGCTGCGTCAGTGCCTGGGAGTTGATTCGCGTCTGTGTGGCACGCGTCGAAAAGAGCCCTAATAAGGCCTCTTTATTGTCTTTACCTGAGCCTGTCATCGGCTACCCTCCCCCGAAAAAGGTTCCCAAGACCTCAATCGGCTGAGATTCCAACGCGGATTAGGGTTTAATGCTGAAAAGCTCGTAAAATAACAGTAGTTTACGGAGAGGAGCTATTATCAGCGTCCAATGCAGCTTAAGCGTTCAGACAAACTGCCCGGTGGCCGCGGAACCTAGTTCGGTTTTTGAGCAGCCTCAGCTTCTTCCTGCGGGACGAGTTTACCTGCTATCACCTCGAAGGTGCGGCTACCTACTTTTAAGGTGCCCTCCTTACCCGCGATCGGCGTTCCCTTTGGGGCAGTCAACCCAAAGACGTTGTCGATAGTCACCGTGGTGCTCTCTGACGACTCGACAGTATCCTCGTCTCCCCGCAAGGATAGGCTCATAACTCCTGAGCTAGACGCGAGTTGAATTTTCGAAGCCTCTTCCACCGTAACCATGATCGTAATTGTGGTAGAATGACCTTGCCTCGGGTTTGTCGAGACCTCTTTTTGGGTCGCACCGGTAGTCAACTTGCCCGATGATAGTACTTTTGCATTTTGGACGAGCATAGTGATTACGGGCTTACCACCAACTTGAGAAGCCAACATCACGTCTACTTTCGCTCCTGCTCGTACCCAGCCCTCAACATTTGAGACGTCGTCTACAGCTACCGCGACGGCTCGATATCCATCGGGGATATTCGCTTGAATCACATTAATAGGAGCCTTCGAGGTGAGATATTCGACAAGAAGTGGCTGACCAGCGGCTATGAAAGAGGCGGCATAAGATCCTCTCAGCTTTTCAAACCCAGTCACAAGGCTCGTTGCCCCACCAGTTATGGCTCGAGTCTCCTTCCGGAATTTAACAGGCTCCAAGGCACTGCCTGCCTCTATCTTTTCAACAGCGACAAGACAGTCCACCATCTCAACTGATGCGGTCTGCGGAGTTGGAGCTACAAGCTGAATTTGAGGCTGCGTTTCTCTCGCATTTTTTCTAAACTGAATAACGAGGGACGCCCCCACGACAACCGCCAACACGGCGCCAAGAACGACGACTCGCGACGAAGAGCTTCTGCGCTGTCTTGGGTCGAATCCCCGAGCTCTCCCCGTCGGCATGAGTTCCCTAAATACTAAGATTGTACTAAATCGATTAACCGCCTTGCGGAGGAGCTTCCCCGACAAGGAAAGAACCCATCCATTGCAACGCATCCCTAACGCTGACTCCCAAGGCCCTCGTTGCGACCAATGTTCCCAGGAGAAGAAACGCTATCATTATGGTGTATTCAACTATCGAGTTGCCACGCTCCGATTCTGTCGAACATGGACGCATACGCGATCCTATCAGCAGTCGATAGTAAACCATAAAACGCTCAGGTGGAGGACGCGCTTGCGGCGCCCTCCATCCTGAGTCCACTAACTATCGAGTCAAACTATTAGACAAGCCGGCGTACTGAGTGCTGATGGAATTACCCAAAGCCCTCACGCCAGCAATCGCCACAACAGCGATGAGCGCGACAAGGAGCGCATACTCCACGAGCGAGGCGCCCTTCTCTTTCTTACCATTGTTCTTCTCTAGCTTCTTCTCTACCTGCATATTCTCCATTTCTTCTCTCCATTAAACGAACAATAAAACCTACTGACGGCGTTTAAGCGTCCCCCTCAGCCATGTGTATAACAATGGTAGACGGGCCTACTTATTGAGACAAGGACATTTTTCCGAAGGCTCTCCACCATCAACAACTCTGCTAGAAACTCTCAGCAAAAATCAAAAAACGACCTCCTGTCGCACGTTCTAACAGTCGGATCGCAACTTCGTTGGAGGCAGACCCCCCTCGGCGGATACCTCTCAGTTTTTCCATCATTCCCGCCTCGTTTCGCCAAAGCTCTCAAAATCCTTATCACGGAATCTTTTTCCACCACCCCGTTAGCTCGAAATCCCTTCCTGCTTTCTAGAAAAAATTCTCTGAAACCATCGGGGAGCACTCGCGCCCTGAGCTCTATCGGAATCATCCTCACCGCCTCCTCCAGCCACCCCGAGAGCAACGTCTCCGAGAAGGCCGAGGTCTCGCGTGACCTGCTCGAGGACCTGCCTTAGCTGCTTATTTCCAAGGCTATAGAGCGTCTTGCCACGACCGGGCCACAACGCGGCCTTGGGATCGTTTGGAATGGCAGGCAACCGCCATGGAGCGGCGCCCAACCGGTGAGTCGGTTCAAGCTCCGCCGCCATCTCCTGAACACTCATCAGCGCGCCAGAAGACGGGTTAACGACAAACGTAATCCGCTCTGAGTTTCCCACCACGGCCTTAACAAACGAAAGGAATCGGTCGAGGGCCGTTAACCCAAGCACCGTGTCATCAATCACCACCAGGACTATGTCAGCTATTCGAATCAAGGAGCCAATTGCAGGACCAAACCGACCGGCCGTATCTATCAAAACAACGTCATTATCCGCTCGGGAAACTTCGGCGATACGTTGAGCGATCGCCATGCCGTCTGTATGGCAAACCAGGTCCATCGCCTCAGCAAAGCGGTCGGGTGTCGTCAGGAGCCCCACGTCCTTGCCAATAGGAATTAAAGCATTTCGAAGAGTGTCGCGATCGATCTCTTGCCCGCCGGTGATCCAAGAGCTCACGACCTTCTCTTCTGGACCGTACGCGTTAAGCCCTCGACTTAAATCGCGCGTCTCGACATCCAAATCCCAAAGCATAGTACGTCGACCGTACTCACTACACACATCGGCAATGGCGGCGGTGATGGAGGTGGCCCCGACCCCCCCCTTCGCGTGAACGACCACCACAATCTTTCCCTCATGGGTTCGTCCTTCCTTTCGCAAATCACTATTTATCGCTACCAGCTCTTGCAAGAAATCGAGGGGGCTCGCGCCATCCGGGAAAACTTTTCGAACACCCGCCGACTGCGCCATACGAAAGGCTCCGCCGCCGTACGCGCTATCGGTTACAAACATTATTAGCTGAGCCCATGGGGCAAGCGAACTAGCTTGTCGTGCGATCGCGATCGCTCCTTCTCCCAGACCTGAACCGATAACAATCACATCGACATCGGCAACTCGATCCGCAAAATCTTTGGCGCTCACGAGCTTAACTTTTAGGTCAAGCATCTCCAAGTCACCACGACTGAAGGACTCAATCCGTTT
Source organism: uncultured delta proteobacterium (assembly GCA_903920005.1). GTDB lineage: Bacteria > Bdellovibrionota_C > UBA2361 > UBA2361 > OMII01 > OMII01. The sequence goes on from CAIXKI010000040.1 coordinate 12,766, forward strand.
TGCGCACAGAGCCTGCGCTTCAGTTGTTTTGTCCACAATGAGCAATTTCATGTTCGCGCTCTCCTAAAAATGCATCTTCTCAAGCAAAGAAGGAGCAAAATACTTCAAAAACATAAAGCCACATCCAATACCAACCGCGGCGGCTATCCCTAACGCGATAGCATCACCCACGAAAGTTCGACGCGGTGTCGGCTGTCGCACGCGACCGCCCCCTCGGTGTGGGCGAACACTCTGAGCGGGGTCGCGCTCGATCGCCAACGACGGCTTCCTCCACGATTCGGAGACAACATCGCCCGCGGAACCAAGAGTCGGACGGGCAACGGGGGCACTCGGCTCTCTTTGCCCCCCCGTCTCTACCGCGTAATCAACGAAAGACGCGCTCAAAATCTCTGTAGCCGGATCAGACGACCCGTGTGGGTTCCGTCCCTCCACGATATCGATGGAAGAGGGTCCGTGAGTAGCCAAACCTAGCCCGGCGGCATCAGCCTCGATCCGCGGCGCACGCGGCCTTTCCGAGGGCCTTCTAGGCTCTGGCTTTCGAGTGACATCCTGCGACTCATCCTCTTCAAGAGAGACCACGGGCCCCTTTCGAGGCGCCGGCGCGACTCCATGGCTCGCTACAAAAGCGGCACCACCCGACGCGCCTGAAACTCCCAGTTTCGAAGCCAGGCTCTGAAGGTCGTAGAACATGTCTATCGACGCCTGGTAGCGATTCTCTGGGTCTCGCTGCATCGCCTTGAGAATTATGACGTCCAACTCTTTTGGGCACTCCGGCCGCAACTTACTCGGCAACTCAGGGTCTGTCTTCAGACGTTTGGTCATCGTCGCGTAAACGCTCTCACCCCTGAAGGGAGCTTCTCCCGTTACCATCTCAAACGCGAGAATACCGAGCGCGTAGATGTCTGATCGCCAATCAACCTGAGACTTGAGCATATACTCAGGGGCTACATAATCGATCGTTCCAACCACACCTCCATGCTCCGTGAGCTTCGGCCCGTGGCGGTTACGCGCGATACCAAAATCCGCGATCTTTACGTTCCCCTCTTTCGTAAGAAGGATATTCTCTGGCTTTAGATCTCGATGCACGATTCCGGCATCGTGAATCGCCTGACAACCAGCGGCCATTTGGGCGAGCAAGCGAACGATCTCGGCTATCGGCATCCGCTCGTCTTGCGCGAGGCGTTCAGCAAGGTCGCCGCCACCAACAAATTCCATCGTATAGGCCACGAGGTCCCGATCGGTGAGGTATTCATACGCGCGTACCACATTTGGATGCGACACTCCGTAGGACGCCAAGATCTCGTTTTTGAAACGCGCGGACGAAACTTTATCCTGAGCTACCTCGGGGA
>CAIXKI010000041.1 GCA_903920005.1 uncultured delta proteobacterium
GACTCTGAGCAATACCAGCTTCAGTGGTTGGAACCACGATGGTGTGCTCACGAATCTCACGAGTGTCTAACTCAGCGACAAGTCGCGCGAGGTCCGCTGGCTCAAAAGAGGCGGCGGAACTCATAACGAGGATGCGCTTGCTTGCGGCAACTGAGCTCGCCTTAACAAGTCCCGCTACGATAGAGGGAGCTTGAATCCACATGCCAGTTGTTAGCTCGGAAGGCTGAGCATCAGTGCTGACCACGATAATATCGGTAGTCGAGTTGATGTCGTTAAGACACTTAACCTTCTCAAGAACCGCTAACTTTGATCCAGTATCATCAGTTACGATTGTACTAAACATAATTACCCCAGAGAACTATTCCTTATCTCTAAAACCACCCGAGCCACCTATCCTTGGTAGAGAGAAGGGTTAACACCCAACACCCACTTCAGCGAAAGCTCGTAACGTATTTTGTATGATGCGGGGGTCGTGAGAAGGTTTTCACTATTTTTTAAGATAGCTACCGGAGATGGGAAGCAAGCTCTAAATGAGGGGAGCTGTGCGTTCTTAATTATGCAGGTATTCCAGTTGGTTAGGAGGGATGCGTGGGCGCCTCTTCAACCTGCAACTTTGCGCCCTCAATCTTCAAATAATTGAGGATTACCGGCGCCAAAATCATCCCTGGAATCCCCGCCAAACGCTCTCCGACCAGAAGGCTGATGAGGGTAAGCCACATAGGATTTTTGATTCGTCCGCCGATGATCCTGCTGTTGAGGAAATACTCAAATTTATGCAGGACGATCAGATACGAGAGCGCGATAATACCCAGTTTCATTGACTGTGTGAGACCAATACCGAAGATAATAGTATTGCTGATCAAGTTTCCGATGATCGGAAGGAGTCCGCATAGAAAGGTGACCACGACAATAAGAAAGGAGTAGGGCATCTTCGCTCCAAATGCGGAGAGACTAAGAACGAAGAGTCCGGTAAAGAATGTGTTAACAGCCGAGATAACAACTTGAGCCCCCATGACGGTGTGAAAGCTATCGAATAGATTACGGAATCGTTCAGAAAGCTTGCTTGTAAATACCGAGTATACGTTCTGACGAATAGAATAGGAGTCCGTTCCAAGGTCTATTCGACCACTTGAAAATATCCCGCACACGCCGACTAAAGCGATGATTACATAGACGAACTCTTTGGTGAAGAACTGCGCGAATCGGGCAAGAAAGTGAAGTTGCGAGTTGATTTGTTGAATGGTGTAGCTCTTTAGGCTCTCTGGGTCGTCGAAGTGTTCGTTGAGTCCCCAATCTTTCGCAAAATCTAAAATGGTTGGGACGGCTTTGCTGGCGACGGCTGGTAAAGCCAGGACCGCTTCTCGAACGAAGTGGACGAATAGGTAGAAAAGAAAGGAGACCAAGATCGAGAATGCGAGTATCGCGATTTTCTTTGGGAGTACCTTCCCGATGTAATGGAGGATCAGATATCCGAAGAGTAGGGTGACAAACGGAGTCCCAAGTCCGAAGTGAAATATCGATATCATTATGATCGCCATAGCGATGAATGATGCTCGATTAAGAGTCTGTTCGGTAACGTGGCGTGGTGTGCTCATAGTGAAAACGTCAAAGGGACAAAGAAAAGATGCTGTGGCTGGAGAGATCGGTCCAATCAGCTGCTCTTTACTAAACCGGAAAATATCCGGGGAGCAGGCCACCGCACCCCGATATGATACGAACAATTAAATGGTCTCGCAAATAGAAGGGTCCTTCCTAGGAGGCGAGACCTAAAGAGCTGTTTTATATTTCTCGCTAAGGCAGCAGGTTCCTAGAACGGACTTCCTACTGAGAAGTGCACTCGGAAGTTATCTTCGCCGTTTTGCCGATCGAGGGGATGTCCGACATCAAATCCGATGGGACCGATCGGAGAGAGGTATTGGAAGCCCACACCAGTGCCGGACCGCATATCAGAGAGCCTAAAGTCTTCGTGACGGAGCCACACGGTGCCGACGTCAAGGAAGAGGTGAGTGCTGAATGAGTCGTTGACGAGGTATTGGAATTGATTCCTTTGATTCAAAAGCGTGTCGCCTCCGATTACCGCGCCATCATCGCCCTCCGGTCCAAGAGAGTTCTCTTTGAAACCTCGAACAGTTGCACGACCTCCAGTGTAGAACCTTTGGGTAATAGGTATCTCGACGGTATCACCCCACGGTTGTCCTATCCCGCCCGTCAGTCCAAGACCTAAGGAGAATCGAGGTGACAGCATCTCAAGCGGAACAATTCCGGTCGAACGGGCGGTGATCGCCGCGAAATTGGCCTCTGAGCCTATCTCCTGAAAAGAGAGGCGAGGCTCAAGAGTAAAGGTGTACCCTTGATGAGGAGTTAAAGGATCGTCTCGTTGATCGAATTTAAGTACGCCAGAGAGGAAGCTTAATCGCACGTGTCCCTCGTCGAGCGGCGTTATGATAGCTCCAGGGGTGACATCAACCAGATTGTCCAACGCAAGCGAGTGTCCTCCCGTAAAGGTAACGCCTGAATCAAATTGTCGGAAGATATACGACGCAAAGAGGAGTCTATCGAGGTTAAATTCCTGAGTGGAGAGCTCTTGTCGTTGGAAACGAACCTCTTCGGTTAGTTGATACTCTGAGTCCATGAAAAACGGGTCTAGATAGCGAAGGTTCGCGAATCCCTGGCTGATATTGTTTGAGCCGGAGGGGTTAACTCGTGTTTGATCGAAATAGGTATCTATCCGGGTAGAGAGGCTTCGTCCGTCTGAGAAGAATGATTTATCGACGGCCTCTCCGAATACGTGGACGCCAAACTCTGAGTTTGCTCCCGTTCCTACCTCAAGAGTTTCAAGCGGGCGTTCGACCAGTCTTACGGTGAGAGCCTCTGTCGCGGACGCAAGTTTGCCGTCCGTAGGCACTACCTCTACCCGCGAGAAGAGTCCTGAGCGTAAAAGTTGGCGCTTCGTTTCATTTACATTCTTGATTTGATACGCATCGCCGGGTCGAAGAGCCATGTATCGTCGAGCGACAGATTCTTCAATGCGCGACAGTCCTTCAATAGTGATAGCTGAGATAATGCAACGGTCTCCTGGGATGACCGTGAGGGCGATGGTCGAGGAATCGGGGAGTGGCTCTGTGGTAATAGTCGGGAAGAGGTATCCTTCATCTTGTAGAGTCTCAACGAGCTGCTCGATATATTGGTTAATCCTGGGCAGCGAGATCGGGGATGGAGGTTGAGTTGGAAGGGCAACGCCTGAAGGGAAATGTATAACCGAAAGGGCGGCAATCTGAAGTGGGGCGCCCTGTTTTATGGTGTAGGTGATGTCGAGGGAGTTTTCATTTTTAACCGGCGTAATAGAGTAATCGACGGATACCTCTGGATAGCCCTCTTGCTGGAATACGGTGTTAAGAATGTCCTTTAGAGAATCTAGTTGGGCGGGAATCGCGTACGTAGGCTTGAGCAAGTCCACGCTCTCACCGAAACCTAGATTCTTCATACTCTCTTTAATCTTTCGGAGAGAGAGAGCTTCGTTGCCCGTAATGGTGAGGTCTCGTACCTTCGTCTGAGCCTCCTCAACTATTGAAATGGTGTATACGAGGCGTTGAAGATCCGAACGGTCCTCGGAGAAGGTGACCTGAGCAAAGAGGTACCCATTTGCCTGATACATCTGCTCAATATTCTGCATGAGAAGTTTGATCGTATTGTTTCCAAAGGGACGTTTGCGTGTAAAGAGATCGATGGAGCTAAGAAACTGTTCGGCGGTAAATACGGTATTCCCAGTAAAAACGAATTGAATTGGCTCGCGAATGTCGCTGGTAATCACGAGAGCGACCGACGAGCCTTCCTCTTTCTTGCGATAGACTGGAGTGATTCTAGCCGCGATGTAGCCTTCATTTCGAAGCGTCAAAACGAGTTGGCGCTCGGTTTCAGCGAGAGTGCTACCGAGAGCATAGCCACCCAGTTTTGTGATGTGCTGCGCGAGGTAGTTAATAGGTTCAGGTAGGGGCTGCCCCTCAAGAATAATTGAATCAATCGTATAGCGAGGCCCCTCCGAGATCTTGATGTTGAGCTCGACGCAGTGAGTTGTGGCCTTGGCGCAGGTGATCTCAACACTGCTTCCGAGAAAACCTTGATCGGTTAGGTATACCAAGATGTCTCGTCTCACCATTGAGAGACTTTCTGGATCGGGTTGCACTCGAGATTCGCGACCTATTCGGGCCGCATTAAGGACAGTTTGTTCGTCGAGTTGTTCCAACCCCTCTATCTTTATATCGACCAGTGAGGCTTGCTCCGAGAGGATAGTATAGGTCAGGTCTGAGCTGAAAATAGCGTTTTGCTGAGTGCTTACTGATTGAACAAACGCGTTGATATCCAAGACAGGAGTAAGGTTATAGACAACGCCGGCGCGCGAGTTGCTCACGGTGCTGAAGAGGCTATTGCCAACAAGCTCTAATCTCGAGGCCAAATTTTTGCGAGCCACGACCGCCGGCTCCACCAGGCCGGTGTATTGATTGTATGTTGGTTCAAACGAAAGAGTATCGATCTTGGTTAGGTTATCGAAGAACGCGCTGAAACTGCTGAAGGAATCTTGCGAGAGGAAGAAGCGCCGGTCTTCTCCGAACTGAAGTCCTGCCCGATTGGCCATCGTTCTACTCGTCAAGGAGCGAGATGACGTGATCAGAAGAAGTAGGTCTTCCTGAGATAGTCCACGGTCAGAGGAGAGTGCTATGCGAGGAGAGGTAAGGGGGCCTGACGCCTCCAGGAGGACGAGTACGCTCTCTCCCGTTGGAGCCCGTAGAACACCTTCGCTCGCGATCTCCAAGTTCGGTGTGAGTGAGCCAGGCTTGAAAGTTAGGCTCCCATTGGTGACATCGAAACGATTGCCTTTGAGTCCGACCCAACCACTCAGGAGCTGCATGGATCCCGAAAGTGCCGGATCTGAGGTCGTACCTGCGACCCGTATGTTCGTGTTCAGCTCGGCGCTAAAAAAGGGCGTAAGCACAAAGATGTTGCGAGGAGCCTGGAGGTTGACGTCCAGATCGATCGATACCGGCTTGGAACTCACCTTGGGTTGAACACGAGAGGGCAGGAAGTATCCCTTGATCGTTTGTACCAAGATGCGGTTAAGGTCAAAGTCCTTTGATATTTCAGCGAAGTCAATCGCGACGGTACCTGACAGAGCCTGGTGCTTCTGTTGGTTGGGGCCAAGAGTCAGTTCTCCAGAGAAGGTAATGGAGGCATCCTTCATTGGTTCAACGGTCACTTCTTTTAATTTCGCCATCAAGCGCGAATCCGGAAGGTTAAACGGCAGTAGGGTGCCCTCTATCGAGAAGAATCCGCTGTTTATCGATCCCGTCATGTTCTCAACGCGAAGTGTATCGCCCGATAACGTGAAGGTTCCGTTCACGTCGTGCGCTCCGATATCGGGTGATTCTAAGGCGATCTCTCCATTTCGAAGCTTCGCCGTCCCACTAAATGATGGAGTGGCGAGGGGGCCTTTGAGTGAGATGTTCGTTGAAAGGAGTCCCTGGAGATTATCAACAGAGGGAAGGAGGGGTAGAAGCGAACTTAAATAGAGATCTCCGGTAACGGAGATGTCCATGCCGGGAATAAATCCGATACTACCGTTTAGTTGAAGGGTGGAGTCGCCGCTGGAGAGTACGGTGTTCTTAAACTTGAGCGCCCCATCTACGATAGGTAGTACGGAGTTTTTCGGAAAGTGCATGACGTACGGCGCGCAACCGACATTGAAATCACCCATCGTTAATGAGCCTGTTCCGCCCAGTGGCGCCGAGAGTGGAAACGCGTAATCGAGAGATGCGTCGATCTCCCCACAGTCCGCGTCCTCAAGGAATTGCGAAAGTTGAACCTTGGGTAAAGATACGGTGAGCTTACCGCTGAAGGTTTTTGACGCGTCCACTTTTAATTGCGCGGAACCCTTGTATGCGGAGGTGGGGAGCGAAACGGTAAGGATGCCGTCTTTAAGGGTCGTCTTACCGCCGAGTGGCATGCCGCCACGCAAACTCGGGAATCCCACAGTAGTAAGTCCTTCACCACTCAACCGACCCAGATCGACCGGGCCTGAAAGTGGGAGCACCATTGAGAGTGCGACTGGGCTCAAGCGATTTGGGTCGACTGGAATCGCGAGTGGATAGCGGTATTCATTAAGGACGAGCTTCCCGTCTTTAAGAAACGGCTCAGGACGATCTAGAAGGATTGAGCCTTCCCAGTGAAGTGAGCCCAGCGCCGGATGATTCGAATCGACCGTTACGTCTACGGCGTTAGGTTTGATCTCCAGGGATACTCTAGATGGTCCAAGAGAGGTTCCCTGCACAAGCAGGTCATCTACATCCGCTCGGATCGCTGTTACCGTACCATCTCCAAGAGGTTTGATGGAGAGATTCGCCTTGGCTCCAGTTGCAGAGAAGGGACCATACGCGAACTGGGGTAGCGTCACATCGAAACCCGCGGAGAGCCCCGCATCAGAGAATACGAGTGGCTGCGTTCCTGTTAAGGAAGATTTGTCTCCGGAGCCTTTCATCGACTTGAGGGTGACGACAGGGTCCCCATGGTTGAGATCTACGTTCACCTCGCCAGTGAGGGATGAGAGGGAGATTGGAGACGCATGAGGGAAGGCGAGTGTTAGGGGTACCTCTGGGGCGTTGGAGAGGTTGCCGGCGATGATTGGACTGCCAAGGGTTCCTTGCAATCCGCCATTGCCATTGAAGAGCCCAGTTAGCCAATCGGGGAGCCCGATATAGTGACTGTCTAGTTGATAAGATGCGCTTCCCGAGAGGGCATCATTTTTCAGAGAGTCAGACACTCCTTTAAGGTCAAGGAGTGAGGTGTCGCGGCCAAGGCGCAATGAATTAAATAAGGTTCTGTCCTCTTCGAATACTATTGAGGCGGTGACCTTTCCGAGAGGAAGCTCTTTCACCTCGGTCTTTTCTTTATTGAGGAAGGCGCGGTAACGAAGGTCGCCGATTGTGGGAAGGAGCACGAAGTGTTCGCCAATTCTCTTGACGAACAGCCCTACATCGCCACCGGTGAGTTCGCTTGAGCCAAATGGTTCGCGCAACCTGGAGTCCTTGATCTCAAGTGTGTTCAGTATCGCGCGCCATCGCTCTTTGGTTTGAAGTTCCGGAGGAAGCGGTTTGGTAAGTTGATCGATGAATCGAAAGGTTACGGAGTCAGGGCCAACTCCATCAGCGTATCCTTGAGATAGAACGAGAGTCTCTAAGTATATTTTCTTGGAGAGTATCTCGGTAATGCTAAAGGTCGCGTTTATCGAAGGAAAGGTTAGTTTGGGCTCGTCTCTTTCATTGATTCGTACGTTGGTCGCTCGACCAGAGAGCGTCAGAAACGAGATCGCGAATGTGTCGTATTCGATTGAGCATTCCGGACAAGCCGCGACAACTTCCTCCTCCAGCGATTGAATGATCTCGCCGATTAAGTACTCCTTCAGCAATACCACTCCAATCCCGGCTGAGATGCCAAGGATGAGCCCTACAAGGGCGAGCAGATTTCCTGATAAGCGCTTCATGCTAATGGTATACCGCCCGCCGCGAATGGATCTCCGTTAAGGAATCGAGGCAAGGCCTGCCCGTTTCTCAAATCGAAGAACAAGCCAAGCTCCGCTTTCGCGACAGGGAGGGGTTTTGTCTCGCTTCCTGCATAAGGTTTTACTATCTCTGGAGACAAACTGGAACCCTTGGATATCTAAGAAATGGCGGATAACCATCTTAATCTCTTGAGTTATCATGTCACGGAACGCGAGGGCGCTTGGTTTGGCTCTCCGAGTGGCCGCGATGCCGGCGAGTGGTCTGGACGGCGCCACTCGCTCATTGAGCCACCGAATGAGGAACTCAAAGAGCATCCCTCGGGCGAAATTGGGGGCGGCCCCTGAAAAGCGTAAGGATTCTCTTGAGACGGTGCCCCGGGGCTCGAGGATAGTGGCGAGGTGTGGATGAGGGGAGGACGAGGGGGATGACTAAGCAGATTATCTCGGATTATCGCCCAATAACGAAGATGGTGGGAACCTTTGTGAGGATCGCCCCCAAGCCTTTCCAATCTTTCACAGAGAGTACACGGATAGACTCCGCGTCCGTGGTGAGGGCGGACGCAACGCAGACTTTAGTTTCTGGGCGACAGGTAGAGAGAATTTCTTCAAAGAGTCTCTGATTGCGATACGGTGTATCCATCACGATCTGTGTTTCATGAGAGGCGTATAGGTCTCGTTCGAGAAGGCCGATCGATTTTTTCCTGGCCTCATCTTCGACGGGGAGGTACCCAACGAAGCGCCACCGCTGTCCATTAAACCCGGAGGCCATAAGGGCGAGGATCATTGAACAGGGGCCGACGAGGGGATGCACTTGAGCGCCGAGCTCGTGCGCAAGTCGAACGACCTCTGCTCCGGGGTCAGCGATCGCTGGGCAACCTGCCTCTGAGATGATGCCGATGTCGTGTCCCTCACGAAGAGGGGCGAGGAGGGGAGCGATCTCTTCGCTTTTCGTATGTTCGTTCAGGCTGCGAATGTTGATCTCTCGAATAATCCTATCAGGGCAGATCTTTTTAATGAAATGGCGCGCAGTTTTCTCTTCTTCGACAACGAAATATGAGAGGCGCGCCACCACTGAGGTGATGAGCGGTGGTAACGAAGAATCGACAGCGACTTCCCCCAAGGTCGTAGGGATGAGATAGAGTCCACCCAACCGTGAGGTAATGGGGGAGGACATAGCTACTCCCTGACCGCGACGTCAGCTGTGTGTTTCCACGCGTGGTAGGAGCTTCTGACGAATGGGCCTGATTCGACGAATTTGAACCCGCGCTTCATGCCCTCATTCTCGTAATCTTTAAACTCATCTGGAGTGATGAATTCCTTTACGGGGAGCTGCTTTTGAGTAGGTCGGAGATACTGACCGATCGTCATAACGTCGATGTCGATGGCTCGAAGATCGTCCATAACCGCGAGCACTTCGTCTCGAGTCTCGCCGAGCCCGACCATAATGCCAGTCTTGGTGATGATTGATGAATCGATCTCCTTTGCCCATCGATGAATCGAGAGCGAGCGGATATACCCGGCTCCAGGACGAACTTTTTTATAGAGACGGGGAACTGTTTCCATGTTGTGGTTTAGAACATCTATTTTTGCGCTGAGGATAGTTTCAAGATCCTCACGGGTTCCCTTTAGATCTGGAATGAGAAGTTCGACTTTGCAGCCAGGAGCGTGGGTTCTAACGGCGGTTACCGTTTTCAGGAAGTGCTGAGCTCCGTTGTCGGCCACATCATCGCGGTCTACCGATGTTATAACCGCATGTCTAAGGCCGAGCTCTTTCACCGCGAGGCCAACACGTTCAGGCTCAAACGGATCTAGTGCTTGCAGAGTTTCTGAACTCCCTTTCTTTACGGAGCAAAAATGGCATTTTCGAGTGCACAGTTCGCCCATAATCATGAAGGTAGCTGTGTGGTGAGACCAGCACTCCCCGATGTTGGGGCACTGAGCTTCTTCACACACCGTGTGGAGCTTCAGTGTCTTTACTATCTTCTTGGTCTCAAGGTACTCCGGGGAACCCGGTGCGCGTACCTTGAGCCATGAAGGTTTAACGATGGTCTGAGCATTGCGAGGAACTTCTACCGCCATACAATTGACCTTGCTACTCCACTACCTAAAAACTTACGCCATGAGGAGCGCAGGCATTTCAAGAGCATCCTTGAAGTGCTTGAGGAACGTGCTCGCCATAACGCCGTCGATGATTCGGTGATCAACAGAAACCGTCGCTTTCATGACAGAACCGATAACGATCTGTCCATTCTTCACTACAGGCTGCTCCTTCACCGCGCTTACCGCAAGTATTCCACCCTGACCCGGGTTAATGATCGCGGTGAAGCTCTCTACGTCGAACATTCCCATGTTCGAAATGCTAAAGGTTCCGCCCGAAAGATCTGTCGAGCTCGGTCGACCCGCGCGAGCACGGTCAATGGCCGCGCGAGCCTCAAACACCACATCCTTCAGCGAAAGCGTGTCCACCTCTTTAAGGACCGGGATGAGCAACCCATCTGGAATCGCGGTGATAATGCCGATATTGATCTGACCAGGCTGATAGAGCTGCTCATTCTTCATCGCGGCATTGACGCGAGGCTCGTGCTTAAGGCCGTACGCGACGGCTTTTATCACGAGGTGGTTCATGCTTATTCCCTTGTATTCAGCGCGCTCTTTGAGCACTTCGCGCAGTCGCATCGCCTCGCCCATGTCTACCGAGGTAGTCACGTAGAAATGCGGAGCGGTTGTAACGCTCTCTTGCATACGACGAGCGATCGTCTCTCGCATCTTGGATAACGGGGTGTAGGAACCTGCAGCTTGGCCTTGTCCTACAGCACTTAAAGGTGGGAGAGGAGCCGGAGTTGTTGCTGGCTGATACGCGGGAGCCGTGGAGCCTCCGCCGGCAGCAGCTTCGACGTCTCGACGAACGATACGGCCATGTGGGCCAGAGCCCTGGATGGATGAAAGGTTAACTTGGAGTTGTTCCGCAACGCGCTTGGCGAGAGGGCTCGCCTTGATTCGCTCTTCACTCGATGCAACGCTTGGGGCTGTCGGGGCCGCGGCCAGTTGTGGGGAAACCGGTGCCGCCTTTGGCGCTGCTGCCGGAGCCGGGGTAGTCGGTGCAGTGGCTGTGACAGCGGACGTTGAGCCCGCCGCTACTGACTCACCCGCAGCTCCGATGACCGCGATAACCTCTCCCACCTTTGCGGTAGAAGAAGCAGGGACCATTATCTTCAATAATGTGCCATTAAAGAATGATTCGATCTCAAGGTTAGCTTTATCTGTCTCAACTTCGGCTAAGATGTCGCCACGGGAAATCTGGTCCCCTTCTTTCTTCTTCCAGGTAAGGATCTTACCCGAGCTCATAGTATCGCTAAGTTGTGGCATCTTTACGTCAGTAGCCATTGATATCCCTCTTTATCCTAAATGGTTCCTTGGAGTTCCGATTTATAGTCCACCTTGAGTCAATTGTACAAACCGGTAACGTTTGTTTTCTGTCCCTCACAACATGGGTTGAAAGTTCGTTGGAAAGTGAGGTACAAAGCGGCTCCGATTCGATCGGGTAGTTCTCTTTACTACGGGTGCACATTGCTCAAGTATGCGCCCTGAATCAATAGAGAAGTATTTGAAAATATTGCTGAAGTGGTCTTTACGCCGCGTTTGAGACGCAAAGCGCTGTCAAGGGGCTGGCGGACCTGAAGTAATCGGGATATCACGATAGCCCGCTCGTAATCGTTTGAGCACTGAATTCTTGAAGTATGTACCGTAGTAGCCTGCCGGAAGAGATGAACGTTGTAGAGAAAGAGCTCCCCCTTCGAGAGGTTCTGGAGGGTCAAAATGGAGATAACGCATCTCCCCTTAAAGTTGCGAAGAGCTCAGCAGTGGCTAATGGAAACGGAAAAGTTTCTCGTGCTCCCGCTCTTCGCGAGCCGCGGCCCCTCTCTGTTATGGAGGTGCGCAAGTTCATCAGCGATCGTTCGCAAGCGCTTCAGGCCTTTATAGCTCCACTTGAAGAGGAGATTCGGAAAGCAGGGAAGTATCGAGTTCGCGCTCGGCGCACTAATCCAGCCTCAGTTTCAAAAGTAGCGGAGCTTGTACTCTCTGTGGTGAGACAGGTCACTCACAAGGAAACAGGGCTTTTCTCGCTCGATCCAAACGTTCCTCTTCTCTTGAGCACGCTCTATGCGGGGTCGGTTGAGGCCTCAATCGTAAGTGGTCTCGTTCGTCGCGCCCAGTCCGCGCTTACCGCCATCGCGATGGATGAGCGAGACGCTCTCTCATCAGGACGAAAGTCAGAAGGGCGTGGTTCATGGGAGTATGACATCGGGCGAGAGCTCGATGAGCTTACCATGCTTCTAAAGTGGTACGTGCGTCGAAAGATAAGCCTCTCAGGCATTGAGATAGATACCCTTACGCAAGGGTTGTCTCACGACGGGCCAGCCCATTTTGATCAGGAGGAACACGATGCGCTCTTCGGGTTTGAGGTTCTTCACGATCATCAGGTGTTCGGGGCCAAGGGGTGCTTCGTTACGAGTGGGTTACGTCTTGTAGGACATGATGGCCAGCCGTTGTGGCTTCGCGTCTCCGTACGATGGAATGGGGCTCCTGTTGCAGTGCGACAAGAGTGGGCGAGTTGGACAGACCCAGGAGGCTCAGGGGCCTTCGAAGTAGTCCCGGAAAACTCTCCCTTCTGTTCCCTTGTTCCGATTCGGCCGAATGCTCAACGCCTCGTTATTGACGATATTCGTGCCTTCGTTCCGTATGCCGCGCTGGATCTTCCTTCTGGTCGTTGTGATGTAGAGCTCGTTGTTTCAGTTGTCGACAACGACGGTCGTGAAATCGTTTCCGCGTCTCGCCCGGAGAGTATCTGTATTCCCCGCCGTGAGCTGATTGGTTTTCACGTTCCGGCCCCTCATTCCGTAGGTATGTGGCCGCACGATGTGGTGTCGGGCGATAAGATATCAGACTTAAGCGTCACGACAGGGTATAAAGTTGTCGCGGGGTGGGAACGAAGAACCATCTCTGTCCAATTCGATCTCTCGCTCTTCATGCATGCCGGCGAGAGTGTTCTTCTTGAGTGTCGCTTCATTAACGAAAAGGGGGAGATCGTTGAGCTCTCGTCCCTTGGAATCCCCTACGTCGCGTCTGAGCTGAATGTGCCAGTAGAATCGGTGTCGTCCTATCGGTACCGAAGGATCCTTCATCCAAAGGGAGCTTGGTCACACTATCGCGGCCTTTGCATCGATATCCCCGTGGAATTTTTGCTCCTTAATCCGGGCTCTCATACGATGACGTGTGAGGTTGTTATTGTTTCTTCTGACGAACGCATTCTCTGCGGTGACATGGGAGTAGTCTCCCTGAACGTTTCGGGAGAGGGAACGACCGCTCGTTCGGAAAACTCCGATAAGGACAAAGATAGCGGCATCGCCAAGACGATAGAGCTGGAGTCAATAGAGGTTGACCCGGCATGGAGTTTCGGTGGCGAGGAAGGGGTTCGTGTACAAGCTACTTTTTGCCCAGCTAATTCCTCAAAGCAGATAGCGGATCTCGCCGCTGGTCGTTTAGGTGAGCTCTTCTCTCCGTATCGGGTCGAGATATCGATCGAACGAGAAGATGGACACCTCTTATTGCAAGCGTTCTCAGATGTGCTCGGTATGAGCTTTAAGCCCGTTACCCGAGGAGTTTGCATTGAGGGTCACTCAGGGTTTACGGAGCATTCCATCGTAGCGAACTTCAAGCGTGAGGAGTTACTGGGATGGTATTTTGGACCAGAGGTTCAACGAGCGAACGCAAAGATTCGCCTCTTTGTGCGAGTTCGAGCGCTCGGTTTGAATGGAGATGTTATTCTCTCCGAATCAAAGGAGTTCTTTGTTCGGCCTCTTGGGAGCGCGGGCCGACAGGTTGTTGAAGTGGGCGCGGTAGCTCCTAAGATCGTTGATATAGTCGCGCACACGTACGTACAGACCCCGCGATTGTCGTGTCGGGCTCTGATCAACATCCCTCATGGCCGATACCTTGAAGAGGGTGTGACGGTTGTTGCCTCACTCGTGCAAGGAGAGGGGGTTCCGTTAAAAATTTTCAAACACCGCCTCGTCTCCCAGCAGACCGCCGCGTGGGTTCGTCAGCAGATGGGCCTGAGCCAGGTGCCAGTTGAATTCGAATATACCCTTCCAGATTCAAAGACTGAGGATCTGAAGGTTGAGTTCTCGCTGATCTCTTCCTACAACGAAACGATTCACTCTGTGCGGCAGGATGTCCGCGCCGTTGGTATTCTGGCCGACGCACAGGGGAATGGAGGGGGCAGTAGTGTTGAGCAGGCGATTAGCGTGCTTTCAGCGAGTGATCTGCTCTCAGTAAACGAGCAAGATTCGCAACAGAGGCCTGCTGCGAAGGGTCTTTTATCTTGGTTTAGACGTTAGAACCCCTCTCAAAAATCCCCTGTGCTGCGGTTCGCTACAATGAGCGACAGCTTCGTCTTCGGGAGAAAACGTGCTCGCTGTATCGCGGAGGATACACCTGCGCGGGACGGAACCTTTTTACCGACCTGTTAGGTTCTTCTTTACACTCTGCTTGAAATCTTTAGGACTCTTTCCGGACCTCTTTGTGGAGGGAGTCTCGTTTGTTGTGGCAGTGGTGGGTTGCGAAAGTTGAAAGGGCTGCCCGTGTATCCAAGCATGGTAGGAAGCTCGTAACATCCCGTCACATTGTAAACAGCTTCCGACATCTTGAAAAACGATAGGCACCGGATGCTTGCATTTCTTGCACATGCCGACAAAGTTTGAACGATTTGGTTGAAGCATCCCGAGGAAGAGCGCGCTTACGAGGGTGAAGGTGACTTGAAATATCTCCCCTTCGTTGTCGGGGGGGAGGGCGAGGGCGCCATAGACTCCGATGAGTCGCGCAAGGATAAGTGGAAGGGTAACAAAGATGATCATCTGTTGCTCCCACCGTTGAACCTTTACCCAAGGGTTTTTAGAGAAGAGATCTCTATCCTGCTTTGATTGTTTGTGGGCGTCCCTAATCTGTTTGGCAACCGCTGGGAAAAGGATGAGAAGAAAGATCGCCGCGACCGCCCGTGGAAGATTAAACACGAGAGCCACTTTGAGCGCTACGCCGAGTCCTACGAACGCGAATACCACTAGAGGAAGGAATGACGTCGATTGCTCAAGGCTTTTCAGGTGAAAGTTGCGAAGTTTTGAGAGGCTCACGTGGAGTGAGTGTTGAGCCAAAAAAGGAAGAATGACGGCAGCGTGCAAGATAGCCAGCTGGATCGCCAGTTCCCCCGGGATTCGAGGGGTGATGTAGAGGGTAATCAGGGGATCGAGGGGGAGGGAAAAGAGGAGTATCTGCCAGAGAAGGTACGTTCGAGCGTGCGGGCCCTTTCGCACCCGCGGAGAAGATCGGTTGGATTTTACTCGTTGTAGTAGTACCTTCACTTAGGAATCTCACCTGGACCGAGTTATGAATAAAAACGCAGCCCCATCACAATCAGCTGATGTATATCTCTCGGTCTCTGACGCGACGCGCATAATAAACGATACCTTTGAAGTTCAATTCCCGCAGCTTCTTTTCCATGGTGAGATCTCGCAGTTAACGGTTGCTCAGAGTGGGCACCTCTATTTTACCGTGAAAGATCAAGGGGCTCAGCTCTCCTGCGTGATGTGGGCTGGGGTTGCCCGGACTCTCCGATTTAGGCCGGTAGCGGGCATGGCCGTGAGGTGTAACGGTCGCCCGAATGTTTACGCTCAGAGCGGACGTTTCCAGATAGTTGTCCAGCGGATGCTTGAGGACGGAGAGGGCGAGCTGCAACGAAAGTTTCTTGAATTAAAGGATCGGCTCGATCGTGAGGGTTTCTTCGCGTTTGATCGCAAACGGGCACTACCGTTTCTTCCAAAAGCTGTGGGGTTGGTGACATCCAAGAGTGGGGCGGTTCTCCACGATATGATGGTTAAGATTCGTGAGCGATATCCCGCGATGGTCGTGTATCTCGCCGAGACGCGAGTGCAGGGGGATGGGGCAGCTGAGGAGATAGCGGCAACTATTCGCAGGCTTGATGAATCGAAGCTCGTCGATGTTATCATCGTCGCACGAGGTGGCGGATCTCTTGAAGACCTTTGGGCGTTCAATGAAGAGGTGGTGGTAAAGGCCGTTTTTGCGGCATCTGTTCCTGTTGTCTCCGGCGTGGGGCACGAAACTGACACCACACTTTGTGATCTTGCTGCGGATGTGCGAGCGCCGACTCCAACTGCCGCAGCGGAGATGGTGGTGCCAAAAGTTACCGATCTGCTAGCCCGGGTCGCGGAGTTAGAGCGCAGGTTGCTCGACACTGACCGATGGCTTCAGCCGATAGTGCAACGGGTTGATGAACTCTCGATGCGACTTGATGCCCGCGCGGTAGCGGTTCTTGCGGAGGCCCGTCTGCGCATAAAAACGGCGGAGGCGAAACTGGCGAGTATCCGGCCCGACAAGGTCTTAGAGCTTCTTCGAGGTAGGATCGAACTATTTCATGGACGGCTCTTCAGAATGGGGACCGCGGCGACGCAGCGGTTACAGAGCGGCGTTATTGAATTAGGGGAGCGATTAAAGCGTGCTCTTCCGGCAGAGAAAATTCAACAGAATAGGGTTGTCGTTGAGGGGCTCTATAACCGCCTTGGAGTGGGTGCTCGACGTTCGCATGAAGCCGCGAGCGACGCGGTGAAAGGATTAGAGCTTCGATTGTCGTCTCTCAATCCACAGAAGGTTTTGGAACGCGGCTATAGTATCGTCACGGTGAACGGTAGGCACATTCGATCGGTTGATGATGTGAAGGTGGGCGAGGAGATGGAAGTTTCAATAATCGATGGAGTATTAACTGGAGCGATCGCGGACCGGTCGAAGGAGAAGAAATGGTAAAGTCAGTAAGTGGAAAAGAAGCGGTAAGTCTTGAAGGTCTTTTGAGTGGCGCGGTGTCGCCAGAGCAGGTGGAGGCTCTCAGTTTCGAGCAGGCGCTTAAGCTTCTTGAAGAGGTCGTCGTGTCTGTTGAGAGTGGTAACTTACCTCTCGATAGAGCCATCGGTTCATATGAGAAGGGTAGTCTCTTGGTAAAGCAGCTTCGAACCCTGCTCTCTGGGGCAGAGGAGAAGCTGCGCATTTTGAATCAGGCGTAGGGACGATCGTCGCGGATTCGCGTAAATCCCGTAATTATCGCGGGGACGATTGGAGGGCCGGCGGCCTCTGTACCGTCTCATGTGATTGTATACACATTTGGTAGAGTTCCCTGGACCTCAAAGGAGGGGTCTGGGGTGCCATGGGATGTGAGGAACAAAGTGGAGCTTAGGCTGGAATTGGTGAGGCGGGTTCTTGACGGAGTACCTATGGCTAGGGTGTGTCGGCA
>CAIXKI010000042.1 GCA_903920005.1 uncultured delta proteobacterium
CGCCGGCCGCAGGTACAAATGCTTCGACGTGATTGATGTCGCGGGTCGCGACAAGCCGGCGAGGCCGCCGGCCCTCCAGGATATCGACCCACTCAACAAGACCCGGGTAGCATTTGACGCGGCAGTGAAGCTCTATGTTGAGAACTTTCCCGGAGTGCTAACGCGGCTTTCTTAGAAAGTGTACGGGGAGACCGTGGGTATAACTACGGGCTCGTTGTCAGCAACGACCGCTCGATATTCAGAGGCCGGGAGTTCCGGTTGCTCTGAGCCCTCAACTCCCGCCGTCTTCTGAGTAGCAGGTCTAAAGAAGTCGGAATCTCGCATACCGGGGAAGAGCCTATTTTCCAGCTCCGAAGAATCCCCATCAAAAGTAGAAGGAGTCACAGGAGTCGCCGAAACGGTGGTGCTCGGGGTAGGAGTGCCAGCTGCCCCTGAAACACCATCCGCTTCCCTCGTCAAAACAGGGGTAGGAGTTGGCGTCGGAGTCGGCGTTGCGCCGAAGCTCTCCTCGGTAGAGGGTGACGTTTGACTATCTGAGGTGCCACCTTGATTCCCTGCACCACTATTATTCTGCCCCATTCGTCCCATCATCGAGGTCAACATCGAAGTCAACATCGCACTCGTTCCGGCCGAGCCACCTCCGAAGAGACCACCCGAGCCACTCCCATCACCCCTCATTCCCGCCCCTGAGACACACTGAAGATCTTTGTAGTTTGTTCGGTTGATACCTTCTCGATACGGCTGTGGCTTGGAATATTTGTGAAGCTCCGTCACGCTAGCGTTAGGGCCAACAACGCCACCCTGAAACGTTCGTTGCGGTTCAAAACGAAACCACCCATCACGAGTCAAAGCGTTAGGCGGACTTCGAAACATGTTCGCGTTAAGTTTGTTAATCATGTGTTTATTATCGGCGATCGATTGTACCTGATCTCCAGTACATCCAAAGAGCTCCTGCAGCATGCATTGGAGGTACGCGGAGAATTCGGTACACATGTAGAAGCCAAGAGCATTAGAAGTTCCCCAATACTTCCCCTCCAACGCGTCATTTCTTCCGTTACCGTCCTTGTCCATCTCCTTCCCAACGGACCGGCCGTGCTTAAGGGACTCCTTATTAACCTTGTCGACCATGTCGTTTACGTCATCGAACTTACACTCATCGACCTTGTTGTGCTTTCCCTTGTCCGCGCCCTCGCTACCACCGTCGGAACCCGAGGTGTCGGTCTTGCTGTCGTTCTTTCCTTGAGCAAAAGCCGTGCTTGCACGGACAGGAAGCGTCACAAGGGACGCACAAACGAAGCCCATGAACGTATCTCGAAGGAGCTTCTTCAGGAGAGGACGGGCAACGGCACAGCATTGCTTTGAATGACTCGCCGGGTTCGCTTGACGGAGACGTAAAGGTGTTGATGCCATACAATAACTGGGATCCACTATGCACTTGGGTATCTAGTAGGGTTATGAAGGCATCGACGATTGCGGTATCCTAAATAATTGAAGCCCTCTAGAAGAATACTGCTGTAGTCGGCGATTGGGCCCCGAAAGTGTTGCGTCGGAGGCTAGAAACTCAGTGCTGCAAACAAAACGCCGATCCGTTTTTCCCAATACTAATCAACATCTTACCCACGCAACCACACCTCCTGGCTGGTCACAAACAGCTTCTATATCCGTTTATTACGCTCTAGCCTCCTGTCTTACAGCACGTTACTAAGAAACCTCAGCATATCCCCTATAGCGGTGGAACGGGGCATTGCTCAAACGTCGCGAACACAATCAGCAGGTGTCGCAGATTGAATTCAGGAATGAGAGGCTCCTAAAAACCGTGTAGAATGGGGTCAAAAGGAAGCAAACGAGGCTATGAAATCATTAGGCACTTTGAGCGCGAAAAAGCTCTTTTCGTACGTTGCGGTCGCGATCGCTTTGCAATTCAGCTTGCAAATACCACCTACTATGGCGGCGGACCCGGACGTTATCGCTGGGATCGAAAAGGACACGATAGATCACATCTGTTCAAAGGATGGATGGCTTCAAGCCTGTTACCATAAGAGTGGGTCGTGTCGGGAAATTGTAAAGCCGTTTGTTACAAAGTGCCTCAAGGAGGTGCTTCAGTTCGCCCCGGCAGAGTTAGAGCTCGCAACCGCACTTCAATACTCGGTTAATTCAATGATGTGCTTTAACCGTGAAACCAAAAAGGAGTTTGGGCCCAAACCCAAAGATGCCGCTTGCGAGGAAGCCGCCAGACATCTTGAGTAGGAGTCTTTCCAAACTGAACTTTGCGGCAGCTCTCGCCCTTGAGCAGCCCTTTCAGCAGCCGTATTTCCGTTGAGCGCCGCACGGCATATAATCCTCTTGGCGCACGCCCCTACGAGATTCTCGCATAATACCGGTAGGCAGGCTTGTAAGGTCTCAGGTTATTAAGGAGTTCTACGTAATGCCGACTAACTCTTTGGAGGGCATTGTGTTTCACCAAGCATCTATCAGTTTCTCTGGTAACTACTGGAGCGGGAGACCGTGCGTTACGTACGCACGTGCCATCGTGCGACAGATACCGCGTATCGCCTATGCCCTGGTAGCGTCGATCCTGGTTCTCAATACTCCTTCCACTCAGGCCCAAGATCCAAGTGGCCAAGCAGCTTCCAAACGACTCGAACAAGAGAAACCGAATGAGTTTCGCGGTGCAAAGCAAGTTAATGGAATGGAAAAAGCCAAAGAGAATATGAAGATGCCCTTTGAAAAGATCCTGATCAGCGGTTCAGGCGATGGCAAAGCTGACAAGTGGTACAGCCCGCATCTGCGAGACCTCCGTGAATCTCCAGAGAATCGTACCAAGGAGGCTACGATTCGGGGAAAGACTTCGCCATTCCCGATGATGTATTTTATCTGTAAATTCGGCTGGCCAGGAGTATACGAAGCGGCGTGCCCAGTAGAAAATATCTGGACTGGAGCCCCGGGCTGCATTTGGCACGGCGAGCAGAGCGCGCCGGACCACCGAAGCCATCGACCTTGGGCGAGCTGCTTCACGCGAAGCACACAGCGATACCAGCAATTCACTCAGGACTCAAACTTTAAGATGTGCTGCGTCAAAGAGGGCATAGAAGAGAGGGCTACTTCTGAATACATCGCGTCGATGCACCCAAACGGTGAGGGATGGGCCGGGCTCTTTGAATACTACTATCCCACCCTCGCTCTTGGATGGGAGAACGACCGAACGACGACCATGATCGTTGATAAGAATAAGGTTCAACAATGCGTCGCCCAGTCGAAAGACTTGATGGACAGACAAGCACCAGAGTGGGTATCCGGCGCGATTAAACGCAATCTTAAGGCTGCTGGCGGGGCTGAGGGAAGCAATGACGCCAAGGTGCGTCAGACAATTCAGGACGCGCTTAAGGATATTCATCCCAAAGATGAAAAACTCCGCTTCACTGATAGCTTGCAAAGTGAGGGGCTTACCCTGCGGGTAAATCTTGCGGCGATGGACCCAGAGCAGAGAAAAAAGGCAGCCGAGCGATTCTGCATGCGCCCCGAGCAGTTCGATAAGTTGATGGACCCCGCCCACGATCCCCTGCAAAGGGGAGGAGGGCCAGACCTTCAAAGCCTCGATAATATACCGGTATGGTCAAATTATTGCCCACAGGGAGTAGAGTTGATGACCAATCCTGATAACAGTCAAAAACTCAGAAACCTCGACGGAACACCGACTAAATTTGATGAGGGCATGCGAGCGTGGAAGACCGATCCTATGTACTGTCAGAAGATGAACCTGACCAACCCCAACATGTTTATAACGGGCTTCGCAACAGCCGCAATGAAAGGCGGTGGAGGCATACAATCCCAACGCGCTGTCGGATACACCTGTCTTGAGGGTGGAAAGCTCAATGGCAGCATGGTCCCTGTCGAGTTGTATCGCCACGCCGCCGTCGAGAGGAGAACGGCCATAACGGATCACGCACTCGGATTCCTCATCGCCGGTGGACTTGCGCCTGGCATGATAGAAGGGAAGAAATCCTACTATAAACGCTTTGAGCCACAACCGTATTCACAACTTATGCCCGAACACTTAAAGACCTTCATCGGAGTCGCCTTCGGGGGAGGTGGCACTAACGAAATAGGGAAAAGCTGCCCAGGGCTTTCCGGCGAAAACTATCAAGGTGGCCAGAATAAATCGGATAGACTCTTTATCAGCGATAAGACGAACCAGGCGTTCGATCAAGAGAAGGTAGAAGCAGGCGCCCAAAACGGAGATTTTAACCGCTACCGACAGGAATGGGCCAAAGATCCGCAGACTGGAGAAAAGATTGCGGCCCGAGGTTTAGACAAGGATTCCCAGAATTACGCCGCCCCCTTTAGAATCTTCGCGACATGCCCGAAGGGGTTTAAGCGTTGGAGGCCGCCGGAAGATCCTGAGAACCACGGCCTCATTATAAACTTAAATCAGCACTGTCAGGAGGAGAACTTTGGTGGAGACACGCCACCGGGGCAGTAACAACCTCACACAGGAAACGAGGATAGAGCGGGTGGACACACCCTAAAAAGAGAGAGGCTAAACTATCGTGAAACGAAGCTCTGCGCGGTCAATCGCGGTGCGGTTAATACTAGTCTTTCTCTTCGCTCGCGCGCCTTTAATCGCGGGCTCTAGCCACGCCCAAGAGGCCGCTCCAAAGAGTTTCTTCAAAAAAGATTATGCATCCGCTCCAGGTGCAGCGGGTCGAGACGCCGAGCAACGAGCACCCAGCGTGGCGAAGTCAGGCACGCAGCGTTCCGTAAACACCGATGTCGCCGGGCATCCCCTCCGAACACGCGGCTCTCCTCACTCGCACAAGAGAAAGATCTCAATGTCAGTCTACGTCAATTCAGTGGACAAGGAGCATTTCACGAGAGTTATTCAGGAGGTACTCGCGCTACACGATGAGAAGAGAGTCTTCATCTTTTCACTAGAACAGATCGGCGACTATCAAAACGTGACACCAGAGATTGAAAACGAGCTCGCCAGGCGCAACATCCACCTACTCGCCTCTTCAGGACCTCCCCTGGCCGCGGGCATTACGCAATCTCCCGCTTGGATTATTCAAACTCAACAGGGAACCCACATCGCTGAGGGCATCATCGAGGTACACTCACTGTTAAATGAGTACGGTGAGTACGATCCGAAACAGCACACCGATCCGAACTCAAAAATGAATGTTGAGGGATTTTAGTCATGCGCAGACCGCTCCGGATCGTCATCTCTGCGCTCCTGATCTTCGCGACTGGATCGCTCGCCACAGCGCAGGTTACGGAGGATGAGATCCTTAGAGGGATCGCTCACGCCCGACAAAGCGGAGCACCGATATCTGACGAAGAAGTTGAGCGCATTATGCAACACTTTAGAGAGGAGCAAACTCGGTTCGCCCAGATGCAAGAGGAGCTGCAGTGGCAAGACACAGGCCCAGCTCCGAATCTTGGCGCTCCTGTGTCACATATCATGGGAAAGGATGGCATCCCGTTTCCAAATCCCGAACAGATCGTCTTTAAACCACCTCCGACAAGCACACCCTCACCGTTAGGCACACCAACACCACATCCCGTATGGTCTCCGGAGCCCTATACGCGCCCCACAAAGTGCGAGAGAAATGAGACTGTGCGACAAGAGATACACTCCGACGGAGACGATGGTGTCATACTCGTGGACAAGCTCTTCGTGAGCGAGGACCTTGTACCCGTCGATCCCCAAGAGGTATTCGGAGCAGAGACCTTGCTAATCCCGTACGGGCCGAAAGAGGACAAGGGTACCCTCATTCGTATGGAGATCTACCGAGTCCCGTGTGTTCCCTACCGAATGAGAACGACAGGAAAGGGGGATTATATCGATACCGGTTTAAACGCGCTTAAAAATTACGATGCAAATCCATCAGGCAAGGGAGTCCTACATCCATTTGTAGAGGGGAAGCTTTATCCTGAAAAGCAACCTAAGCCGCGACGAGAGAAGCCTGGCCCTAAGCGTCACTAGGCACGGTGGATTCACGTGCACGGGCACCGAGGCCGGTGCCCCTTCATGATTATTCAGGTTTGCAACCAGCCAGCGAGTCTCCGC
Source organism: uncultured delta proteobacterium (assembly GCA_903920005.1). GTDB lineage: Bacteria > Bdellovibrionota_C > UBA2361 > UBA2361 > OMII01 > OMII01. Next base: position 6,068 of record CAIXKI010000042.1, read on the forward strand.
CTTTGGGCACTCGGGTACAAACGATCATACGTCTGATGTGCAGCAAAGTACGCTTTATCCTGCGTTTGCACCGTACTTCGCAAGGAACGACTCCTTCATGCACGCGTAAAGGTTTTCAGAAACTTGTTGTAATTCAGCTTCACTCTTAAGCGGTATAGCGCGCCCTTCGAGTACCTTTTTCATACAGGGATTGAGCACGGATTGACTAATCTGAGGGCAGCTTTCACGAGAGAGCTTGTAGGCTTCGATCCACGCTCCTCCGTCAGCGCACATCGCCTGAGCGATCCGTTGACCGAACTCCGCAACAACCTGATCATTCGCGTGCGCGTCTCCCAAGGACGAACATACAGTCATACAAGCGACTATCATGATGGTTAGTACTCGTTTCATCGAATGCCTCTCGTTACTAGTGAAAATCATTTACGGCGACGGGATCCTCGTCGGAGCTTGAGGGCTCTGAGCCCCCTGTGAGTTTTGTCCACCTTGCCCCAACTGAGAGAAGAGCATCCCTGCCCCCATTCCCATCTGCATAATCATTCCGGGCTTCAATCCCGCGAAGAGCCCTCCTCCCTGCCCGAGCTTCCCGAGCATCCCCGAAAGCATTCCGAGTTGGCCGATCATCCCAGGATTGAGGCCCCCAAAGAGGCCCCCGAGACCTCCTCCAAGCGCGCCCAAGCCTCCACCAAGCAGCCCTCCACCAAAACCGCCTAGCCCTCCACCAAGCCCACCTAATCCTCCACCGAGGCCACCGAGACCTCCTCCCCCGCCAAGCAATCCGCTCGGGCCACCGAAGCCACCAGAGCCAAAGCTCGGGATAATCCCAGCGATCGACCCAAGCCCACCCAGATTAGGCACCGAGTTCACCATGGGCGGATCCGGTTCATTGTGAGGGAGCAAGACGCTCACCGCACGCGAGATACTCGGTTTGCTTACCTGTGAGGGATTGAGTATCCCGCCACCGTTCGACGGTCCCCACGCGCCTGTATTGACTTGCGGCAGGTTGAGCGAGGGCGCATTAACCTGGGAGTGAGAACCGTCGATTGCCGGCGCCTTGAGATCAGGAGCATTCACTTGAGGGGCGCTTACGGGAAGGCTCCCCAAGGAGGAGCCGCTAGCCGATCCGTTACTCACAGGAACGTTCGCCACTGGAGGACTCTGCGGTTGTGATGGTGGCGGTATGACCGGAGCCTCAACTCGCGGTGGTGGAGGCGGTGGAGGAGGTGGATTCTTTGGGAGCTTGCTCACCTCATTAAAAACTCCACGCAACCCCTGACTGGAGGATGGATCTGAATGCGCGAACCTCACTCCATACACTCCGCTCGAGGTGAAAACCGCGCACAAAACGAGGATGCGCGCTGAAGTTATGAAACGCGACGCCTGCATAGATGAAGATCCCCCACGAGTAAGTATTGATCGGGATGAATGCACAGCTCTAGCGATATTTTATGACGAATCGAGATATTTTCGACCCTGAGGGAACGCCGCCGTATATGACTCTGTAGTATGGGGCAGTTAGTGGCCACATCGTCGTCGTTTCTAACACTCTCACCAGGGCCCCTCCCCCTATTGCGCCTCAGAACGAAGATGCTTGGGGGGCTTGCTACACTCCTCCGTCGCGAGCCTTTGAGATCCGTAGGATTGTTCGAAGCGCTCGTTAAAGCACCCCATCAAGCGTTGCGCCGTCTGAACCCCATCGTCGTACGCAAGCTGTCCTTTAATCGGAAGTAGTATCTGCTCCGCGCAAGGAGCAACCATCGAATCAGCCACGTTTTTACACGCGGACGGTTGCATGCGAAAACACTTAAGCCACGCACCGCCATCCGAGCAGATCAGTTGCGATACCTGCCCACTAAACTGATCAACGAGAGCTTTGTCGAATGCCCACGCCTTCTGTGCGGCAATCAATACAAACGATGTGACGAGAAGAGCTTGTAGCGTGCGTTTCATACCATCCTCTTTTTCGCTACCCGTGCGGCAGCCTTACGAAGTAACGATCGTAGAATGAAGCGGGGCTCCACGCATCAACTAACTCAGAGGAATGACGATATTTATCCCACCGGGAGTGAGCGGATTAGGTACCGAAGGCTGCGCTCCACTATTCCCTCCACCATTCGATTGACTACCAGCGTTATCGAGGTTCTTTGTCGCCGCTTTCTGGGCTTCACCCACCTTACCTACGCCGGGCCCCTGACCCTTATTCATCATGTTCATCATCATCATCATCATGAGGAGAGGAAGAAGGCTTTGCATAATCCCCCCCGCTCCCCCACTTTCCTGAGCCTCAGCTTCTCGAACGAGAGAGATATTTTTTATACCGTACACTCCGCGAGGCACTATAGATGTAACCAGTACGAGCGTTACCGCGGTCGCTAAAAAGAACTTCGAACGTTTCTTCATCATAACACCTCTCCTATTCTACACTGCGACACTCGGGCGTGTCCTTTTTTTGAGCGTCAAACTTCTTGTGAAACGACGTCCGGATGCACTCATGAAGCTGTTCCGAGACCTCACGAACCTCACTCTCGTCCCTCACTGGTTGCGCACGCCGATATATGTGCTCCTGAGCACAGTGCTCAACGATAGCGCCATTCACCCCCTCACACGTAAGGGGATCGACTCCATAACACCGCAACCAATCTCTCTTCCCACTACACATCTGCTCGACTACTTTCCGATTGTAGGCCGCGAGCATTGTCTCATCGAGCGCAAAAGAGAGCTGAGGGACTAGGCACACCGTGATCATGAAAATCTTCAGTAAATCCCTCATAGAACCTCCTACATAGTAAGATTAATCGGAGGAAACAACGCGCTGTCGTTGAGGTTTGTGTTCGTCGGTGCCATCGTCGGTGCCATAGTCGGCGCTATCGTCGGCGCGACAGTCTCCGAAACTGTCGGCACGGCTGTCTCAACCGTCGTTGGAGCTGGTGTCACCGTCTTAATAGCATTAACAGTCGCGGCAGCAGGTGACGGACTTGCCACGGCAGCTGCACTAGCTCCACTCTGGTCCCCACCACCTTGCTGTCCGCCGCCCATTAAGGCTCCCATCAGCATCGGTAGCATCTGTTGCATCGATTTCCCCAGACCGGCCAGGGCACCACCAAGTCCGCCGCCTCCGCCGCCTCCGCCGCCGCCTCCGCCGCTGCAGTCGCCGGATGAGCCGCTACCGCTACTCCCGTCCTTATTTTTATCTTTATCTTTCTTCTTGTCTTCGGTCATATGCGTGCCGGCCAGGGCGGCACTCGCTGCTCCGGCTACGCCAGCCGCACCCCCACCGAAGCCGCCACCTATTCCGCCCAATACTCCACCGAAGGAACCACCCAGGCCGTTAACTGAGGCAGCAGACTTGCCACAGCCCCCGGGTCCACAAACAGGATTGATAGTCCCAGGTCTGGGTGGTGGAGCAGCCCCCCATGCAATCTGCGCAGACCCAGCCAGAAGGAGAAAACTAAGCGCACAAGCGGACGGTAGATAACGTTTCGAATGCATAAAAATCCCTGAGTATAGTACTCATGTGGGTTATGCAGCATGCGGCTACGGGTGTGATGTTACGGCTTAGTGCCGTAGGAAAAATCTCATCAGAGACAGCCACCACTCCTAGCATATTAAAAACACATAACATTATCCTGAATGAGCACCGCCCTCGGTGCCCATGTGTCAACCCTCGACATCCATTGCATCGAAACATTTGCACCTAAGGCTAGCGATGCCATCCTTCCGGTATAATCATCGCGGATAGCGGCTATTTGGCTATGGTCACCTCAAATATCCTGAATGATTTAACTATTTTGCCATCTCAGGTTATGGAAAGGGCAGTAGACTTTAGGGCACGCTTGAGATAGCCTCTCCACCGCTTCAATTCCCATGGAGAGGTGGCCGAGTGGCTGAAGGCGCCTGATTCGAAATCAGGTCTACTGGAAACGGTAGCGGGGGTTCGAATCCCTTCCTCTCCGCCACGTTTTCCCCAAAAACGCGTAGCAACCTGTTCATGGCAGGTTGCCGTTTCCCCATTCTGCAAAAACTCCCCGCGAGTACTCCTTCACTAAAACGAGGCTGCTGTAGAGAGCCCGCTAGTATCGCCCCCTCACGAGAATCGCGACCGAGTCGCGCTTTAATACTTCAAAATCGCCACTCTCAGCGAGCTTACCGCCCAAGGGACCCTCCAAACGGATAGGTGCATAAAGGGCGTGAAGCTTTGGGGGCGAACGCGAGGATCGTAAAAAGGGAGCAGAAACCTTACTCGGATTAAGGTCAGCCCAGCGGAGAACAAAAGGAGAGCTGCTTCGAAGACAGATGTTTTTCTCTCATCGCTCTTGAAACTAAAATCCTAATGCCAATCCCACAAAGAAGTCCGAGAAAGAGATCTCCCTCAACAGAGTTAAGCGCATAGGGACCCGCTAGGGTGCGACGAGGTGAGAGATAATACCGCGAACAAAAAGCTCAGATCCTACAGCAGCCGCTGATTGCACGAAGGCGCCGAAATCAATCGCCGCTTCGTGCGACGCTTCATCTGAAATTATTCGAGCAACAACAAACGGAACGTTGTGTTCGACACAAACTTGGGCGACGGCGGCACCCTCCATCTCAACGCATTTCAGATTAGGAATAGCGGAGGTGAGGTCGTCCCGCTCTTTAGTGTCGCATACAAAGGTATCCCCACTCGCGATAATCCCTCTATGAACTTTTGGGAGATTCTTTGTAAAACCACCGACTCCGCGAACGTACTCCGAATTCGACACAAGTTTTGAAGCGGCTTCCTGCGCGACCAATACGAGCTCTTCAGCGCACCGCATCTGACGTACCCCAAGAAGGGGGACGTCAAATCTCTCAAACCCCATAACACCTTTCAGATCGATGTCGTGTTGAATGAGCGAATCCGCGACAACAATATCACCGATGCGGACGGAGCTATCCGCCGCGCCAGCCACTCCAGTAAAGAGCACCGCGTCGACATTGTACTGATGTATCAGAATACTCGTGGTGACTGCCGCGGCAACCTTACCTATCCGTGAAGACACCAACACAAGCTCTAGCCCCTTATGGGAAGTGGAGAGAAAGGTGCGTGGACCAACAGCCTGAGATGTGGCCGTATCAAAGCGTTCCGCGATGAGGCGGAACTCTTCATTCATGGCGGTCATTATCCCGAGCCGCCGAACAGCTCGAGGTGATGCGGAGGTATTATTCATGCGCCGTTTTTACAACGGCTTCTGCTGGGGGAGCTAGAGTAATATCAACTGAGGTCCGAACGCGCGCTTCGGCCTGCTCCTGGATCGGCTTCGCGACCGTTATGGCGGCCTTCTTCGGTCGGAGCTTCATCTCTACCGACGCAAACCCTACATACTCGTTTAAGCGAGGCTTGTTCCGTCGCCACTGATATTCGAAGAGACACATACGCTCCACGTCGACGTACTCTCCGTTGCGGTAGAACTCCTTGCGAAGGCGACACTCCTTCTTAAAGCCAGCGAACTTATAAATATTTAAACCTGGTGTGTTGTTCGGAAGGAGAAGGAGATAGATCTTGTAGAGGTTCAAGATATCGAATGCGTACTTAATGCCGAGA
>CAIXKI010000043.1 GCA_903920005.1 uncultured delta proteobacterium
CCTCCAATCATCCCCGCGATAATTCCGCGATTTGTCCGAACCGCCGACGACCGTCCCTGGAGGGCCGGCGGCCTCGCCGGCTTGCTCCAACGGTTATTTAAGGAGCTAGCCGTTCAAAACGCTCCTGTGCTCAAGACGCTCCGTGAAGAGGTCATTGCACGCCGCTCGAAGGGCCTCCTCGTTGACCTCAATATCTCCCAACCTATCGATATCTCCGACAAGAGCTCTGTAACGATGACCCGGTACGCGAGCTACCATTTCGTAACAGTCACATGATAGTTGCCGCCTGCACGGAAAAAGCTCGATGAGAGATGAGCGTTCTGGCATACAGAGCGAATGAACGAGCCCCGATCCATGTGGAGCGACCATCGCCTCAGTCTGTGAGGCGAGCGCGACCTGATCTTTTAGTGAGAGCGCTTCAAAATAAACGGTTCTAAATCCATACGGAGAGAGGATCTCTTCAACACGAGTCTGATTCAGCACCCGTCTCGTTTTTACGGAGCTGCGCCGAGCTACAAAGATACGGCCATTTCGTATGGATTTTGTCGCGCCAACATTTGAGAGGATGTATCCGCGATACTCTCGCATGAACGGGATGTTGTGGTGTGAGTTGAAACCACAGAAAAAGGTTGGAACAAAAAGTTCTTCTGCTCGAATCTCTTCACCGCCGTGAAAGCGGAGCCTGGCTGATTCAATACGTAGCAGCTCCATGCTCTCGCTGGCCCACGGCGCCACGCTCTGTGGAGGAAGGAGATAGCTACCCTTAAAACCGCATGCTTCGGCTATTAGTACCTTCGGCATCGAGTCCATCATCCAGTGCCAGAAATAATGATGGCAACACGATACCAGTGAGAGGAGGCTCTCGACCTCTTTGGCAGGGGTGTATTGAGCCGGAGCGCGTTGAGGTTTCCCCAGGATGAATTCCCCCTTTCGCAGAAGTCCCGCGTTCTGCTCAAGAATCGGGGTTCTATCCTTGGTGTGTATGACTCCCGCGTTTCCTGAGATGATGGCGTCCGGTATGACGAATGAGCCAAAAGGGAGATCTCCGTACATGTCAACGCACGGGATCCCTCGCTGCGAGGGCATCTCAACGAAACTCGCCTCAGCCACGTCGTCGAGTGAACGGGCGTTCGGCGAGAGAGTTTGATTGTATCTGAATGGGGTGCCCATATTTTTTCAGGATTGCAGGAGTAGTATCTCGCCTCTACGGACGAAAAGGTCAATGGATTGGTGTCCCGAATGAGCCGAATTCAATAGGTTTCGTATCTGATCGTAGGCTGTTAGGCGCGCACCGGACTTTATTGTTCTGGGCCTGTACGGGGCGATTGGAATCTCTCTTGTGATAACGCGAGAGCTTTATTCTCAGAGATATGCATGCTCAATACCGGTCGTTAAAAGATGGTAATATCCACCGGCGTACTTCTGTTGGTGGTAGTGCCATCACCGAGAGCACCCTGAGAGTTATCTCCCCAGCACTTTACCGAGTTTGTCGACGTAACTGCGCATGAGTGTGCGTCTCCACCCGTAACGCTCGCGATCCCCGAGGTCAGGCCTGATACTGAAACCGGAGTATTGCGTGTCGTTGTGGTGCCATCACCGAGTCGTCCGGAGCCGTTGTACCCCCAACATTTAACAGCGCCGGATTCGAGAACGGCACAGGTATGGTAACTTCCGGAACCGATGCTCGCTACTCCCGAGGTTAATCCCGACACCTGTACAGGAGTCTTTCGATTCGTAGTTGTGTTGTCTCCTAGCTGTCCTATTGAATTATCTCCCCAACATTTTACGGCATTGCTCGTGGTGAGCGCGCAGGCATGGTCGCCTCCTACAGCGATTTGCTTCACACCCGAGGAGAGGCCGGAAACTTGAACTGGTGCAGAGCGTCGGGTGGTTGTCCCATCCCCGAGCTGCCCCGAGTAGTTGCCACCCCAACACTGCACACCCCCGGAAGAGTTTAGTGTGCAAGTATGTGAGGAGCCTGCGCCTATAGCTACCACCCCAGTGGGCGGGTTAGACACAGTGACCGGTGTGTAGCGATCTGTCGTTGTTCCATCGCCGAGTTGCCCGTAGCCGTTGAAACCCCAACACTTGATGCTCCCATTGCTCAGCAAAGCACATGTGTGATAGGCGGTTCCTCCATTAACTGCGACTACCCCACTAGTCAGACCTGATACGGAAATGGGGGAGAATTGGTCTAACGTATTGCCGTTGCCCACTCCACCATAGATATTCTGTCCCCAACACTTCACACCTCCGGATGAGGTGACTGCGCAACCTCGGGAGGATCCCGAGGTTATAGCGGTTATGCCGGAGCTCATTCCTGACACTTGTGTTGCAAGGGTCTGCGATGTTGTTGTTCCGTCACCAAGCTGTCCGTATTCGTTGAGGCCCGAACATTTAACCTTCCCGGTGCTGACCTGCAACGCGCAGCTATGTAGATATCCCCCAGCGATAATTACGTCTACTCCGGAGGGTGATGCCGTCGCTGGTGTGCTTGTGGGCGTGCTGGTTGGTGTGTTTGTTGGTGTGCCTGTTGGCGTGTTCGTAGGTGTCTCGGTGGGAGTTTCTGTCGCTGTTTGGGTTGGCGTGGTGGTTGGAGTATCGGTGGGAGTTGAAGTAACGGTAGCGGTCGGGGTTGCTGTCGGTGTTGTGGTGGGAGTGTTCGTAGGTGTACTGGTGGGAGTTGAAGTAAAGGTAGCGGTTAGAGCTATGGTCGGAGTGGATGCAGGGGTCGCATCCTCCTCCGAGTCGTTCGCGGGAGAACCTGCGTCTGGGGCAAGAAAGACGCCTGACACATCTGTTCTACTAACGAGGAGCTTTTTAAAACCTTTTCGAATCTTAGCTGCCGTGCTGCCGTAGCTTTTTAGCTTAGCGCCGCGCAGGGCATAGAGAGTGAAGGTCAAGGTTTGACGTTCTTCTGGAGCAGGACAGGGACCACTGTATCCAACGACGCCGAAACTATTGATCCCTTGAAAGCCATTCTTAGCAGACCCGAGGCCTGCGCCGGATAGTCCCTCACTGAATCCCTTTTTCCAATATTGGCTTTTTTTGTCGATGACGATGAACCAGTGGGTTTCATCGCTGGTTAGGTCGTAGGCTAATAGTGCAAGGTGCGTGGCCTTTCGAGGCACGTTTTTCCACGAGATCGCTGGGGACGTTTCAGCGCCGTTGTTTTGATCTCCGCTTATCCAGCACGAGTTCTGAAGAGGTATCAAGCCGCCGTCTTGGAACGTGGAAGAGGATATGGAAAATTTGGTTGGTGCGCCTTTCGTAGTAGAATAAGGTAGTCGCTTGCAGAGTTCGGCACTGGACACAGAGCGGGGTTCAAGTTTAGCGAGCTCTTCGCGAATTCTTCTCAAAGTCGGGGCATCGCGCTGAGTAGTGGTATCGTTAAGTTTTCGTTTCAGCTTTGCTATTTCTTGTGCGTGCGACGCGAAGCCGTGAGGTGTCAGTGTTCCAGCGACCCATCGTCTGCGAATCTTTGCACAGAGTGTGCCTTCCGATTCAACGATGACAGGGGACTCCCTTGATGAGGGCCGATTTGGAGGGGTGCTTGGAGCTCCGATGACGATCGTGATGCGCCAAAGGAGGGTGCTGCATATCAGCGCCACCACAAGGAGTGGGCCTAGCCTCGCAAGCAATTTGAGGGGGTGCCGGTTCACACAAGGGAAAACGGCAGCGTGGGACAAAACTTGAGTGTTCTTTCTATCTCTCTCGCCGGTAGCTAGGAGAACCCCCTAGGTCTAGGTGGGTAACCTCGTGGAAAGTATTGAGAGGTAGACTTTGGGCGGTTCCAGAAGCGCCTTGATGCCCTTATAATCGCCGCTTTTTCTGCAATGAAACGATGTGTGGGGGTGATTCCATAACCCTATCGAACTTGTGTTTCGGAGGTTGTATGGGTCGGTTTGAAGAGCACAGAGGTGATAGCATGATGTCTCGGGGTAGATCGCCCGAGGCTTCAAGGTCTCATTTTAACGGCGGCCATATGAGGGGCGATAGAGACGAGGCTCGTTCCGCAATTCATCGACGGATGGATCCTTCCAAGGGAGGAGAACATATAGCTGCCCGAGCTACTAAGGCCGGTGACGCCCTTCCCAATACCCACCCCGACAAAGTTTTCCGTAGCGTCGATATGCGCCATGGAGCGCAGGTTCTCATGGAGCTCTCTGCTCGAGGACGAAAGGTCGAGCCCGAAATAGTGAGATCCGCTTCACATGTGCAGTCGTTGCCACGGGTCGTAGAAGATTTCAAATCGTCCTCCGTTCGTTCCTCTACGTCGCCCGCACTCTCTGTAGAGCTGCCAAAGATCGCAGCGTCACCGGTAGTAACGTCCGAAGTATCGGGCGTCAAAGAGTCTCGGCTACCGGTTCTGGTCGCGGCCGTGCCCTCGATTGTAACGGTGGTAAAACCTCCACCCCCAACCGTTCGAGAGGTCTCCCCTCAGATTGCTCCAGCGGCTTCGTCACTACCCAATAGTGTTTTGGCTCCAGCCCCTACCGCGACTCAGAGTGTCGCTCCGGTATCCGAGACAGCTCAACCGCTTATGCGAGCGCCAGCTCCTCTGCCCCAGGTTGTACCAACGGAGCCCACGATACGAGAGGTTATGAGCGCTGCTCCTGTGGTTGAGCGCAAAGCCGAGACCCCAAAGATAAAGCCCCTAGAGGAAAAATCCGCAGAGCAGCCTGTGCCGAAGGTAGCTCACATGACGCCGCTCCTAAGATCCCTGGTTGACGCGGTAAATAATAGCTCGCTCCAAGATGCTCCCCGAAGTCCAAAGGAGTTACCCAAGAAGGAGTTGTCTGACAAAGATAACGAACTCCTTATGAAGATGTTGGTCGATTCGAAGGTAAAAACGGAATTATTGAGCTACTCAAATCCGCAGCTGATGGCGGCGTTTTCGGAGTTACATGAGGGACGCATAAAGTATTTCGAGTCGTGGCTGAGAATCAATGAGGCTAATGCCAAGATGTTTCCCAAGTTCGCGTTAGACAGCGGGATAACCCCTAAAGACACGGAACGGCTTGGGGAGGTTGTCGGACTTCTTCATCAGGTATCCAGCGATCGGAGCGCAGGACGCGGAGCAGGGGTTGGTCGATAAAGGTTCTTCGCGTGCCTTTCTGAAGACCCCCGGTCGTTCTTTTTCCCTATGGTATTTTTCAGGTTACTCATAGCCAGCTTCCTACGGTATATACAGAGGAGAGACCGCGTGCGGCTTGTGGCAGGAGTTGATCGTCGGACGACGTTCGGCGCTGTTCAGTTTGGTTCCGGCTGTGCGCTCTAACTATGACAACCAAGATCTTCTTATTTTCCGTTCTCCAAAAAAGTGGGACGGGTACTTTCAGTATGTTGTAAATATGCTTATCCGGCTCCTCCTCGTTTGCCTATCACTCGAGCTCAGTCTCTTGATTGTCGAGGCTGGTTTCCGCTACTTCCAACTAGCGCCTCATGTTCAGGTACTCACGGAGTCAGACACGAAAGCTCCGTACATTCCGTCGTCTAATCCCGTTCTGGGATACGAACTCAAGCCGAACTATCGAGACTCCAACCCAACGAATCATTTCGGCCGATTTTCCTTCGTGAACTCGGACGGGCAGCGAGATGTTGAGAGAAGCGTGGAGCGGATACCACATCGAAAGCGGATAGTTCTGTTGGGGGATTCCGTCGTCGCGGGGCACGGAGAGTCCAACTTCGAGAATACCATCTCACGCAAACTGGAGCGTTCGTTTGGGGATGGAACCGAGATCTTAAATTTTGGAGTTGGGGGATACTCGACTCTGGCCGAGGTGGAGCTACTTAGAGAAAAAGGGCTTAAATACAAACCTGACGCGATACTCCTCCTGGTTGTTTTTAACGATGCCGAGGAATCGAACGGGGATATGTTTAGGGTATACAGTCAGACCCGACCACGATTGATAAAGGAGCTCTTTCTCCGCTCCTCGTTTTTTCGCTTCTTGGCGCTACAGCTAAACCTCTTTCATTTCCGAGAATGCTCAGTTGGATGGGCGGCCAAGTCAGTATCCAATGCCAATGGTCTGAAAAATATGGAGAAGGGATTTGTCAGACTGGCTGAGATCTCAAAGGCTCATAACATCCCAGTGGGGGTCGTGCTCTGGCCTGCATTCACCTCCTCCGAAATCACATACGCAGGATCCCCGATGAAAGGGGAACTGCCACTCGGTGAAGTCCTGGCGGGCGAACACCACTTACCGGTGCTCAGTATGCTTAAACCGTTCATGCTTGATTTTAAGCGACGATGCCCAGCAGGAGCGCCTCCTCCCTGTCCACATCCACGAGATATCTACACCGCGACCTCTGATGGCATCCACCCTAATGAGCTTGCTGCCGAGCTAACCGCTTCTACTCTTCGGCCCTTTACCGAGGGGCTTCTCAGGCCCTAGCCCGCATCGTGCGTGAAGCCAGCCAAGGAATTCCCCGAGATGGCGCATGGAGCATGTAAGGATCGGAAGGTCTGCATGAGGTGTTTAGCGCTGATCGTGCAGGGGACGAAACGTCTGCTGTTCGTTACCCAGGTATCACCTTGCCCGGATTCATAATCCCCTTTGGATCGAAAGCTCTCTTTATTCCGCGCATGATCTCAAGCTCCAGCTCGGTTCGGGTGTAGCGAATGAAGTCGCGCTTTAACAATCCAACGCCATGCTCGGCGGATATGCTACCTTTAAACTGTTGCACAGTTTTAAAGATCGTATGGTCCGCTTCGTGACAGCTCTTCCAGAATTGGTCATCCGACATCGAATCGGGTTTTAAGACATTAACGTGTAAGTTGCCGTCTCCGACGTGTCCAAATATGACAACGCGGAACTGTGAGTATGCCTCCGTGATTGAATCCTGTAGCTGTTTGATGAAGCTTGGAATGGTGGTTACCGGGACGGAGATATCGTTCTTATGGATGGTGTAGTGAGTTGAGAGTGTTTCGCTGATGAGGTCGCGGATGTTCATCAGCTCTTGTGCTTGCGCTTGAGATTCGCTCACGACGACATCAAGGATAAGACTTTTTTCGTACGCCTCTCCAAAGGTAGCTAGTATATCCTCCTGGGCGTCTTTCGTATTGAGCTCGCATTCAATGAGCACGTAGGCGTTGTAACGCGCGGAGAAGGGGTCTCGCAGTTTTCTATGGGTTATGACCTCGTGAAACGACGCCTGGTCGATAAATTCGAAAGCCGAAAGATCTCGTAGCTTCCCGCGACAGAACGAGAGAAGGGGAAGGATCGCTTCCGTGGATTCAAGTCCACACATCACGCGAGTCATCCCTTTGGGAGGGGTTGTGAGTCGCAAAGTCGCTTCAACGATGATACCCAGCGTCCCCTCGGAGCCGATAAAGAGCGATCGCAGATCGTAACCGGAATTGTTCTTAAAGAGTGAACCGTTTAATTCAAGGAGTTCTCCTCCGGCGGTCACGACTTTCAATCCGAGTACCCATTCGCGCATATTTCCGTAACGGATCACACGAATGCCCCCAGCGTTTGTTGAGATGTTTCCGCCGATCTGGGCCGAACCGCGTGTTGAGAAGTCTACCGGAAAGTAAAGGTTGTGAGTTTGCGCTTCAAGTTGAATGCGTTCCAGAGGGACGCCAGCCTGACACCGTATGGTGCGGTCCGTTGAGTTTACTTCGAGTATCGCGCGCATTCTCTCTAGTGAGACTACCACTTCGCCGTTCGTCGCGGTCGCGCCACCGCTCAGCCCTGTTCGACCACCAGAGGGCACTACGCCGAATACGAGATTCTCGCAGGTCTGGAGGATGTGCTGTACCTGCTCGATCGTCTCAGGAAGGGCTATAACGCACGGAGCGGGCTTGAAATCCTTAATCCAGTCGCGACCGTAGAATTCCTTCGATTTCTCGTCTGTGAGCAGTAAATGGCTTGGAATCCTGGCCGAGAGCTGAGTGAGTAAGGTGTTGATGTGATTCATGTATATTTCCTGAAGCAGGGATTCGCCTTCTGCTGATTAGTCTAAGGAGCTAACAAGTACGGGCTTACGAACGTGGGGGGACGTAAGCGTAGAATAACGGAGCAACGTTAATCGATGAAAGCTGTGACGAAATTTAAAGCAAACTGCCTCCTTTATAAAGAGTGGATTAAGCGTTGGCGTACCCTGCCCGTGCACGCTTGGATTGAGGCTGCCGCTCTCTATAAAGCCGGAGACTATGAAAAAGCCGCTACGTTTTATCGTAAGGGCCTTGAGTCTCATCCTCGGCATCCAGCTCGTATTAACGCTCTTCTGGATCTTTCTCACTGTCTCTTTAGAACTCGCAAATTTGAGGAGTCTGAGAGGTTCCTTCGCCAAGCAACGATAGTCGCCCCAAAGGAGCGTGAATCGTATGTCCGTCTTGCTCGACTACAATTGTGGCTAGGTTGTGCTGTTGAGGCGGCGTGGACTATCCGTCAGTGCCTTCAGTCTGTACCAGCGGATCCTGAATTAGTGACTCTTTTTGTAACCGCGACGGTAGAGAGCGGTGGGGTAGATCACCTCGTTCAAGAGGCTAAGGACCTTCTCGCCGACCTCCACTGCGATGCTGAAGCGTCGCCTCGTCTTGAAGTAGCTAAGGCTCGATTCCTCATGTTGGCGGGTGATCATGGACTCGCTCGTGACGATCTTGCGGCGCTCGCCGCGAAGGATCGGGGACCGTTTGAAGCCGTGATCGCCTTTGCGCAGGTATTGCTCGAAGAGGGTAAAATCGCCTATTCCCGCCATCATTTGCACCGCTCTCTGCAAGTATCTCCGGAGCATCCTCGAGTATTGCGAATGCTCGCCTCAACATACCTCGAAGGTGGAGCCTTTTTTGAGCCTGAGTACGCTGTGCAGTTAGCGACACGTGCCTGTCAGGCAACGGGATGGCGCGGGATCCATGAGATGCACATCTTGGCGCGTGCATATGCTATAAGCGGCGATAAGATTTCAGCTCTTCTGATCGCAAGCAAGGCGAAAGACGCGGGCCAGCGATTGCTTGGGACATATCCAGAGGTCCGACGTCTTGAGAAGTTGATTGAGGATCTCTCCTCCGGCACGCAGGCATAAACGCAGCTTAGTGTCTCGGGTCGTCACCGCGCGGTGGACGGGACTTAAGACCCGTTTGAGCATCCATCTCGGGTAGCCAGAGACCTCCAAAGACGTAGGGCAGAGCCCGGGTTCGCAGAGCTGTTAGGGATGGGCGCTGTGTTTTTCAGGGTGTTCGGCGTAAATCGCTGTCTTTAACCCCCAATTCTTCAATGTTTTCGAGGGGGGAGGTGACATTTTTAAGCAAGAGGAGCATTATTCGGGCCTATGAGTAGTAACGATACATGGATAGTAGACCTCGCTGCGTTAGCAGCCTCGGCGCCTCAAATTCCGGAGATGTCGCCCCTTGAGGTCGGTTTCGACGTACATGGAAATCGATTCGGACTCGACCTTATGTATGGTCGAATTACGGATGGTGTTTCCGCACGCTGTTGGTTGTCAGGTAGCGATGAAACATTTCGGAAGCTCGTTGATGGAACACTGACGCTTCAACGAGCGCATCTGACCGGGGAGATCGTGCTTTCGGGAGAGCCTGAGGGGCTTCTTCGACTGGCATTCTTATTCGACGCGGCGTCTGGGCTTAGACAGAGAGTAAACGAAGCGCGACCCTAATCGGTTAGCGTGGGGAGAGTTTGTGAATTTAGATGATGTCTACCAGGATCTTATCCTGGACCATTACAAATCACCGCGATGCAAAGGGGTTCTCTTAAACCCTGATCGGAAGGTCGATCTCAACAATCCTCTTTGCGGAGATCAGATATCGCTTACACTGAAATTTTCTGGCGATACCATCGCCGAGATCGCCTTTGACGGTCACGGATGTTCAATTAGCCAAGCCGCGGCTTCGATCATGTCCGAGTTACTGCGCGGGAAAAGCAGGGAGGAAGCTCGACGGCTCTCCGCACTCTTCCGCAAGATGATCAAGAGTGAGGTCGACGGCGACGCGTTGAATGATCTTGGAGATGCTCTTGCTCTTGAAGGAGTCAAGCGCCACTCAGCTCGTATCAAATGCGCTCTTCTCGCGTGGGACTGCATCGACCGGGGTTTAAGCGAAACCCCTCATGCTAGTTTACGGGAAGAGATGCCGAAGTAGGGGCTACCGGGTTACGTAGTCACCCATCCCTCAGCAATAGCCAGCTTCACAAGCTCTGCGTTCGTTTTAAATCCCAACTTTTTAAGGATGTTCGACCGGTGAGTGTCGACGGTTCGAACGCTGATGTTCAGAAGTTTGCCGATGTCGCGGTTTGGGTTCCCGTTGGCGAGAAGGATCATGATCTCTCGTTCACGATTTGAAAGTACGGTGCTTGACGCCGCGGAATGGGCCTCGCCAGCCTCACTGGAGGCCATCTTGTCTGACACTGAAGGGCTCAAATACGTGCCTCCCCTCACGATAGCCTCGATGGCGTGTTCCATCTCATTAATTCCAGCCTGTTTTGGAACAAAGCCCTTGGCGCCTGCTTGCAGGGCGGCTCGAACGCACCGTCCTGATTCGTCGCCCGAAAGGATGAGTACGGGTGTGTTTACTCCGAGTTTGCGAAGTTCGTTGAGGGTCTCGAGCCCTCCGGATTTGGGGAGTGTGAAATCCAATACGATAATGTCGGCAGAGCATCCTTGACCTTGTGAGATGAGTTCAGCGCCGTTTCCCGCGTGGCCGACAACCTGGTAGTTGCCGCGGTGTTCGAGCGCTTCAGCGAGTGCCTGCCTAAGAACCAAGTGATCATCGACAAGATAGAGCTTAACCGCCGAATTCGCCGAAGGATTGAACTGTCCAGTCGCTAACGTCATACAACACCCCTGTACTCAGCATGTGACGGAAGCCCATCTTCCATCACCCGTGTCTCGCCTGTAAGAGCCGGTTTGAAAAGCTCCCCCGCGAATAACCACACTCGGTAGTACGGAATATGCGTACAATAAGTTGATGATTTGTGGCGCAAAATAGGGATTGTTCCGACGGTTTTCTCCTAGGTGGAGTGTTCTTGCGAGAATTGAGGATAGGAAGATTAATGTACCCCCTGCAAGTAGCTGATCCAACGTAGGGGTGTCCCCAGTTGTACGAGCTAAAGAACGAGGATCGTAGAGAGGGTGCGGTGCGTCTGCGCTCTTACGTTCTGGAGTCGTAGGGGCTCCACTAAACGTAATCTCCCGCTACTAAGATGGGTTTTCTTAAATGCAGGGGGTACGTTACCCTCTCCTCGACATCCGCAACCTACGGGGACCGAACATGCAACCAAACTCTTCATACAATCACCCAGATCAACCCGTTCGCCACTCGTACCCTCTTGCGATATCAAGCGCTGGATTTTCGGAAAGCATCTCGCTTCTCATAAAAACTATGCCCTACGTGCTCATTCGATTCGGTATTCTCGTCGCCGTCTCGATCGTCTCTATCTTGTGGTTCGGCGCTACTTTCGGCGGCGCTGGCCTCTTAGGACATACACTGCATCCCTGGATCGGTTACGCTTGGCTCTTTGCAGGCCTTGGCATCTACGGATGGATCTGGGCAACGGTTGTCCGCTACGGACTCTATCTCATTAAATGCGGGCACATCGCCGTTCTCACGGAGCTCATCACAACGGGAGCTGTCGATAACGGTAAGATGAGGATGTTCGACTACGGCAAAAAGATCGTCACCGATCGTTTTTCGCAAGTGAATACACTCTTTGCGCTTGATGTATTGATTGATGGAATTGTGGGAGCGTTCAACGCGACGCTCGACTTCGTCACCAAATTTCTTCCTATTCCAGGATTGAAAGCATTAGCGAATCTCGCATCCGCAATCTTAAAAGCAGCTACGACCTACATCGACGAAACGATCTTTTCATATAACCTCGCTCGCGGTGAAGACAACGCGTGGCGGGGCGGTCGCGATGGATTGCTGTACTACTGCCAGAACTCAACGGAGATCCTTAAAACGGCGACAATCTGTGTTTTCGCCGACTATATTTTGACCGCGATAGCTTGGGTGTTGTTTTTGGCACCCGCCGGGATGCTAGCCATGTTCCTTCCATTCGTCGCTGGATGGACCGCCCTCGTGGCAGTTCTCTTTGCGATTAATTTTCGGCAAGCAGTGTTGCGTCCACTCTTTCTCATTATGATCATGATTAAGTTTCACTCGTGCATAAAGGGGCAAGCTATCAATGAGGAGTGGGACGAAAGGCTTAGAGCTCTTTCGCCGAAGTTTAATCAGCTAACCGCTAAGATTCGCGCGGTGTAAGGGACTCTCTCTGACGACGCCTAAACGGATTACGACTCGCTGTCGTTGCCCGTCTGCTGCAATTTCCCCTGCAGAAAGCTACGATAGAGCTTCTCAATCTTTTCTCGTGCCCAGGGAGTCCGTCGAAGAAACGTAAGGCTCGACTTGATTGAGGGATTATCGATGAACGAATTGATCGGAAGCTGCCGTGCGAGCCCATCCCATCCAAAATGCTCGTACAGCTCGGTCAGGATCATTTGAAGCGTTTTTCCCTCAAGGGGGTCTTTGCTCCCTCTGTGCGGAGATTCATTCATAGCGATGATACCTTGTGCGTCGCGCTCAGTGCTTGCCAGCGACGTGGAGAAACACTGTGTATCACGTTATTACGGACTATACGTAATCTCGATATTTCCTGGGATATTTCGGGCGGTTGAAGCGGCCTTCCCGTTTCCGCTATTCCGCAATTTGTCGCCCACTATCCCGCTATTTGTCCCCGCTATTTGTCTCAGAGACCGCGCTCGAGTGTTTACGCGTTCAGTAAGTGGCATTGGTCTCTGAGAGATTTGGTAACGGGGGTAAGTATTTGTTTTTATTTGAACTTAACTATGCCACTTTGATTTTACGGTAAATGTTGACTTGAGGGGAGGTGACTGCTTAAAATGCTGTGAGCGTTTGACATCAATTAGAAGGTGGGGAGCCTCTTTTAGGAAGGAGTACTGCTATGCGAAAAGTTGGGATCTTTGTGTGGGGACTAAGCGCGTTTTTCAGCACCGTGCAGTTGGCGTCCGCCGCTAACGTAAATATAGTGCATGGAATTGACGGTCGAGACCTTGGGCTAGAGCAGGCTCTTCCGGTTGATATAGCGGTAAACGGAACGTGTGCCCTGAAAGGGGTAAAGTTTAAAGAGTCGACGATCGTCGAGCTAGTGCCCGCTGACTACACGATAACTATCCATCTCGCGGATGGCTCGTGCTCAAAACCTGCTGTTATTACCAAGCAGGTTACTATTCCTGAAAATGTGCGGGTGTTCTCCGCGGTAGCCAGCCTATCGAGCCGCGGGGCTCCGCAGCTAGCGATCTTTAATGTTTCGGAGCTCTTTTTACCGTCGACTGTCTCCGTGCGACACCTGGCGCAAGCGGGTGGCGTAACAGTGAAGTTTAGTAGCCCGGAATTACTTTCATCGCAGAGCACGCGTATTAGGAATGGTAAGCAGGCAACACTCGCTATTTTATCCAACAGGGTTCCCTATACCGCTACTATCTATCCAGGCGCGAGCCGTAGATCGATAGCGCGCCTCTCAGGGGTGGGGAGGTCGAAGTTCACTATCTACAACATTGTTGGTTCAAAGAAGAACGGGTTTAGCATTATTTCAGAGCGCCTGGTGCCGTAGATATCGAGCGACCAAGAGCGTCTTACTGTAGGCAACGTCTGGCGCTCTTGGATCCCGCTACCTCTCCAGCGCCACCGGCGGTAGAGGGAAGCGAAATGATCTCCTGCGTATTCTCTCCACTGTTTTTCTGAGAGACCGCCGCACGGAAGGATCCCAAGCCTTATATGCTCTTAAAGCATCTGACGGGAAGCAGGCGGTGGAGTTCGCTTGATGTTCATTGCGACCTGCTCCGATAAGAAATGCGTCTATGAAATCAGATACCCAACAGGAGAAGAAGCCAATGGGTTGAGAATGTTGTCGTGCAGCATTCCGTTTTTTTCTTGACTCGCGTGGCGATTGTGCTCACGATGTCCGGATGCGCGCGTTCTACTTTTCAGCATTGCCACCTCATATCCCCGCTTAGCGGGTATGCACAACGACGCTTCCACGCTTCTTCCGAGTTCCCTACCACAAAAAAATAAACGGCTCCAAGGAGAGCTCATTACATGTACGCTCACGCTATTCATTCACTGACCTCGAATGTCACGAGAACCGCACGAGAGGTATCTCAGGATCAAACAAGTAAGAACGCGCGGCTTCTTATTCGCGCGGGATATATCTCCCAGGCCGCCGCTGGGATCTATACCTTAATGCCACTTGCTATTCGGGTATTAGCCCGAATAGAGCAGATAGTTCGGGAGGAGATGCTTTCACTTGGAGCGCAGGAATTTCTCGCGCCGGCGTTACAAGCTCGAGAGCTTTGGGAGACGACCGGTCGGTGGGAAAGTATCGATGTTCTCTATCAGCTTCGTTCTCGACACGGACAGGAGTACGGGCTGGCGGCAACCGCTGAAGAGGCGATTGTCGCGGCGTTTGAGAAGAACATTCGATCATATCGGGATCTACCGGCGGCCCTTTTTCAGATTTCGACAAAGTTCCGAGATGAACCGCGAGCCCGGTCCGGATTGCTCAGAGGGCGTGAGTTTCGAATGAAAGATCTCTATTCGTTTCACTTCTCAGAGGCTGAACGAGATCTCTACTACGAGGAGGTTTGTAGAGCGTATATGCGCATTTTCGCTCGGTGCGGTATCGGAGCGGGAACGTTGCGCACGTTTGCGTCTGGTGGAGTGTTCTCGAAATTCTCCGACGAGTTTCAGCTACTCCACGAGGCAGGTGAGGACACTGTCTTTGTAACTGAGGATGGTCAGACGGCGCTGAATAAAGAGGTCGCTGATGACGCGGACGCATTGAGGCAATTGTTTGGGTCTACCGTGCCGAGACTGAGAGAACATCGAGCCATTGAGATAGGAAATACGTTTAAGCTTGGTGTTCGCTACACAGACGCCTTTGGGGTCTCTGTTCAGGATTCTGAAGGCGCGAGGAGATCGGTACAGATGTGCAGCTATGGGATAGGCACGACAAGAGTTCTTGCTTCGATCGCCGAGGTCTATGGTGATGATGCCGGTCTTGTGTGGCCGAAGGCGCTTGCTCCTTACGACATTCACGTTGTTGTTCTGGGAGGCGATTCGCAGACTTTAGAGATGGCGCGACAGGTACGGGAAGTGTGTGCTCATGAGAGGCTCTCGGCTCTTATTGATGAACGGCCAGAGATTCGCGCGGGCGAAAAGTTCGCGGACGCGGACTTGCTCGGTATGCCACTTCGCGTGGTTATCGGCGGGAGATCTAGCCAAGAGGGAAGGATAGAAGTGAAGAGGCGCACTGAGCAGGAAGTGTCCACTATTAGCCTTGACCAGCTTACGGGCTTCGTAGCCGGCAGTTAAAAGGCTTTCGGGGAGGGTTGCGAGTAGGGTAGATGTAAGTCTTCTTATGATGCCTCGTTCTCTCCCTTTGTTTCTCGCCCCACTGGTTATCTGGGCATCCTCCCTCGCGAGCGCCGAGGAACGGATCGGTGTTATCGCTGGGTTCTCCGGTGATTCAGCGTCGTACGGCGCGGCATATCGTAACGGTATTGAGCTCGCGGAACTCGGCGGAAAGGCAACGTTTCTCTACGAGGACGATGGATTCCTGCCGGCTAAGACCCTTACCGCATTTCGAAAGCTCGTTGATATCGATAAGGTGTCCTCGGTTATAGTGGGAGATTCGGTGACGTCTCAGGCCGTTGCTCCCCTTGCGAACAAAGAGAAGATACATCTCTTCGGTTGGGCCTCGGCGAATAAGGTGTTCTTGCATAATCCGTATGCGCTTCGTCTATGGACCACTACAGAGGATGACTATGGCTACATCGCTGATGAGGTTGTTCGCCATGGTTATAAGCGGATAGCTGTATTTACCTCCACGCACGCGTATGCGTCCGGATGGGGGGACGCGATACAGAAACGATTGCCAGGAAGTAGTTGGGATGACTTTGCAAAGTCGCCTGAGGGCTTCCAGACCTACATCCTACGCCTAAAAAGAAGTGGCGCTGACGCGGTGGGATTATGTTTAAGCCCCGGATTGAATGGGCTCTTTACGAAGCAGATGCGAAACTTGAAGGTTCCCTTGCCTGTTTTCGCGTGTGACTTTGTCGAGGCCTCCGCTGACATCCAGGCGGCCGATGGGAGTTTTGACGGGGTGTGGTTCACAGCTCCAAAGGTCTCAGAGGGATTTATCACGCGCTATCGCGAAAAGTTTGGAACGACAGACCATGTCGTATCAGCGGCGCTCTTTCATGACGCAGCCCTCTTAGCTGTGAAAGAATCGAATCCAGAATACGCGATTGAAGGGTTGAAAGTGGTGGAGGAGGGGGGTGACCGGCACTTGGAGTTCCCCTTCGCGACCTTTGTGTTCAAAGGGGCTGTGATTGAAGAGGATTCTAGGACTCTTCGTCAGCGGTGATAGCGGAAGGGCAGGCCTTTCCCGCCACGCCCTTCCACGGTGAATTACAGTGTCTTCAAGTCGATAACAAACCTATATCGAACATCACCTTTGATCATACGAGCGTAGGCGGTGTTGATATCTTTCATTGCAATCATTTCTATATCGGAAACGATCCCATTCTCGGCGCAGAAATCGAGCATCTCCTGGGTCTCCTTGATTCCTCCGATCATTGAGCCGGCGATAGAGCGACGTCGAGGAATGAGTGAGAAGGGGTGAATCTCCGGAGCCTTCGGGGGCACGCCAACGAGAACGAGTGTTCCATCGAGCTTGATCATCGAGAGCACTGAATTTAGGTCGTGCTCCGCAGATACTGTATCCAGTATGAGGTCAAAGCTCTCAGCAGCCTTCTGAACAGCGTCAGCTTCGGTTGACACGAGGAACGCGTCCGCGCCAAGACGTTTCGCGTCAGCTTCTTTACTCTTTGAGGTGCTGATGACCGTGACGTGAGCGCCGAATGCTTTGCCGAACTTTACGCCCATGTGGCCGAGCCCACCAAGCCCAAGTATCGCGATGCGACTCTTCGGTCCAACTTTCCAATGTTTCAGTGGCGAATACGTGGTAATCCCTGCGCATAGCAGAGGAGCTACCGCTTTGAGGTCTAACGATTTAGAGACCTGAAGGGCGTACTTTTGATCCACGACGACCTGTGATGAGTACCCGCCCTGCGTTGGGGTTTTCTGGTCCTGTTCGGTGCCGTTATAGGTGAAGGAGATATGCTTTTGGCAATACTGCTCCTCGCCCGCCTTACAGCTGCTGCACGATCGGCATGAATCTACGAGACATCCCACGCCGGCAAGGTCGTCAACCTTGAAGGAGGTTACCTGTGCGCCGACTTTGGCTACCCGGCCAACGATCTCGTGCCCTGGGACCATAGGGAATATTGAGTTGCCCCATTCTCCGCGAGCTTGGTGTATGTCGGAGTGACAAACGCCGCAGTACAGGATCTCGATGAGGATGTCGTTATCGCCGACGGCTCGCCGGTGGAATTCAAACGGTGCGAGGGGACTAGTTTCGTTCTGGACGGCGTAGGCTTTGGTTGGAAGCATGAGATCTCCTAAGGATTGTGAAAGTGCCGAAATTCTAGCCCGTCGTGCCTAAATCCGGAAGGGGGTGTCGTGGAGATTACGTCTCAAAGTGCGTGGATGTAGGACGATGGTGGCCGTTGTTATAGTGGCCGCTGTTAAGGAAGTCGCGGCCCTTCATCGGTAATCGCATTATATGAGACTATCTGAGTCAGCTCTGATATCTGAATTAGTCTCTGCGCCACGCTTGATAAAAACCCTTCTTGGGCGGAGTTTGCGGTCCCTCTCCTTCGTACACAACACGGAAGCCATGTCGCATAAACTCATTATGAACGAAGTCCTGCTCCTCTTGCGTTGTGAAATCGTTCTCAAGGATGATGAGACGGAACTTCTGCAGCATGTCAGGTTCATCTCTGAGTATTTGGTATAGTGCTCCCTCGCAGTCAGCAACAAGGGTATCAAAGGTAAGTCCGTATTTTACTTGAAGAGCGCTCCAGGAGATCGTTTTTACCGGGACCATGCCCTGCGGGATCTTTCCGGTCGGTCCGATTGGTTTAGTGGTCCAGTAATCCTGCATAAGTGGCACTTTGGAGAGCGCCGCGTTTTCTACGTGGAACTTAAGGTTGTTGAGTTCGCGATTCTCTCGAAGTACTAGAGCAGGCCGTTCCGCCGATTCAAAGACGACGAGGTTTTGACTATTGGGGGAGATGATGTGGCCTATCGTACACGAGTTTCTCCCTCCATTTCCACCTAGCTCAAGTACTACGGCGTCTCGCGGGATAAATTTCATAGCGAGAACTTGTTCAGGGTACTCCTCAAAGAAACAGCAATGAGCGAGCTTGATATGCGAGTGCAGTACGCGAAGCTTCTTCTCCGGACTCATTACGGAATGCGGAAGATCCTGAACCTCCGCCCACGTAGGTTTTTTGGTTGGCTCGTAGTGTTGAGTTTCCGGGTTGAATATTCGAAAGACCTCTTGTCCTGGTTCGAAGGTCTCTTCGGTCTCTTTGCCATTAACGGAGGTGACTATTTTAACGGTCTTTCTCACGCCGGCAGGTGGGCGATCTCCGAGAAGCTTAACACGCTCCGCTTCATCGGCGGGTACAAACAGGACCTCGTCAAAGATAGCTATCTTTGACACGTCGATAAAAAAGGAGCCTGTTCCGAAGAGTACCTTTGTTGTTGGTTTCATGAGATTCACGAAAGAATCGGCATTTCTGCCGATAGTCTAAAGCTCTCATGAGGGAACCGATAGCGACAATGTGCTTGATAGGGTTATTTCACCCATTCTCGGGGATTCATAAGGGTCTGAATGAGCAGCTCTTCGCGAGAGCCCTCCTCGACTGTTGGGCAGTAATCCCAATGAACGATGGGTGGAAGCGACATGAGGATTGATTCAATGCGCCCGCCGGTTTGTAGGCCAAAGTGGGTCCCCCGATCGTAGAGCAGATTAAACTCGACATACCGCCCTCGTCGAAGGAGTTGGAAGCCCTTCTCCTTCTCAGTGTACGGAGTTCCCTTTCGTCGCTCGACAATCGGAAGGTATTGCTCCGTGAACGCGAACCCGAGATCGTGGCTGAACTTCAAGGTTGCTTCAAGATCAACTTTTTCATCTCGTCCTAGGTAATCGTAGAAGATTCCTCCAATGCCACGCGTCTCTTTGCGATGAGGTAGATAGAAATACTCGTCACATGCCTTTTTGAAGCGCGGATAATACTCAGGTGAGTGCTTGTCGCACACACCCTTCAAGACTGAGTGGAAGTGAACGGCGTCCTCTTCATAGAGGTAGTAGGGGGTAAGGTCAGATCCTCCGCCAAGCCAACACGCGTTCCCGAGCTCAAGGTATCGCCAGTTCGCGTGAGTGGTTGGAATCATCGGTGAATAGGGGTGAATGACGAGTGATACCCCGGTAGCAAAGAACGGAACATCTTCGGAGGGGCCGCCTAGCTTTGCGGCGAAGGCTGCCGGCATCGTTCCCCTTACCGCGCTAAAATTGACCCCGGCTTTTTCAAAGACCGTTCCCCCCGAGAGGATTCGAGTGAGCCCTCCACCACCGTGACCACCTTTGGCGTCGGGGCGCTCCCATTCGTCACTTTTGAATCGCGCGGTTGGTTCCAGGCTCTCGAGGTTGGCGCAAATATGCGTCTGAATTGATTTGTAGAGGTCCGAGGCTCGTTGTGAAAGATTAGGAGGAGTGGTCATGTTTTCCTAGTTTGGAGCCCCTTTTAGGCATCTATTAGGAGTACTCGTAC
>CAIXKI010000044.1 GCA_903920005.1 uncultured delta proteobacterium
AGGATTGGCTTTACCGTTTGTGTAGGTAGCTTTCGGGATCGTTATCTTAATCGGGACGAGGTAGGGGCCACCACTGGAGTTATCGATCGCGCCGGAAACGGAGAACCCGTAGTTGTGGCCAGAGATGGTAACATAACTATCCTCACCATCTCCTCCGTTAATCGTGTCCGTTGGAAAGACCCCCGGGACTATAATTGAATACGCTTGAGCTGAATTTCGATTGGCCTCTTCGCGGGTGCGAGCGAGTGAGTCGAATGTGTACCCGAAAATATAAGGGGTGCAACGGGTGTTGTCGCGACCAGCGCCCAAGGGGATCGCTGGATTAATGTCTGCGGGCGTATCCCCGTCAAGGTTGTACGAACCGTGGTCGTCAAAATACAAAACGTCATCCCCGTAATAAGAGCTGTCCACCGGGGAGTGGTTGGTTCCGATCGCGGTTACCGAGACGATGTGGTCATACTGAGGATCGTCCGCTCCTTGAAACAGAACTCCGATGGTAACCTGATGGCCCGCTATGACCTCACTCTTTACCCATGATAGGTAGTCTTGATAGCCGGTAATTCCGACATTCGCGGTCTTGAAACCAGTTACGTAAGGGTACGTGGTTCCAACCAATCTTGCGTTTGCCAAACACGCCGGCGCATTGGCGTATTCATACGTACCGGTTACGCCTGTTCCTGGAGTCTCCAACAACAGCTGGGCATTGTGGTGGGGCTGATTATCGTGTGATTTGCACCATCCGCGAGGTCCGGATTGTGACAAGCCCGTTCCGCACACTAAACGCGCGTTGAATTGAGACATCCACTGCCCGTGGTTTAATCCTGCTTGGATCATGGATACCTCTCCGCAGTATCCGTTGTTGCTTTGCCACTGATAGAATGGGACGACGGTTTGCGCTGGGTATACCATGAATTGGGTCGACGGAGGCTTCGTCCCATCGAGGCGATTTTGAGTGCAATTCCGTTCCGCCGCCTGGCACAACGTTGTGGCAGTGAGAGTGCTAAGAGTTAGTAGCAATCGGGTTGAGAATCTCATGGGCATGATACCTTCGTGTGCCTTTCGTTACTATGGTAATGGGTGCTACTGCTGTATAGAGTAAAAAAACGCTTTCGTCCCCATATTTTAAGAGGGTACATGAATTCAGGCTTTAGTCGGCGGCACTTTCTTCGTTCCGCTGGATCTCTCCTTCTTCTCGCTCGGCTGGGCTCGACGGTAAAGACCTTCGCTCAGGGAGAGCGTGTGCTGATACTTGGTGCCGGAATAGCTGGTATCTCGGCGGCGCGAACGCTCGCTGATAAGGGATATTCCGTGACGGTGTTGGAGGCTCGTGGCGTCGCTGGAGGGCGTATTCGTACGGATACGTCACTCGGAGCACCGGTCGATCTCGGCGCGTCGTTCATTCACGGCACAAAAGGGAACCCGCTCGTAGCTCTCGCAAGTCGATTCGGAGCCGCGACGTACGATATAGAACAAGAGGAAGATCTGTACGTTAATGCAGCGGGGGGCGCCGTTTCTACGGCGGTCATAAATCAAGCGCAGCGCGAGTACAATGCCGCTTTAAAGCGGCTGGTGGCGATTCAAGACGGGCTTGGGCAGGATAGATCTATAGGAAGTGTCAGTAGCGCTCTTATCAAAGGAATTCGACAACGTCGAGGGGCAGCTATTGGCGACATGGTAAACTTTTTAGTGAGATCCGAGATTGGGATAGAGTTTGGAGCGGATCTCAATCAGATGTCGCTTAAGTACTTCGACGAAGATGAAGCGTTCAGTGGTTCGGACCTCCTTGTGAAACCGGGCTATATAAGCCTTATTGATGGGCTCGCTCAGGGGATTGATATTCGTTTCAATCAGTTGGTGAGAGGGATCTCCTGGTCTTCATCCGGCGTTCGCGTTACCACGGACTCCGGAGTCTTTGACGCGGACAGGGTGGTCATAACCCTTCCTCTCGGTGTTTTGAAACGGGGCGACATAGAGTTTTCTCCCGGTCTACCAACGGCAAAAGCGAACGCCATCGCAAAGCTTCGGATGGGAGTGCTCGACAAGACATACTTCAAGTTTCCGACCGCTTTTTGGCAGACGCGAGAGGACAGCATTGGATTCATCGGAAATGTTGGAGCGAGATCGTCAACTCAGATTCCGGAATACTACACATTGGATCAAGCTGTAGGGGTGCCGATCTTATTTGGGTTTACGGCAGGCGCTCAGGCTAGACGGTTCGAGCAGCTCGATCTCTCGACCATCAGCGCGACCTCGATGGCTTCGTTCCGTAAGATCTTTGGAAGTTCGGTTCCCGAGCCCGAAGCTGTAGTGCAGACGCGTTGGGGTTCCGATCCTTATAGCTACGGGTCTTATTCTTATATTTCGGTGGGCGCTAAAACCGAATACTACGATACGCTCGCGCGACCGATCGATAACCGGGTCTTCTTTGCTGGTGAAGCGACTCACCGCAGCTATCCGGGAACGGTGCACGGCGCGTACCTGTCGGGTATTCGCGAGGCGAACCGGGTCGTGAAGAGCTTTTCGTAAAAGACTCGAGCGGAAAGCCCTCTCGCTAGTACACCCTACTTCGTCGAGGTCGCTCGAGCTCTTCAGGGCCGTAACGCAAATCAGAAATAGTTATAGCCACACTGCGATATCGAACACTTAACCTGCTTTTGAAAAGTAGGGTGTCCCCGGAGCTAGGGGGCCCAGGAGCTAGGGGGCTAGGTGCCCTTCACGGCTTGTGATAGCGCGGCCTTCGCAAGTGCGTGATCTCCGGCGCCGAAATCAGTCGACTCGCCATCAACGATCAGCGTTCCCTTGCTAAGAACGGAAACGTAGCCACCACCCGAGCAGAATACTGACAGCGGAGTCGCTACCATAATTCGCGATACGATATTCTTATGGAGTTTCGTCCATCCTATTGGCGCCGCGACGACGTATCTGTGGTCGTTAGCGTGCACGATGACGTACTTGTGAGGCTCCTCACCACTCGGATTTTGCACGAATACCGTCGTGCGGTCATCGCGCGAGGTATCCATGTGCACCTGATATGATCCGATCTGAGTGGTTGGCTCCCGGCGTAGCGCCTTGATAAACGCGATCTCGTACTCAGCGCTTTGGAGCTCACCGACAGCATTATGAGGGCTCATCTGCAACCGGCGGAGAGCTTGGTGAGCGTCAAACTGTGGTGAGGACGACGACGGTGACAGCATGTTCGCGATAGATAAACGTTGATCCTTAGGATGATAATAATGCTGATGGTAGATTAATCCAAGG
This sequence comes from uncultured delta proteobacterium, assembly GCA_903920005.1. Classification (GTDB taxonomy): domain Bacteria; phylum Bdellovibrionota_C; class UBA2361; order UBA2361; family OMII01; genus OMII01. The sequence continues at coordinate 3,259 of CAIXKI010000044.1, forward strand.
GGGTAAGAGGGACAGTCAAGGAGAGGCGTGAGGCTTACATCTTCCCCCGCAATTGTTCTCGCTGAGTGGCCGCGTAATACGCGTTTCCTGTTCGTTTTAGAATCGATGAGGCTGGTGATTAACCAAAGCAGTGGTCGTACACCCCGGGATGGTAGAGGGAGAAAGCCTCCTCAAGGAGATATTCCACGGGAGGCGAATGTCTTAGCTTCTCAATGATAGAGGCGATCTGTCCCTGAGAGTTGTACGCCTCTACGGAGGCTATTTTCTGGTTGAGGGCCGCGGCGTTTCCAACAAGTCTGATCGTTGGCTCTTTGCCATCGGGAAGAGCGCAGTACACGCAGTGCCAATATAAGAACGGTGGTGTTGTAATCTTCTCGCCACATTCGGGCCAGATGCCACCGACGGCGTGAAAGATTGAGATCGGCACCTGCCGTGCGACCGCAACGTGATCCTGGTGGTAATCAGCGGGACTTGGGACGAACACGCGTGTGGGAGCGATCGAGGCTCCGCCCACGGTGGCCCGGAGTCTGAGCTCTCGCACGAAATGATTCTCTAATCCGGTGTATCCTACATCATCGACTGGATCTCCTAATTCCGCTCGGCGTCGACCCAAGTAGTTGTGGAGGCCTCCATCGGGGAATTTGAGAAATGCAATGTCAGATGCCGGTACGCCAAGCACGGCGTATGAAGTGTATGTCTCCTCCATGCGGCGCTCGATGATGGAGTCCTTGTCGCGTAACGATACGTAGCCGTTACGGCCATCGGTGACTACAACGATACGCACGGGGATATTCTGACGACGCGCCTCGCTGATAAGGAGCGCTAGGCTGATTGCGGAGTCGTCGTCGTGTGGGGCGAATAACAGGAAAGATTCTTTGCCGGGTTTCCAGTCGGTGAAGATATCGGCGAAGGATGCCGAGCGTTGGGCCGTGCCGTCCTGTCCTTTAAGGTGACGTTGTAGCTCAACCCGCGGCGATTCAGCGTTGGAAGTCATGGGGCTCCTGATCCGATAGGTGAGGTTTTAGGGGTAACGCTTGCTAGCACCCCTACGACGCACTGGGGTAAGATTAGTCTTCCGACGTTCGGTTGAACAAGGGTTTTTTAAGGTGTCTCCGTCGGTAAGAACTCGCCTATTAGGCTCGTTATATCACTCCGGGAGTCACATCCGGGATCTGGGTAGGCTCGGTCGTTTGAGTTTACGAGTACAGAAGGTCGGAAGCTGAGGTGAGCTGAACCAGGTCGATTCGATCTCCGGGCTAAGGTAGCCTGGCACCGCGAAAAAGGCGCGCTTTAGCGAGCCAGCGAAGGGGTCTTGAAAAGTAGGGTGTTCCAGGGGGCTAGAGGCTGCTTCCAAAGTGTTCACAGAAACGAGAGTGCCAAAGTGGATGGGAAAAACCTGTGGACGGTACGAGAGCGTCCACAAGAGGACGCCCTCCACTATTTTGTTCAGGGACCGCGCGCAAAGATCCTGAGTTTTAAACTCTTTTAAAGCATATAGTCGGCCAAACGAGTCCGCGGAGTTGCGGGCAGTCGTCGTAAACAACTACATTCCTGAGTCCGTACTAAATATGTTTAAAAAACATCGAGAGTGCAGATTCTCGTCGTATTTCGCCTGCCGACAGAGACCATAAGCACCTGAATAGCCATTCAAAATTGATTAAGTTTTAAATGAGATATCGCACGATTCATTGCCGCGCGGCATCTGAGAGAAATAGTAAGGAGAAAAAGTAAGGGGAGAGATGTTTGCCTACGACCCTCTGAGAGTTTCCTATTCAAACTTGGGTTTCCCAAGATTTGAATGACGGGTAGGGTATTTCCCTATGACTCATTAGGAGGAGAAGGAGAATGTCATCAGGAAGGAACGGGTTGTCATTCGCTCAGGGGCAGGAGGATGCGATTATCCTTTTTCTTCTTAAGCACATAGAGAAGGGCTTCTATGTGGATGTTGGGTGCTTTCATCCAACTAATTTAAGCAATACGTGGCTCCTGTATCAGCATGGATGGCGCGGTATCTGTATCGATCCGAATCCAGGCCTTGAGTGGCTCTTTCCTCAGCAACGACCCGGGGACATTTTCGAGGCGGTCGCAGTCTCGCGAAATGAGGGAACGGCAAACTTTTACTTGGGAAGTTTCGGTGTTCATTCGTCACTGAAGCCAAGTGCCCTCAGTAGCGGCGAATGTATCGAGGTTAAGGTCGAGTCGCTGCAAACGATTCTTCAGCGGCATAACTCCCCAGCGATTGACGTGCTTAGCATCGATGCCGAGGGCGCAGAGATAGATATTTTGGAGAGCTTTGACTGGAATCAATATCATCCTCGTCTCGTAATTGTGGAGTATAACTCGGCGGATAAAATCAACGAGCAACTTCAATCAACTCTTATAAACAAGGGATATAACCTTCTCTTCATTAATAACTGGAATTATATTTTTACATCGGACTTCGCGGTTGATGCGATGACACTTTATGGGGAGCAACGTGAAGGGGAACTCTTTTCACCAATTCACTCCAAGATATCGAGGGTTGGGCAAGTTGAGAAGACACTTCAAGAATGGAAGGGGCGCGGATATGTCCCCGATCCTGAGGTCTCCTTTATCATCCAGACCCACAATAAATCAGACCAAGTTCTAGCGCTCCTTGAGAAGCTAGGAGCGGTTCCGTGCTCGGAGATACTAGTGCTCGACGACGGCTCTAACCTCGATCACACTCAACGCCTCCTAGCTAAGCTTTCAGGCGCGAACCACTTTCTTTTGAGGTCAAATGACGTATACGAAGTAATTACCTACGATCGCGCGATATACTATGCTCGCGGACGTTTCATCGCTCTAATGCAGGATGATGACGACTATCCAGACCCGAACTGGGTGAATAAAGCTCTCAAGATATTCGCCGATGTCCCTGACCTTGCTATTCTTGGTGGCCGCGCTGCGATAACTCCGTTGCCTATCGAGCGAGTCGGAGATGGGGCCATCGGGCAGCCCTGCACAGAGAATAACGTCTTCCGGATTGATAACTTGTGCGCACAGCAGGTAGGGATAGATACCCAATTTCCCTCTGAGTTCCAGTTTGTGCCCACCGTTATTCGTGCGCCGATGTGGATCAATCGAGAGTTGTTCCTATCAGTGCTTAATCACATTGACCAATCATATGCTCCCTTCCTTGTGGATGACTGTGAATTGTGTTGTCGCGCTTGGATGAATGGACTCAAGGTTGGCTTCTACGAGTCGGGGGTGCATACAGGAGCTCTGGGCGAGGGGGGTATGAGAATATGGAACAAGAATTTGACATGGACTCAAACCTTGGCAAATTTTAGTAAGTTCTATAGCAATTATGCTGGCGTATTGAAGACGATACAGGGGCTCGCGCGACAGGCGAATGAGGAGCACTTTTCCGGAGAACGTAGGTAAGTAAATGTGTTCCTCTTCATCTCAACACGCGCAATAAACCCCCTTTCCTAATTATTGTCTCAGACGCCGCGCGCAGCTACCCCAATTTCCTGCCGATGGTGCACCCTAATAGGTAAAAGACTTGGTCGAAGTCGCTCGAGATCTTCAGGGCCGCAAAGCAAATCAGAAATAGTTACAGCCACCCTATGCGATATCAACGACTTCACCTGCTTTCGAAAACT
>CAIXKI010000045.1 GCA_903920005.1 uncultured delta proteobacterium
CCGGTTCTCTTCGTCGTATCGTTTTGTCTGGCGATGGCGGTTAGGCTTGAGTTCTCGGTTGTTCTTGGGATGTACCTTTTCCTGACGACGGCATACTCGTATCGGCTGAAATCTCTCGCTCTTGTTGATATCATTATGTTGGCGATGCTCTACACTATTCGAATTGTCGGAGGTGGAGTGGCGTCGGGTGTTCCTGTGTCTCAATGGCTGCTCGGACTCTCAATGTTCCTCTTCTTTAGTTTGGCATGTGTGAAGAGATTCTCTGAGCTTCTCGTTCTGCAGCAGCGAAAGGAGACTCGCTCATGGGGGCGCGGGTACAGCGTAGCGGACTTAGAGCAGGTCGCGTCGTTCGGAACTACGAGTGGTTATATCGCCGTTCTCGTTCTTGCTCTCTACGTGAGTAGCAAGGAGGTGGTTGAGTTGTATGCGAATCCCTCAATAATTTGGATGGGATGTCCTTTGCTTTTGTATTGGGTCAGCCGAATATGGTTGCTTGCCAGGCGAGGGCTCGTCCATGACGATCCTTTGGTCTTTGCGCTTCAAGATAAAGTTACCTATGCTGTGGCGGCGATAGGTTGCATTATCTTTATTGGCGCGAAGTGGTAAGATCCTCATTATGTGTAGACAGTCCGTACCGCATACGAGTGCTCAGCGTGGTTCGAGAGCTCTTCTCTCTGTGCTCGCGCTGCTAACCGCGTGTGCCATCCCACAAACTCACAAAGGCTTCTCAATAACATCTCCATCGAGCGAGGGGGCACAAGTAGAGTACGCGTCGACGCAAGACCTCATGGTATCCGGACTTGTGTCTGAGGCTCTTGGATATGCTCAGACGAGCCGTTTTATTGACGCCGAGGTCAGGTTGCGACAAGCGAGATACCTTAAGCCCGCTAATGAAGCCGTCGCGTTCAACACCGCGGTAGTAATCAGTCAGACGGGGCAAACAGATGAGGCGGAAGAGATAGTCAATGATCTCTTATCGCGACATCCTTCGAATCCAAGTTATCGCCAAGCGCTCGCGGATATTCACGTCGCTGAGGGGCGCTACGCTCAGGCTATAGAAGAGTTAAAAAAAGTTTTTCAGCTCTACAAAACGTCGGGGAATTATTACAAGGCCTCCTTGCTCGCTCGATCCATCTCTAACATTGCTTTCGGGATTGGAAATGAGCAAGAGGCGTTATGCTATTCCGCGGAAGCCGTCTCCTTATATCCCGCGCCCGCGCAAGCTGGGGCCCATCTACGTATCCTCGTTGCGCTTAATTTTTTCAAGCAGGCTGAGGAGTATCAAAAATCGCTAACGGCCGATATGAACAGTGCCGTGGGATATCATTACCTCGCGATGGCGCGGTACGCGTTGGGTAATTTTACAGGAGCGGCAGAAGCTGAAGATATCGCGTATGCTCGAACTCTCGAAGTTCCAGAGAGGTCGGGAGAGATCTCCGTCGCGTGGTGGTTGATGAAGAACAAAATCCCTCCTCCGACGGAAGAGACAGATGAAGCGAAGGAGCGCTTTGCTGAGATGAGGAAAGAAGTTGCCGACTTCGCTCAGAAGGATAATTTCGAGTTGAGCACGTGGCCCAATTCCCTGAGGGAGGAACTCTACTCGATTAAGCCTGAAGAGGAGTCTTAACGGTCGCGGCAAGCCGGCGAGGCCGCCGGCCCTCCAGGTAACGCCTGCCCTGTACGTAAAAACCGCTAGAACGGATCCCCGTCCATATCGTTGGCCGCGGAGAGCATTCCTGTGTCACTTTCATCGAGATTATCAAATCGAGTGAACTCTCCACTGAATGCCACCCTCACAGCGCCAGTAGGGCCGGTACGCTGCTTCGCGATGATTATTTCGGCGACGCCCTTATCTTGAGTCTCTTTGTTGTACACCTCGTCCCGGTAGATGAACATAATGATGTCTGCGTCTTGCTCGATGGCGCCAGATTCTCGAAGGTCTGACATCATTGGACGTTTATCGGTTCTTGATTCGACTGAACGATTAAGCTGAGAGAGCGCGATGACCGGTACTTGAAGCTCTTTCGCGAGTGCCTTGAGGGAGCGAGAGATGTCTGAGATCTCTTGCTCTCGGGAGTGGCTGTACGCGGGGCTTCTCAGGAGCTGCAGGTAGTCGACCATGATAGCTCCCAGTGGATGGTCGCGATGAAGGCGACGCGCTTTCGCTCGGAGCTCAGTGATGGTCAGGGCCGGGGTATCGTCAATAAAGATCTCAGATTCCGATATACGGCTGGCTCCCTCGACTATTCGAGCGAAGTCGCGGTCGGTCAGATCTCCAGTTCTCACGCTCGAGTTGTTGATCCTCGACTCACTGCATAGCATTCGGAGCACGAGCTGCTCTTTTGACATTTCTAGAGAGAAGAATGCGACAGGCTTCTTGAAATATATGCCTATGTATTGGCTCCAACCAAGTGTCAGGGCCGTTTTACCCATCGAGGGACGAGCGGCAACGATGATGAGGTCTGATGCCTGAAACCCCGCCGTCATCTTATCGAGCTTGACCAGTCCGCTTGGCACACCAGTCACGGGCTCTTTTTGATCGTACAGCTTTTCGACGAGTCGAATGGAGTCTTGAACGACATCGCTTACTCGGCTGAATGAGGTCTGGGTTCTGAAATCCGAGACCCCTAAGATTCGTTGTTCTGTTCCGTCGAGGAACTCCTCGATATCTCCCTCAAGCTCGAACGCGGAGTTGATGATATCGTTCGACTCGTGAATGAGGCGTCGACGAATCGACATCTCTTTGATGACTTTGGCGTAGTATCCGACGTTCGCCGCGTTTGGAACCGCCGACGCGAGGTAGGATATATTTGTGGCGCCTCCAACGTTCTCAAGTTGCCCCATCGCACGTAGCTGTTGTCCGAGGGTGATGCTATCGATCGGCTCTCTCTTGTCAGAAAGTACCATCATCGCTTCGAAGATAGTTTGATGAGTGGCTTTATAGAAGTCTTCTGCCCTGATGCGCTCAAGACATACGTTGATGGCTTGATTATCGAGAAGGATGCTTCCGAGTACGGACTCTTCCGCTTCGGTAGCTTGTGGCGGGACACGCGCGCCGAGGTTACTTCGCGGCTCTTCTCGTCTCTCCCTGTCTCGGTATTTTCGTACCTTTTCCATCGATCAGCCGTGCCGCGGTTCTTGTTTTTTAAGGGGTCGTTTGACTCTTCCGATCAGAGGGGAAGATTACGAACGATTGGGTGACCGAGTATCAGATACCGGGGCGTGAAGGTCAACGGAAAACTCCCCCGATCCGCACCTAATCCGATAGCGTATGAGGAGTTTCGTGGCCTTTTAGTCGGCTGTAGAGCCGAGTGGATGTAATGGTCGGAAGAGGGGACGTCGTAGCGTCATCATCCGCGGCAATTATGCAGTTGAAGTCTTCAAATATCCCTGTAAGTTCCACCTGATCGAGGACCACGTTAAGTGCCGGAGTGAATACAAACGACTCCGCCTCATGAACGCCTGCATTGTCATGAATTAATTCTACTCTTGAGACGCCAGTGGGGACAACATTCAGGTGCAACTGCACTCTATTTTTGCCCAATTGGTTGCAAAATGCCACGTCGTATTGATTCGAGGCGCGGCGACCTACCTGAACTTCTGATATCGACGCGCCGGTCACTGATTGGTACACCTTCGCGAGCTCCGCGACGATCTCGTACGCTCGATTGCTTGCGATGTCGCGAGTTAAGGGCATCCGTTTTGAATCGTCCAGTAGTCGCTCATGATCTGTGGAAGGTCTTGATGAATTGGATGAGAGATCCTCGATCAGAGCTCTGAGCCGCACGAAGCCTACCGCGGTTTGTCTATCGAAGAGGTTCACCAGTTGTCTACTGAGTGTGTCGATTCCGCCATTACTCTGAACGGTCTCGGCTCGTAGAAGCACCGAGAGGTGGTTGCCGAGTGGATTGTATACTTCAACCTTAAGATCGCCAGCTTGGCCAAAACCGAGGCTCATCAACCACGGATCTTGTGGTCGGCGCCTACTGTAGGCCGGATCTCGAAATACAAGTTCTACGTGCTGAATTCCATCGAGGTTGTCTAAGATGCGCTCCTCGGATCGAGGGTCACCCACCCGAGCGATAGTGTTATTGAGGTGCCGTAAAGAATCCGCAAACTCATAGCCAACGACCGATTCAAGCGCTGGGGTTTTGAAAGCTTTGTGAGCCATTAGGTCGAGCGTCGCTATGGCGTTCTTTCTTTCTTTGGTTGTGCCAAAAGCGAGTTTTTCTACCGCCGCGCGGGCGGTAATCAGTCGGGTATCCTCTGGGGAAAGAGCTCCGTTTTTTGCGGCGATGACCCAAGAGAACATGGTGCTATCCTCGAATCCGAGGGCCTGGGTCGCGATACACGCGACGGAGTCTCCCACTTCCAGGAGGACTCGAGCGCCAGAAGGCAGGTGAAGGTTTTTTTCCGCGGTTTGGGGGTTGATGACGCCGTGCGCGATGCGGTCGTCAATGTTCGGAGATGAGAACTTTTTGTGGGCCGCAGCAGGGCCATCTGCCATTATAGTATCCAATGCTTCCCAGGTTAACTTCATCAACTCGGCGGTAACTTCCGCGGTCGTTTTTGAGTGTCTCCAGTAAGCCTCTGGGCATCGCACTTTAAACGCATGAGAAACGGTGGCGGTAGAAGCGGCGGTGTGGCTGTATGCGTTGGCCTCTATTACCGCTTCCTTAAAATCGGGGTAGAGCCTCGCTCTTGCTCGAATGCGAGTATCGCCGACGATACGCTCCGCTATGAACTGACCATCCATCGTCTTTGGATCTCTCGCGAAGGCTGAGAAGGACGGGATGACTCGGTGCATCGCCGCCGAAGATTCGATGGCAATGGGTGGAATATTATGAACGAAATAGTGTGACCCGTGTATATCGACGAGGTTGGCGATACAGGAGACGAGTCGATCTACCGGCATCGCCGTGAGTTGAGCGGAGCTTATAGTTGCCGCCAGTTCGCACGCAAGGGCTCCCGTAGGTCTCGGGGTCAACTTGTATCTGACGATCTCTTTGCCGATCGGAGTGAGTGCCGCTACGTGCAGAGAGGTCACCGCGTCTCCCTCGGTGGTAGAGCTGATCACCGCCTCTACGGCTACGCGTGATCCAGTGAGCTTCACGAAATCACTTCGAAGATTCGAGATCAGTTCATGGGTAATAACGTCCCACGCCGGCGTTTCTCCGACCGGCGGTTTTTGAACTTGTTGTGCGAGACTACCCTTTTGATACACGATATTTCCTTTGTGAGAGCCTTATTTTGTATATCTGAAGCTTATTGCACAAGGGTTTGGACAGATTAAGTTTTGGTTAGGAAAAGGTCTTTATGGTCGTTTGTTCGCGTACCTAAAGGGGCTTTGTTGAGTTTACAAAGCGCGGAAGAAGGTAGTGATACCTGGCCTCTTTTGCGCAATTCGATGGTTTAACCACAACTTAATTGGAGATGACGAAAAAAATCCTCAATGTATCTCGGCGGATACATCTGCGGTTTTTTCGTCATCTCCGCATCGTTTCGTTGAAACTTCCCAAATGCTTGCGGCGGACTCCGTTTTCGACTACCCGCTAAATCTCGCCGGCCAGTCCATGACCTGCTAATCCCGCCAGATAGTCTCTGAATCGGATAAATCTATCCATTTAGCCGCGGATTTGAGGACATCTCCAGTGTTGAACTGACCGAAGTCCGCGGTGGTGGTGTCGCCTGCCACATCCTTAATAAGTGACATCGGATACGCCAATTCTCGAGTCGGACATACGACCACGATTGAGCGGGGCGCGGTCTTAATATCTGGAATAGTTGGCGTCTCGAGCTTTGGTTCTTGTTCCGCGGCCTGTTCTGCTTGTTGGCGGCGTACGAATTGAGCCGGGGTATGAATCGGGCCTGCCTTGAGCGGAGTGTCGCTTGGCAGATACTCGTTCTCTCGGCTAAAGGATGTTAGCCCGTGAGAGAACGCGACGATGTCAGCGGCCATCTCAAGGTCGACGCTTACCTGACGGGTGATTCCCTTTGGTGGAAGTCTCTTTACGATAACGGTGAGC
>CAIXKI010000046.1 GCA_903920005.1 uncultured delta proteobacterium
GGCATGACATATCTAGCACCGCTGTTGGAAGCGGGAAGATGAGGATCGCTAAGATCCCCACGATCGCTGAAGGAACTAAGAGATGATGGAAACTCCCAGCTTTTTTGCCTGCCGTTGTGTCGCGTGTTACTGCCATAATCTACTATCTCTCCTGTTGCGTGTCTCGACGCGCTCGGGGGTTTTTAAGGCGATATACGAACGCAAGCACCTCAGCCACCGCCTTAAAGAGATCCCGTGGAACTTCTGTTCCGACCTCCGCAGAGCTATACAAGGCTCGAGCAAGCGCCTTTCGTTCTAAGATGGGTATATTGTGTTCTTTTGCGATCTCTCGGATTCGTAACGCGATAAAGTCAGTTCCCTTCGCGACGACAATTGGGGCGGAGTGACGTTTACGATCGTATTGGAGCGCTACGGCGTAGTGTGTCGGATTCGTAATAATTACATCAGCTTTTGGAACGGTCTGCTTGAGCTTTTGAGCGACTCTCGCTAATCCCTTCGAGATCATCCTTCGCTTCGATTGCTCATCTCCCTCCACCGACTTCCGCTCATCTTTCACTTCCTGCTTGGTCATCTTGTTCTTCTTGAACCACTGGAAGCGACCATAAATGAAATCAAAGACTGCGAGCGCGAGAAGAACGTACATGATCTTCCAGAAAACTGAGCCAAGAGACGACCCGGTAAGGCTCAAGACATCTGCAACGGACATATGTGGCAGGCGAATCATCATGGGCGCCGCGTTACTAAGGGCCCAGAAACCGATCGGGAGGATAAAGATAAGCTTTAGGGTTGCTTTGATGGTGTTAATGACACCAGCTATCGAAAATATACGTGAGAGGCCCTTGATCGGATTCACGAAATCCCAACGAATCTTGATCCAGCCAGACCGCTTATTCCAGTTCGTTTGAAGCATCACCACGAGGACGGCGATGACACTCACAATTCCTGTTACGATGAAGATATCCGGAAGAAGTAACGTCACGAGCCTGATGAAGCCTGCCGTCATATCGTTTAGCTCAAACGAGGGACGCTCCTCGATCATGCGAAACGATCGCCTGAGCACATACTGCATATCGATGAAGAGCATATTCCAGGAGTAACTAAGAGCGAGAAAGCCTGCCAAAAGCACAAACGTCTGCGTGACGTCGTTCGACTGAAAGAGTGACCCCTCCCGACGTAGCTGCTCCATGCGCCGGTCGGACGGTTGTTCGGTCCTCTCTTCTGGTAAGGTCTCTGATGCCATTCCGTCTAGTCCTTGTAGGGTCTCCGGTCATAACGGAAGCGTGCCACTCTCTTGGCGCGCACACTTCCCCACAGGGTTTTTGGCAAGGAACATGCCACTATAATTGACCTGATTTTAGGGTGTTACCTGCGACATACTGTCAGAAAACCAACGCTTCCCAGTGCGCCCGTCGAGGATCGGTCCTGCCCTTACCCGAGCGTGACCGATAAGAGGTTCTCCAATCGATTGAAGTGATCAACGAGGAAATGCATCACCTCCGGCAACGAAAGTGTCGTGATGCCGAGACCTACCGTGATCGTGAGGGGAAAGCTGATGATAAAGAGGTTCACCGTCGGCACCGCTTTCGAAATGATGGCAAGAACGAAGTTCGTGAGAAGTAGCGCTACAATCGCGGGCGCGGCGATCATACAGCCGAGGTAGAAGATGGCAGCGCTCTGATCAATCAAGGCTTTGAGCCCTCCGGCGCTCAAAACGAACGAACCGGGTATAATAGTCGAGTTGAGCCCGGAAAGCTGCATGACAGCGGCGTAATGTCCCCCGACGAGCAGAAATATAAGCACAGAGATATCACTGTAGAACTTCGCGAGGTCCGAGAGCTGTGTTTGGGTGGTAGGATCGACCATTTGAGCTCCGTTGAGTCCCATCGTACCACTGGCGATATGCCCTGCCATTTGGGCGCCGGACACGATCATTATCGGAATCATTCCGATAACGCCACCCAAGAGAACTTCAGAAGCCGCTTGAGCGGCCATGATGCCCATGTCAATCGGGACAGGTACAATAGTCTTAATGTTGAAGGCGGCGAAAGAGAGAACGACCGCCGCTGGATATCGAATCGTAATTCCTCCGGGACCGCCACCGATTCCCGGAACGACCATCATAAAGATAACGTGTCGAGTGAGCAGCAAGAGAAATGTCCACCCGACATCAAGACGCTCGAGGAAGAGTTGTGTAATAGCGCCAAGGTTATCCGGTTGCACCGCCCAAAACCCCTCTAAAACCTAGTGGACACCGATATTGCCGATCTGGCTGTACACAAAGATTGTGAATCCCGCGATTCGGTTAATCATGAAGTGGCCGAAAAGGACCATGCCGACAATAGCGGCTCCGATCTTTGGGATGAACGCAAGCGCCGGATCATTAATCTGCGTAGCGGCTTGAAAGATACTCACGAGGAATCCCGCGACAAGTCCAAATCCAAGGATAGGCGCGCAGGTATACACCGCGGTTTCAATACTAATCTGCCCTAAGCGAAGATAATCGTCGATATTCATAGATACTCCACCTAAGGGTTATACGTTTTGACAAGTGAGCTGATAATCAAGTGCCATCCATCCACGATCACAAAGAGCATCAACTTGAGTGGAAGCGAGATAACTACTGGAGGAAGCGTAATCATACTCATCGATGTCAACACCGATGATACGACCATGTCCAATACGAGGAACGGAAGCGCGATGAGGAACCCTATCTGGAAAGCGGCATTGAGCTCGCTCAATACGAAGCCCGGAACGGCTACGAAGAACGGAACATCAGCTGGATCTTTCGGCATCTCCGAATGGGTTATCTGCAGGAAGAGAGCGAGGTCTTTCTCTCGGGAGTGCTTCACAAGGAAGTCCTTGAGTGGGGCAATCGCCTTGGTCAAAGCCTCCTCCTGTGCCATCTGGCCATCAAGGTACGGCTTAATTCCGCCGTCATAGCTCTTCTGAAAAACCGGTCCCATAATTGAGAACGTAAGGAATATCGCTAAGCCGGTGATCACCGTGTTTGGTGGCAAGGCGGCCGTCCCGAGGGCCGTTCGAGTCATACCGAGAACTACCGCGATACGCGTGAAGCATGTCATACAAAGCATCATCGCCGGAGCAAACGATAGAACCGTGAGGAGAATCACGATCTTTAAGCTACTAGCGACGCTTCCTCCGCCAGCCAACTCATTCCCCCCGAAGGAGATAGAGAGATCTGGCAACGCTGTCTGCTGCGCCTCGACATAGGAAGGCACAAGTAGTCCAAGCGTTAGGACAATCAGTGGAAGTGCTCTCTGCATGGATTTGAGGCCTTTACTGCGCATTCAATTCACCTACTTCCTCACACGCATTATTGAGCGTTTCATCAAAGAGTTCTTCCGAGTGACGCGGAGGACTTATGAGGCGTGCTGCCTCTGGGCCGGTCGAGAGCATAAACTCCTTCCCATCCAGTTTTACGAGCAGAAGAGAGCTCTTCGCGCTGAGGGGCAATCGCTCTACGATCTGAAGGCGCCGCTTATCGCTCATCGCTCGAGGTATGACATATCGTCGGTAGAGGTGAACTCCTGCTCCGAGGAGACCGAAGCAGAGAAAAAGCCCGCCTATCATTCTCAAGGCTGAGTTTTTCGCGTCGAAATGCTCGACTTCCGCCGGTGAAGCGGTTGTAGAGGCGTTCCACGGGAGGGTCTTTTGCGCTGAGTCATCAGCGTACGCGACTGACACACACATCCACGCACTACAGCTCACCACAAAACCGATAGCCAAGCGAACCATAGCCATAACTTCCACCACTTCGTTTAGACGATTCCCTCGACGCGATCCTCGGGCGACATTATGTCTGTCAATCGCACACCAAACTTCTCATTGACGATAACAGCCTCTCCGCGAGCGACCGCCTTTCCGTTAATGAAGATGTCGAGTGGCTCTCCCGCGAGCTTCTCAAGCTCGACTACGGAGCCTGGTCCCATCTGAAGAAGGTCACTGATCGTCATCCGAGCGCGCCCCACTTCAACAGACACGCTCAGCGCAACATCCATCAAGAACTCTAGGGTACGAGCGGGAGCTTTCTTAACTGGCTGAGTCGCTCCAGCGGCTGATGTCGCGGCCTCAGTCGCGGCTTGAGCGACCTCGCCAGCGGCTTCGGCAACACCTTCCAATCCTTTCTCAATCTCATTATCTGCCATTGCGAATCATCTCCTCTTTGTTGCGAATATTAACTAGATCGTTTTTCGGGATTGAGCGCGATATACGCACCGCTCGATTTCCACGATATGAACCAACATGGCCGTACATTTTAGGAGACCCCTCAACCATGATACGAGCCTCCTCGGAGGGATCTGTATCAAGGTTAAGGATATCCCCCACCTGAAGACTAAGGAGCTCACTCAACTTAACGGTTCCCCGTCCGAGTTGAACACTGACTGAGCAAACTGTTTCAGATATATTTTGCTGCATTTTGCGTGACAGCGCGTTGTCTACCTCAAGACGAGTACTCTGAACCGAGGTCGAAAGCTTTTGCTTTATCGGTTCAAGCGTTGAGTATGGAATACAGATAGAGAGTGTGGTGCACTCCTGCTCAAACTCAACCTCAATAGAGACGACTACAACTACATCTGAGGGAGGAGCGATTGTTACCGCAAAAGGATTAAACTCTGAGCGGAGGTACTGAAATTCGACTGGATGGACAGGCGCCCACGCCTCATTAAAGACTTCAAGAGCGAGATTCACCACCTTACCGATAAGAGAGGTCTCAATCGGAGTGTATTCGCGGCCTTCAACTTTTACTCGAGTAGTCCCTCGACCGCCAAAGAGTCCGTCGATTACGCTAAAAACAAGGGGCGCGGACACCACTAAGAGAGCGTTACCGGGGAGCGGAGCCATTTTAAGGATGTGCAAGGAGGACGGGAGGGGGAGCTTCTTAAGGAAAGAACCGAACTTCACCATCTCGATTCTACCAACGTTTGTGAAGCAACTACGACCGAGAAACTTTCCCAAAACCGTTCGGAACTGTCGAGCGAAGCGGTCATGGATCATCTCCATCGTGGGCATACGACCACGAACGATCCTCTCCTGACTCGCGAGGTCAAACTTCTTGACGTTCTGGCTAGTAACTTGAGCTTCAACCGTGCCGTCCTCGATCTCTCCTTCAGAGAGTCCTTTGAGGAGGCTGTTGATCTCTTCTTGGCTCAGAACTTGATTCATACGCGACCCTATTGAATAACGAACTGAGTAAAATAAATCCTACGAACATCCTCTTTTCGTAACGTCTGATTGATCAGGTTACGGATGTCACTTCGCACACGCTCCTTTCCCTGCGAGCTCTGCAGACCTTCCGCGGTCTGCTGTGTAAGCAGTGAAATGATGCTGTCGCGAATAGGAACTTGCCTGGTGTAAAACTTAGTCGGCACATCGAGAGTTTCAAATTCCACCTGAATCTGGGTGCGGATGTATTTTCCACCCGAGAGATTTACAAGGAACGTTTCAAAGGGAACTATTGCTCCGAGTGGCTCTTCACCCTCTTCGAGCTCCTCAACTTCCTCAAACCCTTCGGGCTTGTGTTGAATTTCAGGGCTCATCTCCGGCTTAACTTCAGAAACCTCCTTCGGCTCCTCTTTTAAGAGAAAGTACCCAGCCGGCGCGCCGATAAGCACGAGCAATCCGAGCACGCCGCCAACCGCAAGGAGCGTCCTCTTCTTCTTAGAGGGCGCTTCTGGCGCGGCAACCTCAGGGGTTTCTTGTTTCTCTTGCTCAGCCATCGTAAAAACTAGGTCCTTGTTACTCGAATCCCACCCACAGGAACCTCGGTCATCGGTCGGCGTAATGCTGCCTCTGAACAGTTCCCTCGTACTTCAATTCCAACAGGTACATCCTCGCCCAAGATCTGATGAACGAGGCGCCCGACCGTCTCTACAAAGCGCGTTCGGTCGATGTCCCTTTCACACACAACCACGGAAGCAGCTACTCCCTGTCCCCTAAACGCTTGCAACTCAGCTTCTATCCGTGTCGGCCGAGGCTCGGTTTCCTCGGGATGAACGCCAACCCAATCACCGACAAATACGGGGATGTCCGCCAAAAGGTCGGATCCCCTCAGGGAAGGATCGGAAGCAAATGCGATGCCACGAGACATTTCGGATTTGTTTTGATTGCTAAATGCCTGCCCTGATTGAGAGAGAGCGCTTCCCTTCAAGCGATCCCATGGCGTCAAAACTAAGAAGAAACAGAGTAAGAGTGTCAAAAGATCGCCAAAGCTGATGTACCACACTACCGATCCCGGTGTGCCATCAGAGTGCGATAGAGCGCGGTGTCTAGAGGACGACTGATTCACCGGGTGCCTCCTCAAAATAGACGCGGATCGCATCCTCTTCTTGGGTAAATGGAGCCCTAATAACAAAGCGAACAGACTGAGCCGTGATGGCGTGCGCGCTGAAGAATGCCTCAAGCGCCTCGATCTGCTTAAGCGACGCGACGATGTCCTGATTGCTCTCCGTTCTGAAGGAAACAGTTTTAGGAATCACGAGCGCGATTCGAAGGTCGTGCTCCCTCAAAACAGCCACGAGAGCTAAAAGCTGCGCATGATCTCCTACTATTGAACCATCGTCTGAGAAAACATCCGAAAGAGTCATTGCGCCTATCTGAGGCGAGCCAGCCGTTGCTTTTGCGTTCGGCGGAAGAGGAGTCTGTTCCGAATGAGTCGCCCGCTGAAAGGCCCCCAGGGTGAATACCAGCACAATGAGCAAAACCGCGACATATTGTGTATAGAACGCCTTAAGAATGCGCCGATTACACCCCATGTCCTTGATCGTCTGCCCGCTCATGCAAACCCCCTACCCGTTCGCCGCTACAGAAATAAAGCTTTGAAGCCGCTGCTCAAGAAGAAGTGGGCTCTCGGAGCGCGCGACACTGATCAGCCCCTCAAGGGTGATATCTTTCGCGAGTTCGCGCTCCTGAGCGACGATTCTCAACTTACCAGCCATCGGAAAAAAGAGGAGATTCGCGGCAACCGATCCATAGAGCGTCGCTACCAACGCGAGAGACATAGCTGGCCCTACGGCCGCGGCATCCTGAAGGGAAGATAGCATGTGAATGAGACCAATGAGGGTTCCGATGAGTCCCATCGCCGGGGCAAAATTACCCATCGTTTCCCAAACCTGAACCGACCTCCACGCCTGGTCGTTAGATGTCCTCATCTCGTTTTGAAGAATGCGGCGGATCTCATCAGGACTCTGTCCATCGACGGTTAATTCAAGACCGAGCCTAAGAAAAGGATCCATCGCCATGGCGGACTCGTCCTCAAGAGTAAGTAAGCCATGCTCTTTTACTCGCCGAGAGAGAGTTATCAGGTAGCCCATACGCTCAAGGGGACCCTCTCCCGATTGAAAGAGCACACCACGAGCCGCAATTCCGGCGTTACGAATATCTCGAATTGAAAACTGAATGAGCGTTGAAGAGAGCGTTCCTCCAAGCACGAGAAGCAGGCCTTCGGCGCTTATAAACGAGAGAGGATTGCCACCAATGAGGGCGCCAAAAAGTACCAGCGCGCCTGAAATGCAGAGACCCACTATGACAGAGGTCTGCACGAGAGGTCTGTCATCTTCTCCGAGTCTTCTTCGTGAGAATCTACTGCGAGCGCTTGAAATATCGTCCATGGTCTTCCCTGCTTCCACGTGCTTCATAGGGAACTTGGCTTATAACCCGTGTCACTCATCCGACGCGGCATCACTCACGATGACCCTGTCGAAGGGGCGACGTTGTCCGGTTTTTTGGCACAAATCCCAACTATGGTATTCAGATGACCGTCGACCCTACGTTGGATGCACCTATTTTTTCGGGTAGTTATCCCAATTCGAGCCTGCCAAGTAGTTGGCGGGGGAATACTGTTAGAACGTTATATTACCACTGTATCGTCAAGGGGTTGGCAGGGAGCGACTCTTTCAGGATGGTCAAACCAGTTCCGTCGCGAACATTTTGAGAGTCTGGTCCAAACAAGGTAGAGGAGACGAAAGAGGGCCGGGTATGCCTATTTCTGCTCTCGAGGCTTCGTAGCGCTGTCATCGATTATTCCGGTAGAACGCCAGATATCAGTCTTCTTCTCCTTAACCTCTTCGACGAATTGGAGGAAGCTATCGATAGATTTCAAGGAACTCCCTTCTGGCCCGTAGCGTGCCGCGAGGGCTACCTTATCTTCGAGCACCTCTTGGACCGCTACACCGCAACGGATGTATCGAGGTCGAGATTTTGAGTTGAATTCAGCGACCTCTAATCCACGAGTGATCGAGGAATCGAATTTCGCTCTCTCCTCCATTCCGGATGAGAGCCACGTCTTCCAAAACTTTTTCATCGTTGGGCACGATGGTTTCTCTACCTCTCTTGAGGACTCAATATCTCCCTCTAATATCGTATCGAGGATGAACGGACATACGCCTCTAGTTGACGTACAATAAAGGTACAACACTGAGAGATATGATACCGCCCCGTCATCAAGAGCCGGAGCGGATCCTTTACCACCTTCACGCGCAATTTTTTGAACGGACCTTCCCCACTCAACAACCTGCTCAAGACTTATCAGCTGGCTGTTGCGCTGAGGAGCATCGACTTGCGCGTATTCGACACTACCAGCAACGACACCTTCCGGAGCGGCTTGACCCTCTCCTGCCTGCGCAAACGCGTTGTGCGTCAAAGCCACTCCCACGAGCACACAGAGGCCCCTTAATACACGAATCATCTAATCCTCATATCGTAACGAGCTTTCATAATCTTCTTCCGCCAACAAGACTCTCATGCGCTGTGGAGTATCGAAGTCGCCGTACTCCTGGCGAAGACGCTAGCCCTCTATTAAACCCAATCGGGGCTCTCCCTCAGACCCGTTGGACCGAGTACCGGGCATCGGGGCTAAAACAAGCCACTTGAGCGCTTTAAACAGTTCGGTATTTCCAGAGGTTGTCTTAATAGTAGGCTGCCCTAAATACGCGATCTCTCTTTTCCATCACCGTAGGGGGCCCAGCAGAGGCGATTAAGCGCCACAATCTCGAGCAGAAAGGGCTTCTTACCGACCCCCTTAGCATGAAGACAAATATTGGATCAGCATTATCGAACATCGCAAACGGATTCGCGGCTTCATACTCGACAGCTCTCACTCAATTGCGAGGGTTTTCAAGCGACAAGACCAACGAGCCCGCTAAGCCTATGGTGAACACCCCCATCGCCGCGCCCACGGCCCAAGCCGCTCTACAGGCATCAGAGGTAGAGCAAAGCCTCGCGGCTGATAGCAAACTTAATGTAGTGGCGTAATCTATCAGACAGGGCGAAAAACCGGCCTCGTGCCGTTAAGAGACCTCTTTCTTGCGTCTGTATACGAGGGAGAGCGAGCGGAACTTTCGTCCGTTAGGGGCTGTGTCTATCATGTTTATCTCATACTCGTCATTTGAAACGAGTCGGATCTCTGTATAGGTTTCTTTCATTCTCCCCATAAGAGGGTCGTATACCTCTCCTACCAATTCGAACGTTTTAGAGTCCGGCGAGAACGTTCCTTTCGAAATCGCGATCGAGGTATTGAGGGAGTCCATCCATACGGAGGTGAAGAGACGCGCTCCGGCATCATAGCCCAAGATGCCTCTGCCCTTGTAGTACTGTCCACCAGCGGAACCATCAAAGCGCTCCTCCAAAAATCGATCGCCAAGGATCCATTTCGAGCGAGAGAGGGCTACGGATACATCGGGGTTCGCCTTTGGATCGCTCCAGGATGATACTTGAACATCCCAGGTACCGACGAAACCATCGAGTATTTGATGGAAGGAACCTGGCTTACCGAGTGACACCCAATCGTTCGGAGTCAGGGAATCAGGCGAAACACCTTCAGTTTTGCCGCGCGCCGCGCAGCCACTAACCATGAGTATCGAAACGAAAACAACGAGTCCCCTGCCTAACCAATGCATCAAAGATTCTCACCGATATGAGCTACGTGGAATGATACTTCCAGTGCCACGGTTCATAGACCAGATTGTGGGGATTGCCCCGCGGAAAACTCTCTTTAAATCCGTACCGCTCCGCATTCGTGGAAAGCCACGCGTGCGCGCCGGTGCTTTCAAACACCGCCTCTCCCGCAGGGCAATCCGCCGTCGTAATATCGACCGCCTCTCCTGTATGGTGCTCAGAATATCCAGGAGCGGCGAGCGACTTCAGTATCTGATCGATAGACGATCCCTTCGCAATCTTCGCCTGAAAGAGTCCTTGCTGGTACACATACGATCTAAATCCCGAAAAGGGTTGAAGGCTCACACCGTCCTTATCGGCAGCGCTTCGCATGGCTACCCAGGCTTCTCCCGCGGATTTTGTAAGTACGAGCGGCCGACCAGCATGATCGAGTTGCGCGACGATCAGGTTTGAGAGAGAAACCTCATCAAAACGTTGAAGCCCCGTGCGCTGCTCATAGTCGGAGGGAATACCAAGCTCGCGATGGATATGGGCAAGAAATGGATTTAAGTGGGATAAGGTCATAGCACGGACAGACAAAAGAACTCTTATCGAAGAGTCTAGTGCAACAAGACGATGTCAGGGAAGAGTTATTCAAGAAAGCGGTAGACAGGGTTCTCTACTCTCTTACGCGTTCCCCGTCTTCAAAGGTGAGGAGCTCCTCTTTACCCGTTCGACGGTCTCGGACCTTCACGCTTACTAAGTTGCGATTTTGAGGTTGCACCCCCCTACCCACGTTAAAGAGAGCGCCCTCCCCGATCGGTCCGCTCATCTTCGCCAGGCCGGCATCATCAGAACCCCTTAATACAAGCGCCAGACGTCCGTTTAATGAGGCTAACCGAACTCTCATAGCATCGCGAACCGATAGTAGTAACGTAACCGTTGTGGGCACCTCGCTATCACTATTTTTTGAATCAACTCGCGCGCCTTCGGCCTTCTTGTTCGCGGACAGCACCTTGGCGTTTGGCGCGATCGCGTACGCCATCTGCGAACCGAGATCCCTTGTTACCCAGATGACGTCTACACGTGCACCGGGTTGAGCCCATCCCTCGACACTACTAATCGCGTCTACGGAGATAGCGATAGCTCTGTAACCGGCCGGTATGCTGGCGGTCAGCGCGTTTACCGGTTGAAGACTGGTCAAGAAATCTCGATGGACGGGCTGTTCCGCCACAAGAACTCCGCGACTGTAGAGACCCTTAATATCGTCGAAATCCCGAATCGTGTCTGGACCGACTACCAAATCAGGTTTCTTCACTCGATGAAACATCTTTGGCTCCAGGGTTGCTCCCGGTGGAATGGATTCCAGCGGAACGATTATTTCAACCATTCCCGGCTCAATTACCCGCTCCTGCGGAACCACTGTCTTTGCCACTCCCGGCTGACTCGATAGATGTAGAGAGAGCGCCACTCCGCCAAAGGCGATTGCGACCATAAAAATCGCAAGGCCGAACTTCATCAGCATCGCCTGCGATTTACGCCTGTGACTTCGAGCAAAGGTGTGGTTCTGAAACATATCCCTCTATCCCGTCCGTTCGAGCTTCTGCACCTACGCGACCACTCGATACTCTAGGAGTTCCCTCTAAAGGCATATCGGCATAGACCTCGGAGATACTTCAGGTTTTTCTCTCTTTTTCTCAAGCTACGAGAAAAACTCATTAATTTAAGAGGTTATCAAGGATACTGAGGTCGACATTCCTCCATTCTAGCTCGCAGGGCGCATAAAACTGCGTCGCGAGAGCGTCGAGAATGCTGATTTTTTGATGCCTCTAACGAAGAGGCGCTGTCTTTGAAAGCCTGGGCAGAAAGGGAGCCACTCTATCGAAATACGCCACACGGAAACTTGTTCACCGACCTTCCAGAACTCTATCGACGCAGCAACTGCAGCTGCCCCATAAGAAGCACAAGCGCTATCTCAACTCGAACTACTCTCTCGCCAAGACCGATGACTTTGAAACCCGCTTGCGTGAAGAGCTCAATCTCTTGCGCGCTCCAGCCCCGTTCAGGGCCGATCGCCACAACAACATGTGACGAGGCGAAATGCGATCCATCGGCAACCACAAGAGGCTCTCCACTTGGATGAGCGACGAGAGAGTGTGCGTGGGCAACTCCCGAAACAAGTCCGGGATATTTTTTTTCAAGGAAATACGAAAAGGTTCTGTGAACATGTATCTCTGGTGCACGCGTATCCCAGACCTGCTCGAGCGCCTTAGTACTCTCATCAAGGATCTGATCCTCATCAAGAGAGCGCGACTGCAAATAACTCTTCTCACCCTGCTCACTTCGGACGAAATGCAAGGACCGAACCCCGAGCATCACCGCGGCTTGAATAACTTTCTTGATAGTTTGCGGCCGAGACACACCAACAATGAGGTCTATCGGCTCCGATGGGAGGGAGGTTTCCGACAATGAGAGATCAAGAGCTATCGCGGATTGCGTCGCACTAACAACCTTAGCTTCTCCCTTCAATCCTCCCAACACTCCCACTCGCACGGTTTGACCAGCTCGAATGCCGTGAGTGTCGTAGGCATACAATGCCCGAGCCCCCGACAGTTCGGCCTTTTCCGCAGAGAGACATTCCGAAGGGAGAAGAAGTAAAGAATTCACGTAGTACCCTCTAGTCGTAGCATGGTGAGCGTCGGTTTATCGGCCCGGATATCCATAGAATCGCACGACGAACCAACCAGAGGCAAATCCGTCTCAGGGCGTGGATCTTAACCCTGCGGGCATGATCTTTGAAAAAAATCATTCGCGCTGGGTTTCTACCGATTTTTTTTGTAGACTTTTATTGGTCCCCTGCGACTAAACAAAAGTATACATATGACAAACATCAAAAGAGCGTGCGTCGAGCAGTTACTCGCCCTTCGAAAAACTCAGTCGCGAGAGGTCCCTCATCCCTCGCTCGTCCCCCCCTTCGTTCAGTCCACCCTTGCGGCCCTCTTCCCACAATACTCGGGCAAGGTTAACGAAACCGACGAGACCGTCTCATCGCTTGTAACCGTAGCCGCAGATTCCCTCTCAGAGCTGTGCGCGTCTGTTGTGCCATCCACAGAGAAACTCTCGTCTCTTATCACCTCGTTTGTGGAGGAGTTGCCCAGCTTTCATTCTCTTTTGACGGAAGATGCGGAGGCACTCTTTAGGGGTGACCCTGCGGCAAGAAGCGTTGATGAGGTTATCGTCTCCTACCCTGGCTTCACAGCGATCTCCGTATATCGACTCGCTCACTGGCTTCTCAAAAAGGAGATACCCGTCGTCCCTAGGATGATCTCTGAATATGCTCACACCTTGACGGGCGTGGACATCCACCCAGGGGCTACGATCGGCCGCTCCTTTGTGATCGACCATGGCACCGGAATCGTGATAGGCGAGACATCGGTCATTCACGACAACGTCAAAATGTATCAGGGTGTAACCCTTGGGGCGCTCAGCGTCGCTAAGTCAATGGCCGATACAAAACGACACCCTACGATAGAAAAAGATTGTGTAATCTACGCGAACGCGACGATCCTGGGCGGAAAGACAACTATCGGTGAGGGAAGCGTTATCGGCGGAAACGTGTGGTTAACCGAGAGCGTTCCAGCTGGCTCGCGCGTCTACCATCGATAGTTGAGACTCATTCACTGCCCAAGCATGGCGAAATGAATCACCGTGCCGACCAGTCAGAATCAGCGGTACTTTCAAAAGAAGCCTCTCCTGCCAGGCGATGAAGCCACTTCGCAACCATTCGGAGAGATCGATCCCTAATAGACTTCTCCATTCTTTTGAGGAGTGTTCCTGCGTAAGCCGCTCTACAATACTTGAAAAAGAGCACTCCCCTCGCGACAGAGGTTCGAACGGTCGATCATCTCCCCACCAACGGTGACCAAGCTCATCCAACACTATCTCAAGAATACGGACACGAGCGAACCGAGCGCCCATCGACGAGCGCGCACCCTCCGATCGAGCACACACGTCACGTATGGCGATCCACGCGTCAATCGGGTGAAGCGAGTATGCCTGACAGAGCGCTTCAAGTGGCATCATCGAGGGAAGTCCGATCTGAGCGCTCGAGAACGCCTTTTGGCCGGAAAGATGCTCCTCGACTATGAGCTGAATATCGCGGAAAGAACGCGCCTTTCCCACTTGTTCATGTTTCGGAGAGACGGCCTGGCGCAGCGACCCCCATCGCTCACTCCAAAAGATATCATCCTCACCACAAGAGCTCTGGCGGTTCCACGCCACCGGCGGGGCGATGATCGACGATATCCGCTCTCGTTCTTTGATACTCGCCTGCGCCGCGACGAGGGATTGGGCCTCAAGGGTTCCCTCAACAAGGAGCAAGAGCGCTTGCACGCGGACAAACTCCAATGGATCAGTGATACGCGCCGGCCCAAACGTGATGTCAGTCGGATCGGTCTGCACTAGGGCGCGCTTAAGCTCTACGGCCGCGCGAACGAGAGCCGAGTCAAGAGACTCAAGTGATTCCGGCAACGGAAGCTTTCTCACAACACCCTCGGGCAGTTGTGCCTTACCTCCCACGCACCGGATAGCTAACGAGCCTACTCGGGAATTGAGAAACGCGACTAGTCGCTCATCCCGAGGGAAAAATCCTGAGGCGGCAGCTCGTCCAAAACTCCATCCCCGCTCCTTGTACCGTAAACCTAAAGCTCCATTCGCAAACCAGGTGTACGTCCACCCTGGTTTTGAGAACCACTCCTCAACGCTTATTCCGGATTTAGGATCGGCTCGAAAGATCTCCTCCCCCGCACCCCAATCGAGCAGATACCTATTAAATCCGAACCATCGGCCGTACCCCCCTCCTTTGCTGTGAACCTTGTAACGCTCTCGATCCGGGGGAACGCTCCAATAGTATCGGACAAACCTGCGGTCATCGCTCGTCTGAAGCCCCACGACCACATCGGCGCACTCTCGAACCTGGCGGGCATGGAGGAGTAACGCTTTTGGCAGAGTCCCGACCAGTAAAAAGTTATCAGCCTGCGAGCCGGAGACGAGCTCTTTCTGGGGCACTTTTTCAACTCCCAGCCCTATCTCCTCACTCGCAGAGGAGAGTTTGTTCGCTTTTTCATTGAGCGTTCGCTCTCCTACGCACGATATGAAGTTAAATAGGTGGTCGGGGCCGGGTGCTTGCTTCGTCGCCGTAAGCAACGCAATACCAACCCCATCATGAAGATCGGCAAGCGCGCTAAATGCGCGATGTCCCATCTCGCATATGGAATCAAGCGAAAGAACTTTATAAAGCCCCCCGAAATGAGAGCCCCCTGTGCGTAAGCGCTCATACCCCTTGAGGCGGAGCCATTTATCAACCGTCACTAATCCGAGTGCTCCACCGGGAGCAACGAGTTCGATACATCGCTCCATAAACGCCGCACAGAGATCCATCGATGTATCTACGTAATGCAGGTCGAGAAATCCTCGCGTCTCGTTCGGCAATTTACGCCGCCCGATATACGGGGGATTAGTTATGACACATCGATACTGACGACTAAAAATTGAACACGAGCTATCTCTATCAAGCGTACCATGAAGAGAGTCACAGACCTGCACCGTCGCACAAACAGAGCGCGCAATAGATTCAAGCTGGGTGGCTCCAAGACGATAGGCTTCAAGAAGTATAATCCCTCGGCAAACCGCGACAGCGAACGGATCGACATCACATCCGTGTAATCCAGCGAAGAGAGTCGTGAGATCTTCCTCGTGGAGCCTCGTAGACGCAGCCTTTCCAACCGCACATCGAATCGCCCCGACAAGGAAGTGCCCCGTCCCGCAGGCGGGGTCAAGGATATCAAGACCTCCTTGTGTATCAGAGGCACCGACGAGCGAAAGACAACGACGAGAGATATACTCCGTCATGTAAGACTCAGTAAAAAGTTGGGTAGATGGCGCTAGCGCGCTCGACTCCTCCAACTTTGTCTCCTTCCGGCTGATTGCCCAAGAACTCGCGTCACGCTCATCCTCGTTCCAAAACTGATATGCCCACCCGATCAACAACGGATCTTGCTCAACAATCTCTCTGATACCGTTAACTAGATCTTTGCTCTCCCAACAGGGAGACTCGTTACCGAAGCGAGTTTCCGTAAAAGGCACCACCTGCTCAAGTGACCGCAACACGATCTCGTACTCACGATCTGTTGAATCACGACGACATGAGAGCCCCTGCGCGCAGAAAAACAATAACCACGCAAAGTATGTAGCACGAGCCTCCTCACAAGAAATTCCACGTTCCTCAACGAGACAACGTCGAGCTCGGCGAGTGAATTTGTGTAGAAGCTTTCGGCTATCGTCGGATGAGAAAGGCTGCATGAGTCTCGCAAAAATGAATTCCGCTCCGCGGATCGACACGTGGAGAAATGGCACTCGAAGGGCCTACGCCCCAAAACACCCACGCGATGTGTTGAAAATACATAGGACTCCCACCCTTTCATATCTAAGTTAGGTAGGGGGGAACAACCCGTAAAATTTGTTAAGGTTAGCGGCCCCTTACTAACTTCCCATACCTGCAAGCTATCCCTCGGGCGGGATTCAGATGACTTTTCTTGCTTCCTTGGCAGGCCTAGCGATTCTAGACCTAGTTAGCTTGAATGATTACGAAAGAGCCCTGTGTTGGCAAAAATATTTCGAGGCCGGTCGTTTGACTTCTTACCGAAGCGGGTTGTACTGTGAAGGAAAGCTGTAAGTGAGGCTTGGACGAGAATGGGGCTTCGGCAGAAAGCGTCGTTACGACGGACCCAAATAAGTGACCAACAAGATCTTAATCAGAGATCATCGTCCCCTTCACCTCAAAAATCCAAAACAACGAAGAGACCATCAATGAAGCTTGTAACAAACGAGCCAGGCCTCGACGCGTTCTTAGACCCAAAGAAACCTTTTGAGGAGCCAGCGGCTCCCCCTCTCAAGAGACCTGAGGAAGCTCCCTCGCGCGTCATAGCCGCCGTGGACACGCTGGGAAAATTAGAGTCAGCTGTTCTGACGGCTCTCTTTCCTCCCACCGGAGAACCTCCCGCGACCCTGGAAGAGATATCTGAAGAATTGGGTATGTCCACAGACGAGGTCAAGAATATCGCTGACGAAGCGCTTCGTGGCCTCCGTGGAGGCTGCGCATCCTACCAAAGGGTAAGCAAAGCCTGGAACTAACCAGACCACCGATCGCAACACGGAGACTCTAAACTCTACAACTCCACCAGCCTCTTGAACGCCTATGCGCCGATTAAGGCCACGAGGCTGTTAGAAGCCACTGAGCCCACCACCCCGGTAGAGAATTGATTATTCCCCAGCGCAATCTTTCGGGCACGAGATTGCCGTTTCGGGACATGGGCACCCCACGGCCATGCAAACTATCTCGTCGCACTTGCCATTGCCGCAGAGATCCTTACAGGCCACTCCATCCTGCCCCTTGGGTTGAAACTCATCCTGAAAGAAACGGATACCATTAGGCGCCACACACTGCGCTGGATAGCTCTTCAAGATCTTTCCCCCTTGGTCTACGCACTCCTGAAAGGTCGTAGGCATCTTTGTAGGGTCTTGCGGGGCTGCGTGTCCGGCACAACCAAAGCAGACCATACAAATGGAAAGCGCGAAAAACATCTCCAAACTATTCATCTTCATATTCTTCCCCTCTTCGAGATTTCTGATGGTATCTTAGAGGTTCAGATTGCGCACGGGTCTTAACGACGAAAGAGCTATCACCAAAAGCATCCGCGCGCGAGCTCGAGCGGACATCTTCTGAAAATTGCCCCCGTAGTGACAGGCGTCGAAATACACCCGCGCTCGGGACTGACATCCCCTCTGGTCATGTTGTTGGAGGCAGAACTTGGCCGACTCCTTAACGAACTGTGTCCCTTTGTGATAGAACTGACATGATTTTGCCCAAGGAGCCGCTGGCCCGCGCGCCTCGCCGACAGCTACCCCCGCGGAAAGTAGAGCGGCTACGAAGGTCATGAACGCGAATTGTCTGATAC
>CAIXKI010000047.1 GCA_903920005.1 uncultured delta proteobacterium
ACTAACGAGCGGCAAGAGAATCGAGGTAGTCGGCTCAATCTAATAGGGTTATCGGTGAGAGTTTAAATCATACGGTGCTCGGATTTTTACCGCGCGGTCTCTGAGAGAAATACTTGGCGTTGGGACAGATACCTGGTGCAGGTCCTCCGCATTTCTCCTTTAGGTGGAAAATTGAGGGGTCCTGTCAAATGAAACCTGGCAATCCCGAATGAGAATAACGAATTTTTTACTTAATAGTATCAACGAGCGGCGACAGCACAACGTGTACCCCCGAGTGAAATAACTGAGAAAAGACCCCGAACAATACGATTTTTTTGCTTACGTGTGGAGCCGCCAGTAAAATTACCGAACTACATCGTTATATGGGTAGAAGATTTCTTGTAAGGCATACGTATGCCTTAGCACTTCAATTATACAGTTTCAGTCTTAATTTTTTTGTCTGAAAACATTTCAATTCTTCAAAGTTGAGCTCTGGATGAAACCTTGGCTACTCGTAATCAGAGAGTGGCGAAGGTTTCATCCAGGAAACTTGGAAGAGCTTTCGTATGGTACGAAACGTCCTGGGAAACAGAGTGCGTGTCCTATGTTGTTCCGTGCGTTGCGGACTAAACAACTAGGATCGATTTCTTCAGTGAAGGATCCATTATGTCGCCTTTGCTCATTGCCGGAGCGGTGGTCGGTCTGTCCGTGATGTTCGTGGTCTTCATGAGCTTGCACCTGATCGGTCCGACGCAGGTCGGGCTGGTGCTCAAAAGGTTGGGAAGGAAGCTTTCCGACGACAACCCGATCGCCTTCAAGGGCGAGGCAGGGTATCAGAGCGAGCTCTTGATGCCAGGCCTGAGGTTCAAACTGTGGCCGATCTTCGCGGTCACAAAAAAGCCCTGGGTTCAGATCCCTGCCGGAGGGATCGGGGTGGTGTTCGCGCAGGTGGGGCAGTCCACAGCGATCGGTGCCAAGACCGCGACGTACAAGAAGGAGTTCGGCAACTTTGCCGACCTCCGAACGTTCGTTGAGAAGGGTGGCCAGAAGGGTGTCCAGAGGCCGGTCTTGCAGCCGGGCACTCTGCTGCCGATGCACCCCGTGGCTTTCGTCGTTCTGACTCGGGGTCAGCGATTCGGTACTCCCCTCTCAAGGGAGACCGAGGAGTTGACTAAGAGCGTCAGGGACGAGGATCTCTGCGTGAAAGTCATCACGCCCACAGCAGGAAAAGACGTCTGTGGGATCGTGACGACGCTCGAAGGGCCGCCCCCGGAACACGGCGCGATTGCTTCGCGCATCGGCGGATTCGCCGATGTCGAGGAAGGGATCAAGGCTAGCGCTCCGGACGCAAAGCTCATCGAGATGATACTCAACACGTCGAACGAGCGTCACAACTCGTATCAGGACTACCAGGCGTTTCTCGACGCTGGTGGTCGGATCGGATTGCAGCATGACCCCGTCCTGTACGGGAGTTACACGTTCAATCCGTTCTGCGTGAGGCTCGAGATCACGCAGATGCTGTGTGTGGAGCAGGGCGAGGTGGCGGTGATGAAGTCCTACATCGGACTTCCCACCGAGGACACCTCCGGCCCTGCTTTCAAACACGGGAGTATCGTTCGGCCCGGTCACCGCGGTTTGTGGCAGGAGGCGCTTCGCACCGGGAAGTATGCGGTCAATCCGCATGTCTACTCGGCTGTGATCGTCCCGACCCACATCCTCACGTTGAATTGGGCTGACTACTCTAGTGCGGCTCACAACCTCGACAAGGACCTGAAGCCCATCGATGCGAAGAGTCAGGAAGGCTTCGACTTCAGCATCGATCTCCAGGTCCAGTTGCACGTTCCGGATACCATGGCCGCGCGGGTGATCGCCCGAGTCGGATCCATGGAGAACCTTGTCAACGAGCTCATGCAAGGAGCTGTTGGCAATCACTTCCGGAACAAGCTGCAGGGCATGCAAGCCGTGCAGTTCATAGTGCAACGTGGTCAGGTGCAGGAGGAGGCCGAGGCTCACGTTCGTGCTCTCCTCCAGATGTACGAGATGGAGACCGTCGGCGTCCTCATCCAGGACGTCAAGCTCCCCGCGGAACTCACCAAGGTTCTGAAGGAGCGCGAGATCTCCAACCAACAGATCGCCACCTACGAGGCCAATCGCAAGGCCGAAGAGGTGCGCAAGTCTGTGGAGCAGGCCCGTGGACAGGCCGATATGCAGGCCGACCTCGTCAAGGCGAGTGTCGGTGTGGATATCGAGACCCACAACGCCGAGGCCCGCAAGGCTCAGGCGGCTGGTGAAGCGGCGTACACCCGGGAAACCGGACTCGCTGCTGCAGCGGCGCTCGAGGCCGAAGGCCTTGCTCGCGCTGCGGGATACCAGGCCCAGGTTGCGGCTCTGGGTGGTGACAACACCGCGCGACTCAACATCGCGCGCGCGTTGGCCGATTCGAGTGTCCCCATCGTTCCCCAGGTCGCTGGTGGAAGTGGTGGCAATCTGGTGGAGTCTCTGATCGGACTGACTCTGTCCGAGAAGATCTCCACCAAGCTCGAACCGACTACTGTCACCTCCAAGCCGGAAGCGAACGCTCTTGCTTCCGAACCGAAGGCCTAGTTGTCATGAGGACACTGCAATGACTCCGTCATTCTAGTGTTCGAGTTTACAGACCTACTTCCGATGGTTAACACCATTTGTTGTAGGTCTGTATTCTGAGGCGTTACGCCTGAGAATACAGACCACACAGATGGTTTATGGTTCTGCGCTGGAGCTGTGTAATTGAAGGGTGTTGATTTTACCGACTAAGAGAACTAGAGCAGACCTCCACTCGCACAGCCCGGTCCCCAGGCTCCTACTCAATCGCGGGCATGACAAACGGAAGGAGCAGACTTTTAGCGGTTTCCGCTGTGTCGAGGAGAGCTCGCCCGTTATGGGATTTTGTAGACAGCGGTGCTTCTGATCGCCTGCCTTACCTCTCAGCTATTTCCCAGCTATCTCTCTCATAGACCGCGCGCAAAGAGTTCGGAGGTTGGTATGCTTGAAAAGCACCACGCTCTTTAGCCGAATCCGTGGGGTTAGGCACCCTTTGCCCCCGCAACTGCTGAGCTGAAAGCGTAATGTATATGTTTTAAAAACATATAATCAGCAACGTCGTATACTAACGAGCGGCAAGAGAATCGAGGTAGTCGGCTCAATCTAATAGGGTTATCGGTGAGAGTTTAAATCATACGGTGCTCGGATTTTTACCGCGCGGTCTCTGAGAGAAATACTTGGGGCTCTTCCGGATTAAGAGCTTCGCCACTTTTTCCGCTCTGTCGAACTTAAATGCGTTGAGGTATCTTTCTAAGGCGCCGTTCTTGAGTTCAACCGGAGCCTGGCCGCTTCCTTTAGGTGCTAACTCGTTCAGAAGCGTAGTAAATGCGGGTAGATTACTTTTGCTAAACAGGATCTTAAGCATTGTATCGACCGTGTCCTGTATGCAATTTACAACGGATTCCTTTATCTCGACTGGAGAGCGGTTGGTAGCAACCCCTCCCGATGCACCGATAAACTCGGTCGCCGCACCGATCAACTTTCCTAATTTGGTATTGAGTTCCAATATGTCGCTTTGAGGACCTTCTATAGAGGCGTGTTCAGAAGTTTGCCGATAGGAGTAGCTTAGCTTGCGCGCCTCTAACGCGATCGCTTCTTTAAGAATATCCTCTAGAGTTTGGTTTTGGGCGTCAACGCGATCTCGGCATACGTATGACTTGTCGCTCCGAGCTTGAACTCCGATGGCCATGATTGTTGCGCCAAGTGAACGTGCTACAAACGCCTCACAGATGACTGCACGAGCGTCTCGGGTGGTCGTTTCAGCGTTTGATATTCTTTCAAGCCGCGGACCCATTACTGCATTGAGAGCTTCGTCGAGAACCAGATTCTTGAAGTGATCTCCCGAGATTGGCTGCTTTGCGTTGATCGAGGCCTCCGTTACGGCGCAGGCCAGTTTTGTGACCGTATCGTTGATGGCGACCTCCGGTAGGGAGTGTGCTATTGCTCGAAGAAATGTCGTGTCCTCGTGGGAGAATTGATGCCCTGACCAGCTGGTTTGGTAGGTGATGAAGCCGTGTATCCTGCACGAGAGGAGATCAAAGCGCTCGGCTGCTGTTTCAGGCGGCGTAGCGGGAAGTGGGCTACTAAAGGTTTTCTTCAATCCCGCAAGGAGGTCTGCTTGAGGTGAAGAGCAGGCCATCTCCCTCTCAGAGTAACTAATCCCCACCACAAGAGCGGAGCTGCGGAGACGGCTGGTTGGGTCGGCGAGTGATTGCTTTAGTTTGTTGATAAACTCATCTTGTTGAGCACAGGCAAGACGTTCCAGTCCATCGAGGACCAGTACCACCTCTCGAGCGCCATGACGCCAGCTGGCTTGCGCTACCCGCCACGCAATGAAAGATACGAGGCCAGCCGGGAGCTTGCCGTGGCTGTTGGCTAGTGCTCCGCAATCGATCTTGAGCAGAGGCCTATCAAGCTCCGCTGCAAGCGCTTTAGCAATAAAAAACATCCCTACTTCCTTTGGGCCTGAGATAAGTATCGGATGATTCTTGTCCCGGGGATTTTTATTGTCCGGCGATTTTTGGTCACGGATCAATTGTTTGACTTTGACGTCGGTGGGAACGTTTCCCGTCCAGTAGTATGGCCCACGTTCTGGCACCCCTAGGTCCTCAACGTGAAGTCTCACGGCATTTCTAAAAAAGTTGAGAGAGTTGAATCGGTGTCTAACGAATTGCCATGCCCCATACGCGATCAAAGCAACCTGGCCGAGGGATGCGACGTCGATCGGCATGTCTTTAAGAGTAATGGATGGTTCCTTTGCAGGCACGAGCGTTGTGGGCCGCTCTGAGGTTGTATCGGGGGAATCATTGGGTTCCAGCGGAGCGGGCTGCGCGGGCGAAGCAGGCACAGTCAAAGTATCTAGCGGTAGTTCAGGAATCAGCGGTTGTTGCACTGGAGGCGGAGTGCCTGCTACGGGCTCAGCGGGGACGCTTTGTAGG
>CAIXKI010000048.1 GCA_903920005.1 uncultured delta proteobacterium
CACCTCCACCCCGTTCCGCCGCATATCTCAAAATACTCACGACGAAACCTTTTTTCACCACCCTCTATATACACCCCATGCGCGCCTCTAATGCAGAGAACCCCCTCTGAAACGCTTCCGTAAGGTTTTGTGGCGAGCCAGTCCCTACAGAGAGACGCAGAAGGTCGTCCGGAATCCCGCGAGCCGCTCGCTCCGCGGGTGTCTGGCTGAAATGAGAAACTATCGCGACCACCGACAAGAGCGGCTGATCCCCTCCAAACGATGGAGCGATGTAAGTCCCCGTTGAGGACGCCGCTATAAACGCGTCCGTGAATGCGGCGATATCATGGAAATCCCGCGCTCTAATTCGAAAGGATATCACTCCTCCGAATCCACTCATCTGCGCCTGAGCCGTCTTGTAGTCGGTGTGGGTAGGATGTCCTGGATACCATACCTCAAGCACATTCGGATTACGCGTTAGAAGATTAGCGACGTGAACTCCATTTGCATTTGCTCGCTCTACACGCTCATTGAGAGTCTCCAGACCAACCTCAACACCGAGACAGTCGATATCGTGCGCGATATTTCCAACCTGACCACGAACCTCTTTTACGCGCGCGACGAGATCCGCACGCCCAATAACAGCGCCAGCTCCCACTTGATTATTACCACTCATGTATTTCGTCAGCGACGGCACAACGATATCTGCTCCAAGCTCAAGCGGCTTCTGATTGATCGGACTGGCAAACGTGTGATCGACAATATTAAGTGCCTTCGAACCTGCCGCGACGATCTGCGCTTTTACATCCTGTACATCGATCACGCGAAGGTAGGGATTCGAGATACTCTCGTAAAACACCGCAACTGTATTCGGCTTGAGATGTTTATAAACCTCGGTAAATCCGTCCATCGGAATGACGGTCAACTCTACCTGTTTTCGCTTGACCATGCGCTCCAGGATGTTGCGAGTTTGTCGGTATCCCTCAGTGCCTACGATGATGTGGCCAACCTCGCCTGTAAGCGGCAGTACGGAATCTATAACGGAGCTGATAGCCGCCATTCCGCTTCGGAAAACCACCGATGCCTCTCCTCCTTCAAGGGCAGCGAGTCGAGCTTCTAATCGTCGAGTAATAGGGGTTCCGTATCGAAAATACTCCGCTTCGTCTGGTCGTAACGTACCGGTCGCCTCTCGCTCTTTAAGAGCGGCGAAATCCGCTAAGGTCTTCGCGCCATGCGTTGTTGATGTGGTCGGAGCGATCGGCTCAGCGACTCTCGTGTTAAGGTCGCGGATCTGCCGCGGGAGGTCTTCTACGTACTGCCGAAGGGGATCGGTCGCATATTCAACGATGAAGCCTCGCTTGGGCGGCACCAGCTCTCGAACGTCTTGCGATTGCCTCAATGGACAACCAGACGCCATAGGTTCGTCACTTTTTATTTCTTGAACAATGTCCATGAATCACCTTCAAAAGTGACTCGAAATCCACAGTTATCGTCTGACGCGATTCACGTTTTCAACGTAGTACCGATATCTTGAAGATGGAGGATAAACGCGGGAACCACAGAAAGTGGCACGGTTTCTCTCATCTTCCAGAATGCGGTAAGCTCATCACTAAGCAAACGCGTCTGCCGGAATTGGCACCTTGAGTTTTTACTCAGGCTGCCGAGGCTTCATCGGGCCGGTCCCTCTGCCTCTCTGGATAAGAGTCGCCGGGAGAATAACGACTCGGCGAAGGATCGTCAATACGGCCGCTCAGGTATCCGGAGGAACCTTAACTCGGCGATTACACGATGGGTTACCTAGCTTTAGATTACTCGTGGGTCTGAATACGGTGGATGTGAAGCTCTTGCCAAAACTGGCCTAAATCCGAACGAACGTAGTGCAGCTCGCCACAGTGCGCTTTTTCAACCTTAGCCCTGAGCATTACGTGGGTGGGGGCAAGCATCGCATCTATAAGACGACGGTCCTCTTCGCTGTGATACTCAAGATAGATAACCCATATCTGTGGAATCTTATCTCGAATCGACGAAAGGATTTGAGTTTCACACCCCTCGGTGTCGATCTTCAGGACGTCGATCGTCTCAATCTGCTGCTCACGAAGGAATGTCGTAGCATCACGCAGCTCTATCTCCTCATTATCAGCGGTATTAAGAAAACTCTTTCCGATCGACGCGGTGCCAGTATCTGCCCACGAGTGATAGAGGGGAACGCGTTTATCGGAATTGAAGAGTCCGAAATTAAAACATTTCGCGTTTGGATTGCGTTGCGAATTTCGAACGAGCATCTCGTACGGTGCCCTCTGTGGCTCTATTGAGAAGATAGTCGCCGTAGGGTACCAACACGAGAATAGGGTTGAAGTCGCGCCTATATTCGCTCCGATATCGAGCACCGTTTTAACATTAGGTACAAATGGGACGTGCTTATACGTCTCACCTGAGAGGATACCCGTCACGTGCTTAACGGTATTGTCGTTTTTGAAACACTCGAATTTTATCGACGTCTCACCGTATACGAAGTTCACATAGTCCATGCCGATATGTTCCTGGAGAAGTGCTGTTGTGGCAATGATTTTCTGGCACCTCATCCCCCTGGTGTTTTCAACCTATGGAGGAAGGGCTCCGACAAGCCGGCGAGGCCGCCGGCCCTCCAGGTGCGATAGTCGTGGGTTCAGGCAAATCGCAAAATTATCGCGGGAACAAATGGAGGGCCGGCGGCCTCGC
>CAIXKI010000049.1 GCA_903920005.1 uncultured delta proteobacterium
GTTGAGACGAAACGAGGCGGAGATTGCGAAAAAACCGGAGGCGTATCCTCTGAGATACGCTGAGGATTTTTTCGTGGGCTCCAACGAAGTTGCAGTCCAACGAGCGAAATGCGCAACAGGAAATCATTTTTCACCACCCTGTTAGGGGGTCCCACTTCTCCTAAAAGGCCGTTTTCCCGATGTAGCGCCAACCTGGGTCCCCTGATATAACCAACCCATGGCACTCGTAAAAAAAGAACAGCTCTTGTCTACGCTTGATAAGATCGTTTCAACTCCGATCTTGGTGGTGGGCGATCTCATCCTTGATCGATATGTGTGGGGGAGGGTTGATAGAATCTCCCCTGAAGCGCCAGTTCCCGTGGTTGAGGTTCTCAAGACAGAGGACCGGCTCGGAGGAGCTGGAAACGTGGTCCGAAACCTCGCTACGATCGGAGCGAAGCCGACCGTGGTTGGACTCATTGGCAACGACGAAGATGGTCTTGGCCTTTTGCAGCTCTTTAAAGAGATCGGCGCGGATACGGCTGGCATCGTCGTTGATACCGGTCGTCCAACGACGGTGAAGACCCGAGTGATCGCGCACTCCCAACAGATCGTGCGAATCGATCGCGAGAAGAAGGGCGGGGACTCTCCTGAGGCGTGTAAGAGGATGTGTGCTGCCCTTGAGGCGCGTATCGAGAAGAATCGAGCGGTGATCCTCTCTGATTATGGAAAGGGCGCCGTGTCGCAGAGCGTGCTTGATTTCCTCCATGCCGCCTCGACGGATCACCGTCTCGGGCTCTCTGGTCGCCCCCTCTTTGTTGATCCTCATGGCACAAACTACAGCAATTATCGATCGATGAGCGTCGCGAAACCGAATCGGAAAGAGGCTGAGACTGCCACCGGTAAGAGTATCTCCTCTGTTCAGGATGCTTTCGACGCCGCTGATATCCTGATGAAGCGTTGGAACTCTGAGATGATGGTTGTGACCCTCGGAGAGGACGGCATGATCGTGAAGCAAGCTGGCGAAGAGAAGGGGGTGCACCTTGAGACCATGGCTCAAGAGGTATTCGATGTGAGTGGAGCTGGTGATACGGTGACGGCCCTTTTTACCGCGGCGCTGGCTGTAGGTAGCTCTCCAACGACGGCTGGTGTGCTCGCGAATATCGCCGCTGGAATCGTTGTGTCTGAAGTGGGCACGGTCGCCGTTGACATTGAACGGCTTAGAGCTCACGTATCGCGTTGGGGAGAGGCGTAAGAGATGTCACCCAAGCGTACCGCTATCCCCGTTCGCAGTATGACCGGTTTTGCTCGGGTCTCTTTCGGCGGCAATGGCTGTGAAGTTGATCTCGAAGCTCGATCTGTCAATCACCGATTCCTTGATGTTGTGGTAAAGGGACCTCGTCGCTACAACGCGTGCGAGCGAGACATTAAGGCGATCTTTCAAAAGCTGCACAGGCGGGGACGGATAGAGCTCTCGATTACGCGCCGAGTTCTTGAGCCTGAAGTAGGGAGTGGGGACGCTCTCCCGCAGAGCTTGGATAGGTACGTGCAGATGTATGGCGCGGCTTGTCGACGTTACGGCGTTAGTCAGGATTCTCTCGGGTCCTATATCGGACAGGTGTTGTTGCGCGCCGGCGATGAAGTCGAGGACGTCGAGATCTCGGAGGCTGAGATAGCGGCGCTTCTAAGGGGTGTCGAGGAGTGCAGTGAGGCGCTCGCCGTTATGAGAGAGGCCGAAGGTGCCGCGCTCGTATCAGATTTAACGTCACGAGTAAGTACGCTCGCAACGTATGGCAAAGAGATCGCTCAGCTCGCTGATGGGAGTCCCGCTCGCTTGCGTGAGCGACTCATGGAACGTCTCAAGGGATTAGCCCAAGAGATTACGATAGATAGTGAGCGCTTGGCGGTCGAAGTTGCGTTCCTCGCGGATCGTATTGACGTGGCGGAGGAGTTGTCGCGCCTCGGTATTCACCTAGAAAGGCTCACACAGACGATGAGGGGTGAGCCTGATGGGGTTGGAAGAAAGCTTGATTTCTTAGTGCAAGAGGTAGGGCGAGAGATAAACACGATAGGCTCAAAGGCTCAGGACGCGAACGTGCAGGGTCTTGTCGTGGAGGCGAAAGCCGAGTTGGAGAGGATTCGAGAACAGGTACAAAACGTCGAGTAGTATATGGATCGCCAATTAAAGCGAAAAGGTATTCTCTTTGTTATCATCGGTCCAACTGGGAGTGGTAAATCTACTTTTTGCGGACGATTGGTTAATGAGTTCGCGAAGGATCTCCACTATTCAATTTCGGTGACCTCACGCGCGCCACGCGCGAATGAAGTTCCGGGAAAGAGCTATCATTTTGTGAGTCGCGATGAGTTTATCGCTCGAAGAGATACAGGTGACTTCTTCGAATGGGAGGAGACGCATGGAAATCTCTACGGCACGCTCCTGTCGAACTTGCACAATGGTATCGATTGCGGTGTAGACCTTCTCTTTCAGATCGATATTCGAGGCGCGATGTCACTTAAGCGGTCGTTTCCCGATAATACGGTTTCAGTCTTTCTTGTGCCTCCGAGCTTTGAAGCTCTAAAGTCGCGCCTAATGGGACGCGGTACCGTGGATCCTCACGAGCTTCAACGACGGTTCGCTACAGCGAGAGAGGAGTACGCCGCGCTTCGAAAGTTGAGCGAGGAGCCCGGTAAGATAGATTATTTAGTTTTGAATCACGATCTCGAAGACACGTACTCGCAGATACGGTCGATCGTGGTAGCGGAGCGGTCCCGATATCATCGAATGGATCAATGCTCGGTCTCGCAGTTTTGTGAAGTAAACGATGTAGGTGCGTAGGAGCTTGTATGATGGTTCTTCGAGGTCTAGTCGCGGCGCTTATGGTTCTCGTCGTTTCGGGGTGCGGTGTATCGAGGCCTTCTGAGCCGAAGTACATCGATGATATCCGTCCGGTTCCACCTCCTCTCAAGGTGGTTACGTACTCAATTCAGAGGCGAGATCTCCAAGAAGCATTAGGGAGCGCTAAAGATAACGCGGTACGATTAGTGCCTGTGTATCAGAGCGTGTCGTCGCGACAGTCGTACGAATATAGGATCTTCGATGTGAAGCCAGAGAGCGCCTACGCGCTCCTTGGACTAGAGAGCTCTGATATCATCGTTGCGGCCGATAGATTTCTTGTTAAGAGGCCAGAGCAGTTTCCGGCATTTGTTCAACTGATGACCGGCCTTGATAACGCGACGGTGGAGATCCGGCGTGGTGGAGAGTCGCGTTTGTTTAAGTACAGCTTCATTCCATCTTTGGGCGAGAAGAAAGAGTGAGGGCCCTGGTTGGCGCGTCCCGGGGGACAGGCACGCGAGCGGCTGAAGGTATGACGCTTTACGTTGTGAATTTCTAGGGCTTTTTAGCGGGTTTCCTGTGATAGCGCACGCCGACGACTAATAGGCTCATAACGCATCCAACCGGTATACTTAGTGCCAAGGATCGCCGTATGCAACTTCCACCACCACAGAACACGCCACCGCCCCCTGCTCTAGTGAAAAAAGCGGAGGATTACGCTGCGGCCTCAGTGACTGCTCAGCGTGAGCAGAGGCTCTTGAGAGCTGCTTTTAACGACTCCCTTTCACGAACTGAGGAGCAGTATGCGAACGATAGAGCGTTCCGTGGTAGTGAGGAACAGCTCGGACTCGATCTGGCATTTCTCACCTATCGGCTTCAGAACGGCAAGAGAGAGCCCTCTCCTCGTCTCGATCTCGTCGCGCAGTTCTCTTCATTCTCACGGGAGGAGATCTTCAAAAAAGCGGTGCAGGAGGATTTACGGGAGGACGTTGTTACCCTTGAAAGGAGACGCGACGAGATAACCAAAAAGAGTGATGTCGTCGCGATTGAGCGCCGAATTGAATACCTAGAGGGAGAGTTGCGGCCGGGGCTTGAAGAGGAGCGCAAGCTCGCGACTTCAATCGAGCGAATCTTAAGGGATCCTTCCGTCGCTCGCGAGTTAAAAACCGAGGAGGAGAGGCAGGCTGCCGTTCGCGAGCTTCAAAAGCGTCTCGATACAGTGCGTGAAGTATTGTCAAACGATGCGTGCGTGATCGCTTTGCAGAGGCACCATCTGGAGGAGGCGAAAGACTTATCCGCGCAGCTTGAGAGTACCGAGAGGGAGCTCCTTGGACCGATCGAGGAGAAGATAGCCGCCACCAATAAGCTCCTTCGTGAGGCGCCGCCGCTCACCATTCGAGATTTAATTCCTACGGAAAAGATACCCGAGTTTCTGAAAGCATGGGCAAAACTTGAGAGCCCTGGGCTCCTTATTCGTGAAGCGCGCGCTGAGAGTGGGGAGGTGTCGGTGGGCTCGTTCGGATACGATTCACGGGGCGCTGGTCCGTCGAGGAGCTCTATATTTCTTTTCAATAAGAGCGGTGTCACGCTCTCGTACGCGAAGTTTGCTCCCCGGCTTGAGGAAAACAACTCGCCCGAAGTTCTTATTATGGAGCCGGACTTCTCAAAATTTCAGACGCCGAGCTCTCAAACTGTTCCACAGGGAGATCTCGCACTCATCACCAGGGCGGCGACTCCGGCAGAGCGGGAAGGGCTTACTCTCTCATCGGATAGCCTTGAAATTCACTCTTCAAACGGAGCTCTCATTAAGGTTGGTCACATCCGCAGTCTCTCGGCTCAGCTCTTTGGGTCTCCGGTAATCGATATGACTAGGTCTGCCGGGGAAGACGAAACGAGTGTGCGGCTAGAGTGCGGTAAGGGCACTGGAACCGCGCCGCTCGTGCTGCTCTATGGTGTGATTCCGACCGTGACGGTTGAGGACCCATCGTTTCGAGGTCGGGTTTCGGTAAACCTTGGAGACCGGCGCATAGCGCTTGGTGGCGTGCACTCCCTGCCGGTTGAATTGCACGTTGTAAAAGGTAGCGATCGCGTCGTGAAAATTCCACTTACGCGCCCAGGCGAGGAGAATGAAGAGTTTAATTCAGCTCGAGCTATCCGATCTCGGATCCTTGAAGCCATGAAGTAATAGGCAAGGCTGTTTTATTAGAGATGGCTAAAGTCCACGTTACTCTGACCGGTTTGCGCCTAGCTGTACGAGTGGATTTGG
The DNA here is from genome assembly GCA_903920005.1 of uncultured delta proteobacterium. Lineage (GTDB taxonomy): Bacteria > Bdellovibrionota_C > UBA2361 > UBA2361 > OMII01 > OMII01. Next base: position 5,079 of record CAIXKI010000049.1, read on the forward strand.
AAGTACGTTCTTTTTTAGGAGGTCCGCCAAGGTTCGCTCTTCAAGAAGCTTGTCGATCGCCGCACGGAGATCTTGCCAGACGCCATGAAGCCCGCACGATTCTCTCGTCGCGCACAGGGTTGGATGCAGAGCATCTGGATGAAGGGGATGGTGGTCGCAGATGATTTGGAATGTGTCCCCCTCTACCGCGTAGAGGATGTCCTTAAGAGTTATCTCATCGGGCTTTCGTTGAAGTGTATAGCCGCCCTTCGGTCCTCGGGCGCTTTCAATGACTTCTCCCTTTCGGAGCTTTTGAAGGATCTGCTGCGTATAGGGAAGATCCAATCCCTGAGTCTCTGCGATCTCTGCCGCCCCGACCGGTGGGGCTCCATAGCGCTCTGCGAGATAGAGGGAACAGAGTATTCCGCACTCTCCCCATTTTGTGACTCTCATGGGAATTCCTTACCGTTATTGTGAGGTGTCCTGACCCTTCACCACGTAAGGGTAGCAAATTCGAGGGAATCTTTCGAGTCAGTGGATTCGGGCGGGCAATTAGGCCAAGAACTCAAGGAGAAGGATGTAGGTCCACGGAATAACTGCCATGACTACATACAGGGCGATTACCCCTATAAAGGCGGACTTCAACCATCGCACCTTGGATGCTTGAAGGCAGAGGGCTCCTATCAGGAGGATTGAGGCACCTTTGACCAAAACCAGCGCGGGAATATAACCGATAACCCCCATGAGGGAGCGAAGAAGGAGGTTTCCCTCCATGGATGTTCCAAAGTGGGACATCCCTACGGCGGTCAGAACGCCATCAAACACTTGCAGGAGGGCGAGGATAAGGCCGAGAGCTACGATTTCTGAGGGGATGGACGCCCTGGCTGCGGCGGATGCGAACCGCCCTCCCTGAATGAGCGTGAACGCTCGTACGGGCGAGGGGGTGTTTTCAGTGTTCTTGAGTACTGCGTGGCCCATGATTCCCTTACGTCATACGAGTCAGCGTGAACTGATCTCATATCTGGAAACCGGGCCTAAGTGAATCAGGTAATCGTGTAAATACCTGATTGTCTTACAAGCTTCGTTCGATCACCTGAAGGCCCATCCGTGTGCCAAGTGATCTAACCGCCTGATCTTAGTGAGAGCCTCCGAGCTCTTGTATCTGTTCAAGCTCAGATACCAAAGCGGTAACCTTCTCGCGAATATCCTCGGTGAGTACTGAAATAAGGGTTCCAGTTTGCGAGATTGAGTTATCGGTATGTACAGTCTCACGAGCTATCCACTCAGCGCACGTAGCGAGATGGTCGAGTCTGCTGGCGATTTCAATAACTTGTGCAAGGGTAGTCATGTTGTCCCCAAAATAGTAGGCGTCTTTACGACTGTCCTTTAGGATGAGGAAATAAGCAGCGGCGCTTCTCTTTTAATCCAAAAAGCGCCGCGCAGGACCGGGGGATGCTATTTAGCTGGGTCGCTTCGCTCGAATGTTGATTGTACTCTGAACACGCCATCCGCATACGAGAGGCTTCCGAATCCAACGCCGAGTTTTTTGAGCTTCGCAGAGTCGAGCGCCTTATCGATGTCGTCCGTTGGGCCCATAATCATCGCGAGTGTGCCCTTCACCGAGTCCATCACATTACCGAGCTGAACAAAGTTAAGGTACAGCGAACCTACGGTGCTCGGCGCCATGCGCTCACGAAGGCCATTAGGCATCGAATTCTCAAGCGAACCACTCCCCCCCGCGTTTGACGACACGGTATCGCGAATGAGTCGCTCCGAGCTCGCGATGAGCAGGGTGTTTGAATTCTTCGGAGAGCTGACGTACGCGCCTGCGCCGATCATCGTCGTGAAGTACTTTGTCGGGCTTCCAGAGATCTCCTTTGTCTGCCATTGGAGGGGTTGTCCCGTCGCCATCATGCCAAGGCCGACCGCTGATTCCACCGACGAAGCTACCGATTCGCGGGCATTTGACTCGAGTGCTATGAAGATATCCGGGATCGGGGACGAACCTTCGCTTGAACGAACGCCGAGCGTTAGCCCTTGGATGTTCTTTAGTTGTTGAACGACCATGGCGGTCGATGGATCCGACAGAGCTCCAAGAACCGTCTCAAGCTTGGCGAGCACGCGTGCGTCAAGTGAGAGCGAGAACGCGGTGTCGGACGGAACTTTGAATGCTGTCGCTGGGAGAGCGGAGTTTTCAAAGGCTGTGACAACCGTCTTCTGAGTTTCATTCGTCGGAGAAACGGCGAGCGATGCGAGTGTCACCATCTGACCAGAGAAGCCTTGGCTGAACGCGACCGCGGAGAGCGGTGAATCGCTAGGCTTGAAGTCGGGAGCGTCTTCGCTCGCCTCCGCGATCGTGTCGAGGAGGGGAGAGAGCCTCTTGAGAGAGATGAATCCGAACGAAAGAGGGGCTCCAGGGCCGCGTACGGACTCTTCGACCTTCTTGAATTCCGGAAGAGCTTGTAGCTCCTCGATGGTCTTTGTGGCCTGGTCTGAGAAGAGCTTTTGGAGAGTTGTTTTGGTCAAGGATACGCCCAAGAGTCCTTTGGTCGCAGCCACGTTCAACGTAACAGGAGGCCCCTCGGCATCCTCTTCGCTTTCGACCGCGGCGGAGAAGCCCTTCGCGGAGCCGAATGACTCATCACTTATCTTGAGCCCCGCATCGGCGGCGACTTTTTTGAGAATGGGCATACGCTCGGTGAGGTCCACGCCTTGAGCCGCCTCGACGAAGGAAGCGACGTTAAAGGGGAGGGCTTCATCCTTGAGCACCTCGATGAAGCTCACATTTCGCGAAACAACCTTGTCTACCTGAGAGGCGCCATCTGCTGAAACGAGCCCAAGCTTTTGAGCTGTGTCGAGCACGGCTTGAGCGAGCTGTGCCTGTTCGTCGGCGTTTCCACGAGCCTTCATCTCGTCAACGGCAGCTTTTATTGCGCTTAGTCCGTGACTATCTTTGCCCCATGGACTGTCTTTGAATTTTTGATATCCGTCGCCCGCAAAGTCGAACATAACGAAGCCGGCGGTTGAGGACGGAAGCTTTTTAAGAAGAGAGTCGGTTAGAAGGGGGGATGTGAGCGCTTTAGAAGTGGCGACCTCACCTTCTTTTTTGGAGCATCCGATCAATGGAGCCGTTACTAAACCAGCGGTGAGGAGTGCGCCTGAGACTAGAGTTGTTGAGAGGAGACGCTTCATACAGCCCTTTTGCTTGATGATCAGTCACTATAGTGGGGGTTACATCCGTCGGCTAGGCGGAGCGCTGGTGGCGCTCAACCCTTCTATAACCCCAGAATATACCCCCGACAGCCTAGATCATTTAACCGGAGAGTGCGAGTGGTGATGACGGGTTAAATGCTCCTGGTGCGAAGGCTTGCCGGGCGCGATGCGCGCTCCGAAAGAGGGTGTCAAATTAGCCATTGCGAAGGGCCTGCCGGGCCGATTTAATGGGAGCATCGGCGAAGTGTACCGTAGTAGGCCCAACTGTGGGTGAGGTGCTCGCTGTTTGGGAGTGCTGGACGCATGGGACTTACCCGTCTCGACTGTCATCTGTTTCGCGGGGAGAAGGCTGCGCACGACGTTTCGTCGTTTGTGGCGCTGAATCCCCTTGTGCACCCCTCGCGTGTTGTATTCGCCGGTTCGTCAGCTGCGCGCGAAAGCCTGGGGAGTCAGGTCGCTTATAAACTCGCGATTGATTACTTTGTCTCCGGGATACAGACGTATTTTGCAGATCAAAGTGGCGCTGCGAAGGGTGAAGAGAAGGTGGTGAAAGCTCTCGAGGAGGCTTTTCGTGCCGCCAATTCCTCAGTGTACTCTTTCGGGCATAAGCTCTCGGCCGGTGGTCGAATGGCAGCCTCGCTCCTTGGGGTGGTCATTGAGGATGGTCGTCTCGCCACTGGTCGTGTGGGTTTTGGCAGTGTCTATCTCTTCAGAAAAAATCAGCTGTATCCCTTTTTTGAAACGCCAGAGGGGGAGGGTGATAAGGTTGGAGACGCAAATGAGTTCCCCGATGACTTCGCGACCAGGAGATACGCATTCGTGGGATCGAATTCTTTAGTGGATGTTGAGTTGGCGTCGGTAGAGCTTCAAGGCGAGGACGTAGTCTGCGCGTTCTCTCGGCCACTGACCTCACTCAACGAGACCCTTCTCTTTGAAGCTCTCGAGTCCCTTCGTTCTGAGGGGTTCCCTCTAGAGAAGCTCCCGGATGTCGCAGAGCGATTGTGTCGTGATGTATTCACGGATCCTGATTCTTTGTCGTACGCCCTTGTGGCAGCGGTTGGTCCTGACGCGCTGTATTGCACACGGGTGGTGGCGTAGTCAGCGGGCGAGCGCACTCTTGGTGGAGCCAAGTTGTGCCGTAGCCGAGAAGTAAACCCTAAGCCCCGAGCGTGTGGAATATGAGAGTCATAAGAGACTTGAGCTCGGCTTTGTACTGAACACGAAAAGCCCAAAGAAGCGATGGGGAACGGTCGACGATGGACACTGAAAAGGGTAGCGTTCTGCCCTATGGCACCCAAGAACCCTACACCTGAAAACCCTGCACCTAAGAACCTCCTCTCATCCGAGATAAGCCCGTATCTCGTACAGCATAAGGATAACCCTGTGTGGTGGCATCCATGGGGCGACGACGCGTTCGCTCGAGCTAAGGCGGAGGATAAGCCGGTGTTTCTCTCCATTGGATACTCGACCTGTTACTGGTGCCACGTAATGGAGAAGGATTCCTTTGAGACGCAGGAGGTGGCGGATGTTCTGAATGAACATTTTGTGAGCATTAAGGTTGACCGCGAAGAGCTTCCTGATGTGGATCAGCTCTACATGGAGGTGGTGATGGGCATCCATGGTCACGGAGGGTGGCCGATGTCTGTTTTCCTAACACCCGAGCGCCAACCGTTTTGGGGAGGCACCTTCTTCTACAAGGAGAATTTCATTGGAATTCTCAAGGCGATGTCGGATGCGTGGAAGGGGGATCGGTCGAAGGTGCTGACATCGAGCGGCGAGCTGACGCGCTTCTTGAATTCGAAACGACCGAATCCTTCTGGGCAGCCCATAGATGTGAACGTGCTCGGACTGGGAATGCAGCAGCTCTTTAAGCGTTACGACCGAGATCATGGAGGGTTTGGTGGCGCGCCAAAGTTTCCACCGACACAGCCCCTAGCTTTCTTGATGCGGGCGCACGCGTGTAAAGCGAACGCTGCGGCCCTTGAGGCGACGTCAAAAACTCTTTCGGCAATGGCGCGCGGTGGGCTCTTCGATCACATTGGTGGTGGGTTTCATCGCTACTCAGTCGACGCGGAGTGGAGAATTCCGCATTTTGAGAAGATGCTCTACGACAACGCGTTGCTCGCGCCGATCTACCTTGAAGGATTTAAGGTGAGTGGCAACGAGATGTTCAAGGTTGTGGCAGATCGCACCCTTTCGTATCTGGTGGATCGTATGATGGCCCCCGAGGGCGGTTTCTATGCCGCGGAGGATGCGGGCGAGGTAGATCGAGAGGGTGAGTACTACTCTTGGACGCCGAGCGAAGTTCGAGAGAGTCTCGGAGATGATGCCGCGGAAGCGGTTACCTCTCTGTATGGGATAACCGCGGAGGGCAATTTTGAGCACGGACGATCTATCCCGATGATTACTGATGCCGCTCGTTGGGCAGAGAGTGAGGCTATGGAGATTCAAGTGGCCCGAACGACGCTCCTCACTCAACGTGATAAACGTATCCGACCACACCGGGATGAAAAGGTCGTTACTGGCTGGAATGGACTTACGATTACAGCGCTCTGCCGTGGCTACCAGGTGCTCAGGAAGCCGCGATATCTCGACGCCGCTATCAAGACAGCTTCGTTTATTGAGGCTAACCTCGTAGCGGGTGGCCTTAAGCGGCGGTTCTGTAAGGGCGAGGCTGGAATTGATGCCGTGCTTGAGGATTATGCCTTCCTTATTGAGGGCTATCTCGCGCTTGGTGAAGCATCTGGTGACGGGGTGTGGTTTGAACGTGCCGCCGCGTTACAACGGGAGCAGGATTCTCGGTTGTGGAGTGGCGAGAGGCGGGCCTATGTAACGTCGGCTTCGAAGGGATTACTCGTTCAAATGTGTGAGTGGGTCGATGGAGCGACACCATCACCGAACGGGATTAGTATCAATAATCTTAGAATTCTCTCGGAAGTGCTTGCTGATTCAGCATTCGCGTCGCGCGCGACTGAGTTGGAATTGGGCGCTCCCACCGAGGCTTTCGGATTGCCGATGCTTTACATGTCCACCATGAGGGGCGCGCTGCTTCGCCAGGTGGGGGCCTCTACCTGTTCGGTGGTTGTACAGGAGCCCTCTGAGGGGCCGCCCGCTGAGGTTTTTGAGGTGTGGTCCAAGTATCTGCCGTTCACTACTGTCATCTGGGTTAAAAAAGGCTCGCAAATCCCGAAAATGCTTGAAAGTCGGAACGCCCTCGGGGATAACCCAACGATCTATGTTTGTCGTCGGTCTAGCTGCTTCGAGCCCACTCTTGATGTGGAGACCGCGACCCGAGTATGCTCCGAAGTGTCATTGTTTATTGATAGCTAGTTACTATGAAGCAATACCTAGATCTTGTTCGCGATATCCTTGAGAACGGAAAGCCTGAAGAGGGTGTTGATAAAAATGGTATCGTTGTTCGACCTGATCGCACCGGCGTCGGTACCTACTCGGTGTTTGGTCGTCAGCTGAGGTTCAACCTCGCGGACCGGTTTCCGCTTGTTACGACGAAGAAGGTTCACCTAAAATCGATTATATACGAGCTCCTCTGGTTCCTTAAAGGAGATACCAACATTAAGTATCTCAAAGATCAGAAGGTCTCCATCTGGGATGAGTGGGCCGACGTTAACGGCGATCTCGGGCCCGTGTACGGTAAGCAGTGGCGTTCGTGGGAGGGGCCTCGGGGACGAGTAGATCAGATTCAACGAGCAATTGATACGATCAAAAGCAACCCGTCGAGCCGACGGATCGTCGTTATAGCGTTTAATCCAGCGGATCTTCCGGATGTCGCTCCCCCGGCGTGCCATACGCTCTTTCAGTTCTACGTATCCGGTGACAGGTTAAGCTTGCAGCTTTACCAGAGGTCAGCGGATCTTATGCTTGGAGTTCCCTTCAACATCGCAAGCTATTCGCTTCTCTTGATGATGGTTGCTCAGGTTACTGGTCTTAAACCACATGAGTTCGTGCACACCTTTGGTGATGTGCACATCTACGCGAATCACATCGAAGGCGCGCGTTTGCAGCTTGAGCGCGAACCGCGTCCGTTGCCCACTATGAACATTAATCCAGACGTTAAGGACCTCTTCGGCTTCTCCTTCGAGGATTTCAAGCTCGAAGGGTATGAGCCGCACGAGCGTATTAAGTTTGACATCGCGGTTTAGCTCATATGTCGACCCCCATCGTATCGGCGATAGTAGCGATGGATGAGGCGCGCGTCATCGGGAAGGATGGCGCGCTTCCGTGGCACCTCCCTGAGGACCTAGCCCATTTTAAAAAGCTCACAACCGGTCATATCGTGATCATGGGCCGCAAGACATGGGACTCCCTACCACCGAAGTTTCGTCCTCTCCCGAATCGTAAGAATGTTGTGGTTTCGCGAAATGTGAGTGGTCTCGCTTTGCCAGATGGGGTTCTTGGTGTCGCGTCTCTCGAGGAGGCGATAGCGACGGCGAGGCGCGAGGCACAGGAGGGGCAACGTATTTGGATTATCGGTGGTGCGCAGATATACGCGGCGGCGTTGCCGATGTGTGAAGAGGTGCACCTCACGCGTGTGTTTGGCACGCATGATGGAGATGCTCGGTTTCCTGAGTTTGAAGGCGATTTCGAGCAGATCTCCTCGACGCCCGGCGTCGATTGCTCGTTTGTCGTCTTTCGGAATAAGAGCGCGCAGGGTTTGTAGCCGAGTGGGGAACGTTGGAGGGGCGCCGGCCTCGGTGCCCGCAGGGACGAATATTTCACGGTGCATATATGCTCTTTTCGACGAACAAAAGAGCGCCGCTCTATAATGTTTGTAGCCTAAGCAGTCGATCCTTCGTACGGGGAGGCCCAAAAAAGGGGCCCTATGTGGCGTCACGTCGTTGGCAAGGCGCTGAATTCCCTTGTCGACCTATTCTGTTCAAAGCCGGAGCGCGTAGCGCTACGAGTATTTCGTGAGAAAAATCCCGAGTTTGTTGACGCCTGGAGTACTCTTGTGGGGAGAGAGGGGGATCGTTTTGTTGTCGGGATATTTTTCGGTCGGTGCGAACCGCCCCAATATAAATTTTTCGCCGTGACTCGTGACTTGGAGAAAGTAGAGGAATTGCGAGATGACAGCGGGTATCGCCCTCGAGGATGGAGGTAATGGAGAGAGGCAGGGGGCGGCCCCCTGCCCAGCCGCGCTTAGGCGGTGATGTTTAAGAGACGATTTTCCTCGCCCTTCGCGCCATGCCGCGCGGGGGAAGGAACTTCCTCCTCCTCATCCTCTGTGAATCGTTTTCGATTGCTCTCATCGGGGTCCCGATGAGTTAGTTCTGATGCAGCGCCCACGCGTCTGCCCGCGTCTGTTTGTGTAAATCTCCTGGCTCCAGACGCGAAACCAAGCTGACTCCGTTCAA
>CAIXKI010000050.1 GCA_903920005.1 uncultured delta proteobacterium
CCGACACGAGCTCGGCCATGCCATCGAGAATGCGTACCGTCTCAGATTGAGGAAAGAGCGAAAACAGACCTTCGGCAATTCATCGGAGCCGTACCCTGAGTACTACTCTCCCAAACCGTACAGCAAGAGCTTTGTCCTTCACCTAGACCCTTGGTACGCACAGAGCCATCCAGACGAAGATTTCGCTGAGACTTTTGCTGTATGGCTTACACCGAACTCGCAGTGGACGGAGCGCTACGAGGGCTGGCCAGCTCTCAAGAAGCTCCTCTATATGGATAAACTAATGCACGGCTTAAAGGGAAAGCCTCCGCCCGTCATTAATTCAAAGGAGCTCGATCCGGCATCAAAGTTAAAGCGCACGCTCCGCGAACATTACAGATTACGAAAAGCCAAATACGGGAAGGAACAACCTAGTTTCTACGATAAGGACCTTCGAGGGCTATTCTCCGCGGACGAGGAGTTCCTTAAAAATCCGACAGCGGCGTCCCTGATTCGGCGCCGAAGGCGGATGATACGTGCTACCGTTTCCCGCTGGACGGGAGCCTATCAGTATACTATCGATCAGGTACTGGACGCGATTATGCAGAGGTGTTCTGAGTTGAATCTGCGCCTTACGTGCGAAGAGGACGAGTCCCTCAAGCAGTTTACAGTGCTTCTTACGGTGCAAACGATGAACTACCTCCACAGCGGCCGACATCGAGTCGCACTATGAAGAAACTCCGAGTTCTTTGCCTGGCTCACGAGGACTTAGTTCCTCCTGATGCCGTGGAGAATGGTCACAGCTTTCACCACGAGCCGTGGCGTACTGAACAGTACGTCTTATCGACCCTTAGAAAGATCGGGCACGAAGCGATCGTCACTGGCGTCCGGTCAGACCTAGAGGCGATCCGCACAGCCGTCGTCGATTTTAAGCCAGATATTATATTCAACCTTTTAGAGGAGTTTCACGATCGGCCTCTCTACGATCAAAATGTAGTGAGCTTCCTTGAGCTGATTCCGGTGCCCTACACCGGATGCAATCCTCGTGGCATGGTGCTTGCGCGAGATAAGGCCCTCACTCGAAAGATTCTCAGTTATCATCGTATTCCAGGTCCCGATTTTGTCATCTTCAGAAAGGGCAGAAAGGTTAAACGGCCTGCCAAGCTATCTCTTCCTCTTTTCGTGAAGTCTCAGGTTGAAGAGGCCTCACTGGGCATCTCGCAGGCTTCGGTTGTGGAGAACGACGCGGATCTGATTGAGCGCGTGAAATTCATGCATGAAAAGTTCCACACCGATGTTATCGCCGAAGAGTACATTGAAGGACGGGAGCTATACGTCGGTATCTTTGGGGATGAGCGGCTCACGGTCCTCCCGATATGGGAGCTCCTTTTTAACAATATGCCCGTAAACAAGCCCCGTATCGCGACGCGCCGAGTTAAATGGGACGCGAAATATCAAGAGAAGCACGGAATAACGAGCGGACCGGCCCAGGACATCTCACCAGAATTGAAGACCAAGATAGAGTCGATATGCAAACGTACGTATCGAGCTCTTGGAATAAGTGGATATGCTCGAATAGATCTCCGACTGAAACCAAGTGGCGAGGTGTACGTTATCGAAGCCAATCCAAATCCCGAGATCGCAAAGGAGGAGGATTTCTCCGACTCTGCCGCCAAGTTTGGATGGTCCTATGAGGACCTGATCGGTAGGATCATCTCTCAAGGTATGAATCGTCGATAGGATTACCCTCTATGCGAAAACTCCTTTTACTTCTCGGTCTCGTACTTCTCGTACTTGGGGTCTATGACACGGCTAAGACCTTGTCGTTTACATCAACCGCTCAGCTCACAAAAGCGAAGGTGCTTGCGTTAGAAGAGCGACCGGGCCCTCCCAAACCAACACAGAACACCCCCCTGCACGTGACCTTTACCCTTTCAGATGGAATAGAGCGCACGGCAGTCACGCGGACACCGCTTCTTCAAAAGCTACGCCAGGGGGACGAGATATTCGTCATGGTAAATCCGACGAACCCCGCAGAGGTCAAATTACCCCTTCCGTCCGAACTGTGGGCTCGCCCCCTAGCGTACCTCCTGTCAGGTTTTGTAACTATCGTCGTGCTTGTGGTCTTTCGGGGTGGTATTCGCCAGGACTGGCCCGCCCCCTCAAATAATTGAAAATTTTCCTTTTGGTATGCGTTCGAACGGTCTAGCGTGTGCGTACAAAGAGAATTTTTCAGGTCGACGTATGAACAAACTACCTACCTTAGCTTTAACGCTTTTTCTCACTCTTTCCGCCTGCTCAGGAGCCCAATACCACCGCGATGCCGTATCGGGAGATCGAAAGACGGCGCTCACTGTCGGTCAGGTACAGAAGGAGATTCGTGTCGGAATGTCTGGCGCTGATGTAGCGGCTGCTCTCGGCTCTCCAAACGTTGTGACGACAGACGAGGATCGTAGAGAGACGTGGATCTACGATAAGATCTCGACCGAGCGTGCATATTCAAACGACTCGGGAGGGATTCTCACCCTTATCTTCGGAAGCGGTGACGCGAATGGAAACGGTGGAGGAGGGGGTATTCTTCCTGGGTATGTTTCAGGAAGTGGAGCAACCTCTCAGACCCAGAAGACCCTCACCGTTATCGTTAAATTTGACGAACGAAAGAAGGTACGTGATTTTGCCTATCACGGATCGACCTTCTAGTTTGCGGTGGTCCTCGGGGTCTCTATGCTGTCGAGAATGCGAAACGCGCTTTGTGTTGTGCTCCTATGGGGGATAGTTCCGCTGAGTGGCTGCTTTAACGAGGTCGCCAAAGAGGCGCTCACTCTTCCTTCGGAGGCTTTGTCACTGAGACGTCTTCAAACGAGGCGATTCGACACCACCGACGAGCCACTACTCCTTGAATCTACTCTCGGTGTACTCCAGGATTTAGGGTTTTCCATTGACGAAAGTGAGGGTCAGCTCGGCGTCCTTGTGGCGTCCAAAAATCGTGACGCTTCCACGGTTGGCGATTTCATTGGAAGTATCTTTATCGGAACGATGTCCGGCGAGGAGGTTCCTCACGATGTCGAACAAAAGATTCGCGCATCGGTGGTCACAAAGAGGCTTGGTCCTCATTCCTGTACCGTCCGCATAACTTTTCAACGGACAGTTTGGAATAACCGCGGCGAAATTTCAAAGGCGGAGAGCCTTGAAGAGCCGGAGCTCTATCAAGAGTTCTTCTCAAAACTCTCAAAATCGGTATTTCTTACGGCACATAGTGTATAGGCTCGACGATGAATAAAACATGCCTCTCTCTCTTTGTGTGCGCGAGCTTTCTCTCTAGTTGCGCTCCTATGCAGAATCGTATTCTAGACACGGAGGAGTCCGGCTCGCAGGTGCAGCTTCGTCAGATCCAATCCCGAGTCTTTGATACTTCGGACCGAGAGAAGACACTTAGGACCGTAATCGCCACACTCCAGGACCTCGCCTTTGTTGTCGACAAAGCTGATTTGATGCTGGGAACCGTCAGCGCCACAAAGCTCGACGGATACTCAATGAGAATGACCGTTACCGCCCGCCCACGAGGCAAGGGCCAGATGGTTGTCAGGGCAAACGCGCAACTGAACACCCATCCTATTACCGATCCCGCTCCCTACCAGAGTTTCTTTGTTGCCCTAGAGCGGTCGATGTTCTTAGCGGCACATTCGGTAGATTAGGCAGCGCACATTGCTAACCCCGAGGGGACTAGACGTTGTGGGAATTCACGGCAGGTGACGCGTTCACGGGCGACTACGTCGGCCGATCTACCTTAGCCTGTCACGACCACCGTGATAGTCGGACTATAGCCGGTCGTAACGGTTTTTCCTGAAACCTTCCCCGTCACACGATAGCGCAGCGTGTATTTCCCTGCGGTAAGATTCCTCAAGGTGACTTTGTTGGTCTTAGAGCCTCGCCGGACCCCTTTTTTCGAACCCAACTTGAGTAGTCGAATGTCATACGTCGCTGTGTTCGCACTCGCCCGCACAGAGCTATCCAAGGACGATGCGGCCGACGACGTCAGATCAAATTCCTGAAGAACAAGCGAAAGTTTCTTTTTGCCCGCGATTACGTCCGGAGGGTTTTCGATTTTGGTTGTTTTCGTGAGGGGTGGAGGAGGAACCGTCAGCCTAACCCGATACACATTTCCAACGGTTCCATTCCCCGCCGTGGCGAGTGTCGTTGCTTCGGAGTAGAAGGCTACCTGAGCTGTCGGGCGATTATAACCCGAACCTCCTATGACAGCCTGCCGAGAGGGCCCGTCAGACTGGGCCCCTGTGGCGCTTGTGTTTATTCGAACCACGGATCCCTTCGCGATGTCCTTCACGAAGACGTCCTCCAACTTATTGGTATCGCCCAAAACAAAGACGTCGCTTGAGTCGACGAAGGTGGCGAGTCGTCCATTCCTATTAATCATGCTTCCAAACACGAGGCCACCCGTGCCTCGTATTCCCTGCGCATTTTGGTTAACGAGCGACGTCGATCCGTTGGCGCTGGTATAGAGGGCCGCGGATTGGTTACTCGCGCTTGAGTTAAGGATATTATAGGCGCTGGTTGTAAACCCGATAAAATCACCATTGAAACTGATAGACGGGCTATCGCTCGACAGGGAACCAGCAGCCCCATCGGGACCTGCGCTCACGAGTCGCAACTCTTTACTGCCCTTCTTGGCCAGCAAAACCTGAGCGTACGAGGCGGCGTTGTCAAATCCAAGGTTGCTCGCAGTAGAGAGAAATACAAGAGCGTCCCCCCGTCCACTGAGCACGGGATTAAAGAAGCTACCGTTCGGTATAATCGCTCCTGAGCTGACATAACGTGAGGTCGACATAATCGATCCATCTTGTCCGTTTACGACCGCGAACACGATTTGTGATGACGGATTGGCCGGATTGTTCGGACTACCTGGACTTCCGTTCGAATCGGAAGCTACATCGGTCGCAAGAGTTGTGTAGGCAACGAGGTAGCGGCGCCCTTCCTTTTCGTCGACGGCCGTAACGCTGGCGTGGGTACTGTCTCCGTTCCCCCCGAGATTGCCGGCGTTAAGCGACCGAGATACGAGAACAGTTTTACCAATTGCCGGAATCCGGAGATATATCTGCTTGCGAGCTTCTGGAACGATTCCAAGCTCGGGAACGAGGTTGGTGGCGTTCGACGCAAATGCAACAGCATAGGAGCCATCAGGGAATACTGGGCTAATCGCAGGCTCTTCAGAGCGTCCATTGGACTGCTCCCCCGTAGAGCTCACCGAAACTCGAGAGAGAGAGTTATTCGCGTCAGCTAAGAATATGTCAGTAACGTTATTGCTATCACCGGCGATAAGATTCGTAGCCGTAGACTGAAAGACGACGATCTCCGCATTGGGCGGAACCGCTGGCTTGTCACTCTTTCCATCCGGAGCTGTCCCGCCAATACCAACGGATACCTGCTGAGGCGCGGTCGGGGTAAGTTGCCCATGGGCAGCGCTCATACATGCAAAGGTAGCAAACGCGACAAACGATAACCGTTTCATAACTCAGACTCCTGGCATGACACTGGATATATCTTACTTAAGAACCATCGACCGGAACATACGAAATATTGAGCGAGTTTAATTACGTACGGAACATATCTCGCTACTTCTCGTCGAAATCAACTTCGCCCGCCCACCCCTGAAGGGGCGGGGTCCGCTGGTACCTCTCGCAATAGCCAGAGTAAAGCCCACACGCCTTGGTAAGCCGAGGATCTAGGCTCGGTAAGTCCGCGAGCTCCTTGACTGACGTTACGAAATCAGCACGCGAGAAAGCCTCAAACATACCATTCCACCTGGACAGGGTGTCGGCCGATAGCGGCGGATCAAACACCGTATAAAGCCTTACCGGTTCCTTGCGCCCCTTAACCCTTACGCTCGCAAAGTAAACTCCTCCGGCGAACCCTCCGGCGTCCTTTCGCGTAGCCTCCGAGAAGAGGATAGACGTCCCGAAATACTTATTAATGCCCTCAATTCTTGAGGTAAGATTAACGGTATCGCCTATAGCAGTGTAGTCGAATCGCTTACTCGACCCGAGATTGCCCACAAGCATCGGACCGGTGTGCACACCGATTCTCGTTTTCAAGGGGGGAAATCGTTGAGAGGCGTTGAACTTCTCAACCTCGCGCTGGATCGCGATCGCCGTCTGAAGCGCTTGCTCGGCGTGGTTCTGTATCTTTATCGGTGCACCCCAGATAGCGAAGATAGCGTCGCCTATGAACTTGAGCAGCGTGCCCTGGTTTTTGAACACAACGTCCATAACCTCAGTGAAGTAGGCGTTGAGCATCTCAGACGTTCGCTCAGCGGGCATGTCTTCAGTGATCGACGTAAAGTCCGCGATATCGGTAAAGATGGCCGTGAGCCACATTTTTTCTCCACCGAGCTTTAGCGCGCCACCTTCACGTTGGAGCTTCGGCACCATGTCGGGTGATACGTAGAGCGAGAATGCCGAGCGTAGACTCTGCTCAGCGCGGCGAGCCGTCACATAGGAAACGAGCGCGCTTACAAGAACGATGAGGGGCAGCAGGAGTAAAACCGTTGCCGCACCTGCCAGAAAAACTCCTTGTCCGATGAGCAAGAACGCGACCAACGTCCACACTACAACAACGCCTAAGACTGAGAATGCGAGCACAACCGGCGTGGCGCTTAAAGCGAGTAGCGTGCCAATAGCACCTAAAGTCCCTTGAGCAACTCGCTCCACTACGACGGAAGGTCGAGCTATCCAATCTTTGGCAAGGAGATTCGCTACAAGAGTCGCATGGACCTCGACCCCAAAGACCATCGGCGGTCCAAAGGGCGAGTAGTAGCTATCCTTCTGGGCCCCGC
The DNA here is from genome assembly GCA_903920005.1 of uncultured delta proteobacterium. Lineage (GTDB taxonomy): Bacteria > Bdellovibrionota_C > UBA2361 > UBA2361 > OMII01 > OMII01. The sequence goes on from CAIXKI010000050.1 coordinate 6,827, forward strand.
CGGTATCTGATCGGAGGAGGAGGCCAATTATCACCACGGAGTCTTTGAGGAGGTCGCGTGTGAGGGGAAGATCCTGCTGGAGAACCTCCCAGTACGAAAGCACCGGAATGGTTCGTCCAGGACCATAATAGCGGATTAGGTCCCGACCTGTTGGGAACGCCGCGGTAGCGTTTGTTTGCAAACCGGCCGCGGCCTGAGAGATAAACGGGTAGTTTTTTTCTTGGTCTGTCCTATAGCTTGGGAAGTTTCGAATGACCCCGCCTTTGTCTTGCAAGCCAACGAGGGCCTCCCGGGCAACTTTACGAAAAGGCTCATATGGGCGATCGAAGTCCTCAAGGAAGTATCCACCCCCCTGGTTAGACACGTACCGCACACTGGATTGGACTCCAATAACCGTGGGGACCGAGGCAAGCGCGTCGGCCAGTTTCTGGTCCGCGGCGGAATCCGAAGATGGTCCAGTAAACAAAACATCAAATGCCACCCGTTTAACACCCAATTCCTTGAGGCGGGCAAGCATCTGGGCGTGGATGGCCCTAGGCCAAGGCTTATCAAACGAGACATTAAGCTCCTTGTAGCTTGGCTCATCGATAGCTACGACGACCACTCCTGAAGGTGGGGTCTGACGACCCTTAATACGGAGAATTTGGTCAGATACCTTAAAATCAAGCTCTTCGACGAGAGAGAGGCTCTCAAGTGCCATCGCCGCGATGGCGACCACCAAAGAGATTCCGATTTTTTGCCACATCTTCATAGGGGCGTTTCTACCATCCACTCTGGGGTTAAGGCGACAGGGAAATCAACCGACCTCCTCTCGTGTCCGAATAAAACCATCTAGTTGGAGCCGCGCCCCTATATTACCATCCACTCGTTCAGCTCGGCATGGAGTGCTCATGAAAAAAACATGTATCGCAATCGCAATTCTTATCGGAATCCCACATTTCGTAAGCGCCCAGGACAAAGCCGCGGCGAAGGTCTTCTCTCTTCAGGGAAGCGCGACGATCGAACGCAACGGCGTAGCATCCCCCGCCACCGAGCAGATGGCTGTTAACCCAGGAGATGAAGTTGTGGTCGGGGAGCCGGGCCGAGTGGCCCTTGAACTCCCCGATGGTTCGTACATCCGCCTGTCTGGTGGTTCACGCATGCGATTTCCAGAAGTCAAGAAAGAGGTCACTCTCGTCTCGGGAGCGCTGCACTTCTTCAGTCACAGCGAACAAGAACCAACGGTCGTGACCGAGCACGTGACTGCGGCCATTCGCGGTACCGAATTTACTCTCTCTACCGACAAAAACGGCACCACTATCTCCATGCTCTCCGGTGCCGTCCAGGGTAGTAGCGCGTTCGGCGCGGCGTCTTTAAGCGCGGGGCAGGGAGCTCGTTTCATGCGCGGGAAAGCACCGGATGTGTACGTCCTGATGCAGAGCGATCGCTCGGTGCAATGGAGCGCTTTTATTCCTGTGCTAGGAACTATCGACGAGGACACAGAAACTACCCGCAAATCGCTTGCGATGGCGGCCGATGGCAAAGTCGCGAGCGCGCTCAAAACCTTACCTGTCCCCTCCGCCACATGCACGATTAACGATCTAGCCCGTGCTCGAATCCTACTGTCATCGGGCGGGATTACTGAAGGCGCTTCGATCCTTGAGCGGTGCTCATTACGCTCAAAGGATGACGAGCTGGCTGCTCACGCCAGTTCTATTCTCGCCCTCGTGCGCCTTACCCAAGGGGACTCGGCCACAGCCCAACAGCTTTCCGCCCGGGCCATGGCAAGCCATGGCTCGAACTCACAGGTTAGATTCGCGCAGTCCCTTGTTCTCCAAGACCGCGGAGACCTTGACGGCGCACTGGCCGCGGTAGAGGGCGGAGATTCGACAGACCCGACGCTTTTGGCCCGAAAAGCGGAGGTTCTCTTCATGTTTGGACGCGTGCCAGAAGCGAGAGCGATTCTTGAGTCGCTGCCAACTCGCTCGTGGTACTCCGATGCGGTTCTCGGATTTGTTCTTATGGGTGACCGTGAATTCAAGGGAGCCGAGCAAGCGTTTCAACGTGCCGCGCAGGCTGAACCGGGTGCTGGATTACCACAACTAGGACTAGGTCTCGTTGAGGTAAACAGAGGGAACCTTGAGGCTGGTCGCGACCATTTTGAGAAGGCAACGGTCCTCGAGCCCTCGCGATCAACGTATAGAAGCTACCTCGCGAAGAGCTACTTTGAGGCCGATAACTATGAACCTGCCGAACCAGAGTACGACCGCGCGATGGAGTTGGATAAAAACGATCCCACCCCGCACCTCTATAGAAGCTTCATGCGATTGGCTCAGAACCGTCCAGTTGACGCCCTGCATGACCTTGAGGAAGCGCGTGATCTGTCAGACAAGCGAGATGTGTATCGATCGAAGTTCCTTCTTGATGAGGACTCCGCCGTACAAAGCGCATCGCTTTCGCGAGTGTATCGCGATCTCGGATTCGAGCAGCGAGGGCGTATCGAGGCGATCTCGGCGATCTACAGCGACTACGAAAATGCCAGCGCGCACCGACTTCTTGGGGAGACTCAGAACCTTATCTTCAACGCCTCGAGCTCTCTCTCTGAACGCCGCATCTCCGATCTCTTCGCGCCTTTAAGTATTAACGTAGCGGACTCGATCGGCTCGAGTGTATCTCTGAACGAGTATTCCTCTCTTTTCGAGAGGGATGGATGGCGAACGGGAATCTCTTCAGAATACAGCTCTCACGACGACACCTTTGTGAACGGAGTTGTCAGCGCGAATAAAACAGGAAATTTGGTTACAGCCCTCACGGCAACAGGCGTGAACGGAGACGGCTTTATCGACGATCCCCGTACGAACGAGGGACGGGTAGGCATGTCCCTTCAAGGACAGCCAACGTGGGCCGACCGTTTTCTCCTGGAAGGTCGCGGAATTTTTCGGGACGACAATCAAACTGACGAGAGCAATCAAGCTGACGTTGGTATCGCTTCGGGTTCGTACCTTCACAGATTCTCTCCAGACACGACGTTCGTAGCACAGACATCGTTCCGTCGCGGTCGAGATAAGCAGATCAATCCTTCGTTCCCTTACGATATACTGTTGAGTGATACGAGCGGTCAGCTGCTTGATACCATCAGCGCCGATACCTTCAATAATCAGTCTGATTACGAGTCCGCGACTGAAAATGAGGTGCAGTTAATCGATAAGCGAGGGGCTGTTACGTCAGTGCTTACGGGACGCTTCTCACACTATGACGCGGACCTCTCAAGCAGGGCTCTGATTACAAACGACTCGATCGACGGCGCCTTGGCGGACAAGGGGGTCTATCTCAGAAGCCAGGGAAATACCGGCCTCGATGCCGGTTCGGTAAGCTATCTCTCCACTATAAGCGCCACTGACACCCTCCTGCTTAACGCGGGGGGCGAGTATTCTTCAGTTCAATTTACCGCTAAGGACGAGGCGCCTTTCGGGGACGAACGTGATAGCAATTCGAAGATAACTCCGAAGGGAGGTATCGTATTCAAGCCTAAGAGCTCTGTGATCCTGCGAACTGGGTATGGCGAATATCTTGGTCGCGCTACTCGCGAGGGGCTTACGAGTATCGAACCAACGCTCGTGGGCGGTATTACTCAGCGGTACACCGACGTGCTTCCCGGAACACAGGCGAAAACGTGGGGAACAGGAGTCGATCTCCAGCCGTTCCACTCAACGTACATCGGCTCCGAGTGGACAAAGCGGTGGCTTGACGAACCTCGAACGGAATCCTTTTACGAACTAGTTGTCGACCCTGCTACTGGACAGGCAACCCTCGGAGATACCGCCACCCCAAGAGCCAACGTACCGATCCACCAAGACTTCGTCTCAAGCTACTTTTACCAGGTGGTCAATCGACAGCTCGTGCTTGGTACCGATTACAAGTACAGCCTGCAGAGCACTGGGTTCCCCGATGATTCAGCGCTTCGGGACCACACGGTAAAGAACTTCGCGCGGTACTTTTTCACCAATATGTTCTTCGCTCAGGGAGGAACAAATTATCGATACCAAGAACGCACGAACACGGTCGCGGCTGGCTCCGGAACGTCCAGCGGTTGGACCTTTGACGCGGTTTTGGGATATCGTCTACCGACACGTCACGGCGCGATTACTGCCGGTGTCCGGAACATCCTTGGGCAGGATTTCGATCTGCTCGCGGATCCGTATTTCAACGATCCGATATTTAATGACCCGACGGTCGAGTTAGCGGCTCGATTTAACTTCTAAGAGAACGCGGATGTCCACCTCAGAGAAACCCAAGATGCTGTCCGGAACTCGCGTGCTTGTGACCGGAGCTACGGGCTATACGGGCACGGTGCTCGTTAAAAAACTCGTGGCGCAGGGGGCGAGGGTACGAGCGATTGCCCGCGCCTCGTCTAACCTCACACCATTTCAAGGGCTCGATATTGAATGGGTGAGGGGAGATGTATTTGATCCGCAGGTTATTCAACAAGCGATGGTCGGCATCGAATATGTTCTTCACGTGGCGGCCGCCTATAGAGAGGCAAAGATCACAGACGAGACGTACTATAACGTGCACGTGAAGAGCACTCAGCTCTTAGCTCAAGAGGCCCTAAAAACGCCTGGGTTCAAAAGGTTTGTACACGTCTCAACGGTTGGAGTTCATGGACATATCGACGAACCTCCAGCGGACGAGGACTATCGATTTAGTCCAGGTGACGTCTATCAACGAACCAAGGCGGAGGCCGAAATTTGGATTCGCGATTTCGCGAAGCAGACCGGCCTACAATTTTCAGTCGTTAGGCCCGCGGCGATATATGGGCCTGGAGACAAACGACTCCTTAAGGTTTTTAAGATGGCGGCAAAGCCGGTGTTTCCGCTCTTCGGAAATGGGCAGGGGCTCTATCACCTCATTCATGTAGACGACCTTACTGACATCTTTATTCTCGCCGCGATTCATCCTTCCGCTCAAGGAGAGGTGTTTATCGCTGGGAATAAAGCTCCGAGCCGCCTGCAGGAGATTGCGTCTACTATCGCGCAGGAGCTCGGCAATAAACGGCTTACCTTTATACGATTTCCCGCGTGGCCACTTTTTGTAGCCGCCGACCTCTGCGAGGCGATCTGCAAACCCCTAGGCATTGAGCCCCCGATCTATCGCCGTCGAGTGGCATTCTTTACAAAGGACCGAGCCTTTCGCACAGATAAACTCGCGCGCCTGCTGGGGTACACCAATGGGATAGAGGTAGCTGACGGGTTGCGAACTACGACACAATGGTACCAAAAAGAGGGCTGGCTATAGGCCTCTAACTAATCGTATCTGTTGTTCTTTTCCTCATGTTTTTTGAATGGAGAACCGATAGGTAGTCGTCGGCATCTCAGATGGGGACTATGGATATACTTAACCTCTGTATCTTTGCGGGCTTAGGCGCGCTCTTTGGGTCGTTGGTAGCAGCCGCGCTTTATCGCTCCTCTGTGGCCGCTCTTAACGCGCGCGGCCACTACCAAGAACAGACGATCGCGGAGCTATCAGCAGAGCTCACCCAAGCGCAGCATGAGCTGGAATTCTCGCGTGATGAGGTGAGTCGCCTCTCCGAGCGGGCTCGCCATTACGAGTCAAAGATCGCGGAGCAGGTTCAGCACTTCCAGGAGATGGAAGCGAAACTAACCACAACCTTTAAGGCCCTGTCGTCAGAGGCGCTCCGCTCAAACACCGAGCAGTTTTCGACACAATTTACGACAACGGCAAGGGCGCTCCTGGAGCAGATGCAAGGAAGCAACCGGACGCAGATAGATTCCGGGCACAAACTTCTCGACAATCTTGGGCGTTCCATCGCCGATAAGCTGACCGAGGTCGACAAAACCGTGAAGGACCTAGAGAAGCTCCGGATCGCCGGAGACACAGAGATTAAAAAACAGATTGAGCAGCTCCTTACTATCAATCACGTGATCAGCGGAGAGACCTCGAAGCTCTCAAGCGCGTTAAGCAACTCACGCGTGCAAGGCGTTTGGGGAGAACGGCAACTTCGTAACGTGGTCGAAGTCGCGGGGATGGTTGAGTACTGCGACTTCTCGGTTCAATACGGAGCAAGCTCAGCGGACGGCGAGCAGGCGCGTGCCGATATGGTTGTCAAATTACCGAACGGCTTAAAGGTAGTCATCGACGCCAAAACACCAACCAAGGCATTCCTTGAAGCACTTGAGGCGCCGAACGGCACCGGAAGGTCCGCCAAGATGAAGGAGCTGGTATCGGCCGTTCGGGGACACATCAGAGCGATGGCGAAGCGAGACTATCCAGCGATCTTCTCGCCGGCGCTCGAATATACGCTGATATTCCTTCCCTCCGAGAGTATCTTCCTCGCGGCGATGGAGGAAGATCCCGAGCTTTTAAAATTCGCTGAAGAGCATAAGGTTGTGCTTACAACGCCTCTGAGCCTCATCGCGTTTCTGCGGGCCGTGTCCAGCGGGTGGACTCAGGTGCGGGTACAGCAAAATGCCGGAGAGATCCAAAAGCTCGGCACGGAGCTCTTCGAACGTATGCAACGTTTCATGGATCGTTTCGCGAGTGTCGGCAAAGGACTAGAGAACGTTGTAAAGGGTTACAACGACGCTGTCGGAACGTCGCGACAACTGAACGCGACTCGCAGAAAGTTCGCCGAACTCGGCGCGGGCGATCCCGACTTGGTTGAAGCCTGCGAGGAGATCTCCTCTGGAGTCCGAATAATCGAGACCGATCATGCTGATGTACGAGAGTCGGTACGTAATGAAGGCGGCACTAAGCTAGCGCGCATAGGGCATGAAACTGCCTAGCGAGGGGGGCAAAAACGCTACCAACTCTGGCTCGTAGGGCGAATTCAAACATCTATTTTCGAAGCGACGTTGAAGGGAACGCAGAAAAACTCCTCGAAGGAACTTTTCTCTCCGTCCTGTTAGGAGAACTCTATCTCAAATCCGTAATGGCTCGGACCCGATGAAAAAAAGAGTGAGCGCATCTGGTCCGCTGGCGACGAATGGTCAGGGAACTGTACCCCCTGCAGCCGCTTCTCAAGGTGATTAGCGATCGTTTGGAGATCCTGAATACGCTCAAAATCGTCGTACAGCCAGACCGGAGGCAACCGGCGAGTTTGGGCGATCTGGCCAAACACGTTCACGGCAAACACCCTCGTTGGACCGCGGGTTTCACTCGTATCGACAGCGGCCTTGAAGAGGGAGCTCATAAACGGGGAATCCAATGGCTCGCTGAAGAATCTACGACAAGCCCCTTCTAAAAGAAGCTCTCGCTCACGGATAATACGTCCGGTACTAGTTGGCTCGCTTCGCAGTAGGTCGTCTGTATACCTGAGATACTCCTCAAGGATCGGGAATGTGAGCCTATCCGCGATCGGGGATATACTCTGGCCAAAGACTCGAAGCGCTCGATAACGAACAGTATCATCGGTTTCGCCGCTCACTAATTCAACCAATAGACGTAAGGAACTAACCTTCGCGTCCCGCAGGCATAGAAGCGCAACCGGTGAGATGGTCGGATCCCCAAGATCCACCGCGCTCTGCATCAGCCGGTGAACATCATCATCCTTAAAATGCCGCAGCAGCGTCAACGAATCGAGTAGCTTTGGGAGTTCGAGCTCAAAGTCGAGCGCAGCGTGTCGAGTTAGCCCCTCTACCCCATAAAGTAGGAGATCTCGGATGCTCGGCGCCAGAACATCCGGCTCCTTGCTTAACCACATATCAACGAAACTCGTGAGCGACGCCTGTATGCTGGCGTCGCGAAGATTCTCATCAAAGACTGTGGCGACACTTAAAACCTGCCCCTCGGTCAGAAGCCGCTTCGGGGAGCGCCCTTCATAG
>CAIXKI010000051.1 GCA_903920005.1 uncultured delta proteobacterium
ATGACTGTTTTTTTTTGGGGGGCTTACGCAGACTCTTGGGTTCATGACGTGCACTCACAATCCCCTCAAAAAAATCCCTCAAAATAACGATAAGCCTCGTTTATCTTTTTGTAATCAATAGCTGATCCTGGCGTTGAAGTTAGCCGTTTGGCTACCTCTCTAAATGCAGGGACAGATGTCCTCGCGCTAAGGATCTGATCAATTCGAAACATAACCCCCTCTAAGATAAATATGCTTTTAAAGCATACGAATCGGGTCCCTACGCCCACATTTTCCGCAGGACGAAGTGTGTAAGGGTGCGTATCTCCACGGTAGATGTATATGCTTTTAAAGCCTATTTGAGGTGGTGTATTACCGCGCGGTCTCTAAGAGAGGGAGTTGGGGAGTGGGAGTAGGAGAACGAGTAGGGTATAGACTGGTCGCGACCTTACATCGACCGGATATAACTACTCTTAAAAAAGACCGGGTACCCAGAGGCACCCGGTCTCAGTGTTAGTAACGCAAGACCCACCTATCCTTTGTACATCACATCAAAGTGCTTATGAGCGCTCACGACCGCGTGGCGCATCATATCTTCAACGCGACCGGTCTCTCGCACAGAGAGCGCCTTGTTCATCTCAGCCAGGTTGATTTCAGCAGCGGCTTTTTGACATGCGTCCCAGGAGAGGATGCTGCGAATCACGCGATCGAGTCCCTGTGTCTCGTTGTCATATGAACGAGCTTGCATATCATGTCCGTACCAACGATCGTACTTCGCCTCAGCGAAGAGTGAAGCGATAGAGATATTGATCCCTGAGATCTTGAGGCCGTGGTCGATGTCGTACTTACCTGGTCCTCCAAGGGTCACTCCGTCTTGATATCCTTGGCTGTTGAGGTGTACGTGCGCGACGGCGTTGTTATCGATCTCCTCAACGGTATCGTATACCGAGTCGAGTCCGATCATCTCTGAGTGCCCGAACTCCTTATTGAGTCCCCGTTTCTCGATGTTAATACCGAACTCCTCTTTGAGTTTTTTCCAGAAGAGAAGCGCCGAGGCGACCGTTGGTAGGAGCATCGCCGGGTGCCCCTCGTTTGGCTTTGGCTCGATTCCCCAATAAAGGTGCGCACCCTTGGTGTCCTCGTATTTACAAAGTTCAGCGACGCTCTGCTTAAGGTTCTGATACATCTGCTTGATAGCAGGGGTCGCAAGATCGTATCCGTACGAACCGTTCCAGAGGACGAGCGTTGGAGCTTTGTCCGCGTGGGGATGCCACGCCTTCTTGAGTGGTCCGTACGCAAGGTCGACAGTGCGCTTTCCGATTGCGCCGGATTTTTCTCGCTCTGATGGATCGAGAGAACCGGCTCCGCCGTATCCAAAGTGTGAGTGAAGCCCCGGCGTGATCATCGCAAGATACATCTTGGCGTCAACGAGAGCATCGGCGACAGCGGGAGCGCTCTTCTCGTCGATCTCAGTGTCGTAGTGAACTTCGAATCCGAGTTCGATGTGCTCTGGAAGTCGTGGGCGGATTTTGGTGTTGATGAGACTGATGATGCCGACAACGTCGAGCTTATTGCCAGCCCATGCTGGTCGGATATCGCCCGGAACGAAGCCTCCCTTTCCCGCGTTAAAAGTCCAACGACAGAGGCTGTGGTACTGTTTCTTAGATGCCATGCGATTCTCCTATGGTTTACACGTGGTGAAGATGAAGGACTTCCTTCCACCTCTCGTATGCCTCACGAGTAGACCGAGTCGTTACTGAATCGGGCTCCATCACCGCGTGCTTGGTGACACCCGTGAAGGCATTTGAGAACGTATACAACCCGGCGCCAATTCCGGCGCCTCGAGCCGCTCCTTCGGAACCATCGGTCGTGAAGAGTTCAAGGGGAACGCCGGTGACGGTAGCGAAGGTTTTTTGAAAGAGGGTGCTTTGAAACATATTCGCCAGCCCGGCGCGAACGCACGTTGGAGCGAGCCCCATGCCACGCATGATCTCCAGTCCGTAGTTTAGGGCGAATACGATCCCTTCAAGGCCCCCGCGAAAGATATCTGCTCGGGTATGTCGGTTTAGCTCGAGCTTCTCAAGAGACGCTCCCAGTGTCTTGTTGCCGAGCGTGCGTTCTGCGCCGTTGCCGTACGGAAGGCTCGTGAGGCCCCGAGCGCCGACCTCTGATGTCTCCGCAAGCGCGTTGATCTGGGCGTATGAGAGATCGGAGCCGAGAGTCGCACGCAGCCATCGGTAGAAGCTCCCAGTGCCGTTCACGCACATGAGCACTCCGACTCTCGTGGAGTCGTCCGTGCTGTTAACATGGAGGAAGTTGTTTACGCGTGAGCGTGGGTCGATTCCGAGCGTCGAGGTAACTCCATAAACGACGCCGGAGGTACCCGCATTTGCTCCGATCTCTCCTGGATTGAGCACGTTGAGCGCCAGGGCGTTGTTCGGTTGATCTCCTGCTCGGTAAGAGACAACCGCGCCCTTCGCGATCCCTAGCTCGCTCGCGATCAGGTCGGAGAGTGGAGCGAACTCGCCGCAGTTCGGACTTACCGGGGGGACCATAGACGGAGAGATCTTGAGGTGATCAAGCAGGAAGAGGGCAGGCTCGCCTTTTTGAAAGTCCCAGAGGATCCCCTCCGAGAGCCCTGAAGGGGTGGTCCCGAAACGGCCTGTCAGTTTAAAGGCGATGTAGTCGCCGGGGAGCATGAAGTAGGCGGCTTTTTTGAAGTTGTCCGGTTCGTTGGCTTTAACCCACGCCAGTTTGGCGGCGGTGAAGTTTCCCGGGGAGTTTCCGAGTTTTGAGAGGCAGGTGTCTTCTCCGAGATCCTTAAAGGCCTGGTCCCCAACGGCTACGGCGCGACTGTCGCACCATATAATGGCGGGACGAACCGGTTTTCCTTCTCGATCGACGAGCACTAACCCATGCATTTGATAGGCGATTCCGACACCTTTTGTGGCAGCGAGCTGGCTTGGAGCCCTCTCCTTAATGGAGGCCACGCAATTGCAGACGTGCTCCCACCAGAGGTCGGGATGCTGCTCGGCCCAGCCTGAGCGGGGCGAGAGTATTTCCATCTCGTGAGCAGGTGAGGTGGCTTGAGCGATGATTTTGCCCGTTTGGGCGTCGATGAGTGAGGCCTTAACTGACGAGCTGCCGATATCAAGTCCAAGAAGAGTTTCTGCCATAGGTCCTCCACGTTCGGGGAGAGCCTAGCCGAGAGGCAGCTTGAGGCAAGAAGAAAAATGCGATCCACGGATTTAACGCTTTGACGGCCTGCGCTTGATAAGGGTCCGGTAGGTGCCATGACCTCGGCCAGTATGCGAGCATACAGTGTTGGATTTTCACACGAATTCAGGGTTTTAGCCTTGTGAGCTACCTGTCTCTCATGTAGCCTACATCTAGGTCCTTCAGCGGAATTTGTGGATGAGTCCTTCGTTCGAACGCGGCCCTTGAAACATTCTTGGAGATGAAGAATTTTCAAGTGATTCGCATCGTCCGCGTGACGCATCGTACTCTACAGAGACATCTGCTCGCGCGAGCGGTTTTCTCGGTAAGTTTTTTGTTCGTTCGAAAGTCTTTTAGGTGCGGAGAGTGAGTGTGGGGTCCGGTTTTTCGGCTCGAGAGAAAATTCTATCAGGCGTGTGTGTACTCTTCGGAGTGACTCTCGTCTTCACAGGGCTTCATCTCCCGGAAGTGAGCGCAAAAGAGAAAGTTGGCTCGAATCTCTTTGACGAGCTCAAAACATTTACTGACGTTCTCTCCGTTGTTAAACGTGATTACGTTTCCGAGGTGGAAAATAAGAAGCTAGTCGAGGGCGCAATAAAGGGGATGCTCGCGACGCTCGATCCGCACAGTGGTTACCTCGATCCAGATTTTTATCAAGATCTTCAAGTTCAGACTAAGGGGGAGTTCGGTGGTCTCGGTATTGAGATTACAATAAAAGACGGCCTTCTTGTTGTTGTTGCGCCAATGGAAGATTCTCCGGCGGAGAAGGCTGGAGTTCGTCCGGGTGATATCGTTGTTAAGATCGATGGGAAATACACGAAAGAGCTTTCGCTCGTGGATGCCGTAAAGAAGCTTCGTGGGCCGAAGGGTAGTCCAATTTCTATCTCAGTCAGTCGTAAGGGAGTGTCTGATCTACTGGACCTCACTATCGTTCGTGACAATATCGAAGTGCGAAGTGTTAAGGGGCGATATCTCGAGGATGGCTTTGGGTATGTTCGGGTGAGCCAGTTCATGGAGCACACGGCTGACGATCTCAAGGCAGCGCTCAACGCGATGGTGAAGCAGAGCGGGCTTCCAGAGCTTCGCGGACTGATTCTTGATCTTCGAAATAATCCGGGTGGGCTTCTCGCTCAAGCTGTGCGCGTAAGCGACATGTTCCTCAAAGAAGGCGTAATCGTGTACACCGATGGCCGCGTTGACTCGCAAAAGCAGAAGTTCTTCGCTCACGGGCGAGGTACTGAGCCAGAGTATCCGATCGTTATACTTGTAAACGGCGGATCCGCTTCCGCGTCAGAGATCGTTGCCGGAGCTTTGAAGGACCACGGCCGCGCGCTGATACTTGGGACGCAAACGTTCGGTAAGGGGTCGGTGCAAACTATTACACCGCTCGAAAACGGGGGTGCCCTCGCTCTTACCACTGCTCTTTATTATACGAAGAGTGGCAATTCTATTCAGGCTCGCGGAGTTGCTCCAGACATCGAGGTCGAGGCCGCTGGCGCTCACAACGTCGAGCCACAGAATGCAACGCGTTCCCCGATCGGTGAGATTCGAGAGGAAGATATTCCAGGCGCTATTCAGAATCCTTCGGGAGCTTCGGAAGGCAACGGTGCCATGAAGAAGATCAACAAGACCCCAACGGTTAGGCCTGACCTCACCTCTGTTAATCCGGAGACGGAAAACATTGGAGAGTGGGAACGTAAGGACAGTCAGTTTCAGCGGGCGCTTGACCTCCTTAAGACCTTCAGGGTCTTTAAGGGTGGCGAGATTGCTTCCTCGACATAGGCCTGGTCTCCAAGGTTAGGGATTTCTTCGTACGTTTTAGCTCTATGCAGAGGCGAAAATACCTATTCGCCGCTTGAACCTATGTGTCCTTTAAGACTATACTGCGGGCCGAATTTAGGCGTGTAGCTCAGTTGGTTAGAGCGCTTGCTCGACAAGCAAGAGGTCCACAGTTCGACTCTGTGCACGCCTACCAAGTTGTCCTAAGTCCCCTTTCTAACACGAAAAGAGAGAGGGGAACGCCATGGCAGGAGAGGGGTTTTTGCTCCCTCGGGTGCCGTTTGGCTCAAACTTACTGGTAAAACAGGGCTTGTTGGTAAAACAGGGGCTCCCCCCCTTGAATTGGAACCGGGGAAAGTGTAGGAAAGGATGCTCTATGCCAAAGATGAAGACAAACCGCACCGCACGTAAGAAGTTCACCCCCAACAAGAATGGTAAGGTGAAGAGAGCTCAGGCATTTCATAGCCACAATACCGCTAAGAAGAGCCCCAAGCGCCGAAGAAATCTCGGAAAGATGGGACAGGTTGACAAGACCAACCTCCGAGACATTCGTCGTATGCTTCCGTACGCATAGTTGATTTTAGTGAGAGGTACCTATGAGAGTTAAGCGTGGAACTGCAGGACGTGCTCGTCACAAGCGACGTCTTAAATTAGCAGAAGGATTTCGTGGACGTCGTAACGGATGTTTCAAACTCGCTAAGCGAGCAGTTGAGAAGGCGTTGCAGTTTTCATACCGCGACCGTCGCGCTAAAAAGCGTGATTTCCGTGGTCTTTGGATCGTGCGAATTAATGCGGCAGCTCGTTTGAACGGACTCTCGTACAGCAAGTTCATTCGTGGTCTCTCCAACGCGAAGATTCAGCTCGACCGTAAGGTTCTCGCTGAGCTTGCGTTCTCGGACCCCGCCTCCTTCGCAGCCGTAGCTGAGAAGGCTAAGGCAGCTCTGTAGTAAGCTTCCTATGGCGAACCCGGATTCAAAACCACCGGGAAAGCTAGTGGAGGAAACCGGCGCCACCGTGGATACGTTCCATGTGGCGCCGGTTTCGCATTTGTGGCTCGGGAGACTCGTCGAGATCGATTCAAACTGGAATCCGAGGTCATGGTCCGTGCAGCTCTTTGAGCGGGAGCTCTCGAGTTCCTCGAGCCGTGTTCGTGGACTGTTCGTGCAGGACCTCTTGGTCGGCTATCTTATCGGGCATGTTGTGTGTGATGAGGCCCATATCGTTTCTTTTGGTATCGCGCCCGAGTGGCGTGAGAAAGGGGGCGGAAAATTCCTGCTCGCGGATTTTCTCCGCATGGCCCCCCTAGAAGGCGTCGTTGTCATATCTCTTGATGTGCGCGCCAGTAATCAGAGGGCGCGAAATCTCTATTCAAGGTACGGTTTTTCAGTGGCAGGCGTTCGAAGACGCTATTACTCTGATAATGGCGAGGATGCACTGACGATGCGTGTTGAACTACCTCGACCAAATGGAAAGCGTTCTGAGGCGGAGTAACTATGTATTCATCACTTGTAAGACCGATCTTTTTCTCCATGGATCCCGAGCGGGCGCATGATCTAATGCGGTTCGGCGCTCAATTCGCGAATAACAAGCCGGCAATCTCTGCGCTACGAGCGGTTTGTCGAGTTGAGGATCCACGGCTTAACGTCTCGGTTGCTGGGCTATCTTTTGAGAATCCGATAGGGCTGGCGGCTGGGCTGGATAAGAATGTTGAGCTTCTTGGCCTCTGCGCGGGGATGGGGTTTGGGCACCTTGAACTTGGAACGGTGACGGCTCAGCCACAGCCCGGCAATCCGAAGCCTCGTATATTTCGTTTCGCTGAGGATCGCGCCCTTATAAATCGAATGGGATTTCCATCTGAGGGCGCCGATGAGATAGAGCTACGTCTCACGCATGCGCGTAGGACGCTCGCTCCGCTCCCTCCTCTTGGCATCAATATTGGCAAATCTAAAATGGTTGAGCTCGATCAGGCCATTGATGATTACCGGTATTCTTTTGAGAAATTGGCCCCTCACGCGGAGTATGTAACGGTAAACGTTTCGTCCCCGAACACCCAAGGTCTTCGTCAACTTCAGGAGCGTGGTCGATTGCATGAGCTTCTTTCGACGTTGAGTGGAGTAAATATTTTGAAGAAGCCTATCTTCGTGAAGGTTGCTCCGGACCTAGAGTTTAGTGCCCTTGATGAGGTTGTTGAGGTGTGTGGTGAAACAGGGATCGCCGGAATCATCGCGACCAACACGACGCTTACCCGTAAGGGCCTAAGCGTTGCGACCAGTGAAGCTGGCGGTCTTTCAGGTGCGCCTCTGCGTGAGCGCTCCCTGGAGGTTGTGCGGTACCTTGGTCGGGCTTTGGGGGGGCGAAT
>CAIXKI010000052.1 GCA_903920005.1 uncultured delta proteobacterium
AGGGTTATCGGGACCTCATGAGGCGGCCGACTACCATAGTTCAACTACTTACAAAAAAGCGATCGATGTTCCTAGCAATCCGTCCCAGGCATCCGACACCGCTTGACGACAACCCCGTCACAGATGCAACTTGCAACGAAAAACTCACGATGAACATCCAACCCCATATACACCTGCTTACCTTCGTAACTGGGTGTTCCCATATCCCTCTCCTCTCAAAGTAATTACTCATTCCAATCACTTCGATTACCTACGGCCGGAGAGGGATTCTTTTAGGGGTCTACATAGCAACTATCCATTTAACATTTCAAGCCAATAACCACCGTGCTAACACTAGTACTAATCACATCTTCATTTGGCATACATTATGACGGCTCCAACTACTCCTCAACGCATCTTCAGCCTGTTACTTGCGATTACAATTCCATTTTCCTGCCTATCAGCCGAGGAATTGAATAAGAACAAAAAACAGCTATCTACAGCGGAAATTGACTTTCAAGAGTGCCTCGAAAATGATGACGAGACGGCAAGTGAAGACACTATTTCTTGTTACCAAGATGTTCTTGCAAACGACCCAAAGCACAAATGGGCTTTGAACAATCTTGGATATCTATTTCTCGTTAAAGGGGACACAGCTCAAGCACGTAGATATCTTGACCAGGCAATAAACCTCGATTCAAATTTCACTACCGCCTACGTAAATAGGGCAAATCTGCTCTACGACGAGCACGAACTGCAACAAGCCTATGAAGATTATGTGCATGTACATTCACTAGATCCAAGTAATTCAGGTGTAGTATTCCGGATCGCCGAGATTCATCACGACCGTAAACAATATAAGGAAGCGATCGAGTGGTACTCCAAAAATCTCAAAATGACGGGAGCTAAGAAATCCACTCTCAGTAATCGCGGGCTCGTCTACTTTCAATTGAGCATGAATGAAAAAGCTCTTAGTGATTTTGCTGCCGTAATTAAGATGGATCCAGAGTATTATCCTTCGTACCTTAACCGGGCTCTCGTTTATGAAGACCAGAAGCTTTATAAGGAAGCATTAAAAGATCTCGCTACAGTTCTTACATCTAGCGATAAGAACTGGACTCAAGTGAAAGCGCTCGAACAACGTGCTCGCATCTACGCGGCACAGGGAGATAATAAAAACGCGTTGGTCGATTTAGATAAAGCGCTGTCACTGGACCCATCCAACTCGCTTATATTGAAAGAAAAGATGAAGGTTCTGGCTAAATTTTCACCTCATGAAAAAGAAGAAATAACAGAAATAACAAAACAGCTCCAGCAAATGAATAGAGAACCCAATTCTAAAAGCAAAGAATGGTCCGAGGCAAATATCAAAGAAGGACAGTGGTAGCGTCTAATTGCCGCAAGTTACTACTAAAGCGAACTCGAGAAAAGAAACTCCGTGCCCAGAATTCCTTTCATTGTTAACACAAACCGTCTGAACCTAAATGCGAGCAGAAAGAAGGTGCTATGAACTCTGGGATCCGATGGAGGTTGCCCTCGTTCCAAACAGTTTTTATAAACTGATGAACTAGTGCCTTGTTATCTTCTGATGCCATAGCCAATTGAACTCTAGTTGTTATTTGAAATACTCTCTGTGAAGCTTTTCTATTTAGTGCTCCCCAGGCCCTCTCGAAATTACTGTCTGAGCGAATCCTTGGTTTCGGATGCTTCGTTGGTCACGACGGCCTACTAAACACATCTCGAACCAGGTGGTCAGCTAGGCAGTCGCCGACTGGCTACCAAAGTAGCCAAGCAGAATCTTTCGCTGCACCATCTTGAAAAGGCTCCCTCCCCTCTCCTTCCCTTCTGTATAGAAGCGCTGATTGAAGGGCTCTGCGTGTTCAAACGCCTCTGTCTCAAACTGCTCGCGCTTCACAGCCTGGTACAGGGCAACTATCTGCCGGCTCGTTTTGCTGTGTTGTTTCTGATCTGCTCCCCCCAAATAGTACCAGAATGATGTAGAGTTTCCTCTAATCAGGAGGAACGAATGAAGAAGAGATACACTGAGGAGCAAATCGTAAAGATCCTCAAAGAGGTGGAAGCGACAGGTAAGCCAGCGGAGGCGTGTCGAAAGTACGGCGTAAGCGACGCGACAATATACGACTGGCGCAAGCGCTACGGAGGTCTTGAGCTGTCCGATCTGCGTAAGCTGAAGACCCTGGAGGAAGAGAATCGTAGGCTCAAGAAGATCGTGGCTGACAAGGAGCTTGATCTTGATGCACTAAAGGCACTCCTCGAAAAATACGACGGCGCCCGATGAAATAAAGGGGACGCTACCCTTTTTGCTCCGCCTCTTCGGCGGTTCTCCCGCCTTTCACCCGCAGATACAGGAAAAGGGTAGCGTCCCCTTTTTCCACTCCGACATCCACCAAGCTCGCGGTGAATGGGGCGGCGAGACTTTCCCGATGGTCCCAGGTCATGAGGTGGTCGGACGTGTGGCCAAGGTAGGCTCGAAAGTAACCTCCTTTAAGGTAAACGACCTCGCAGGTGTCGGATGCTTCGTGGATTCTTGTCGAACCTGCTGCAACTGCAAATCTGGCGAAGAGCAGTTCTGCGAAAAGCACGTTTCATTCTCGTACAACGGTACCGAGCAAGACATGAAGACCCCAACATACGGCGGGTATTCGTCCCAGATGACCGTAGATGAGAAGTACGCCCTTCGCGTCTCCCCGAATCTTGACCTTAAAGCCGTGGCTCCTCTTCTATGCGCCGGCATCACCACGTACTCACCACTCAAACACTGGAAGGTTGGACCAAACAGCAAGGTAGCGATCCTCGGCCTCGGTGGTCTTGGACACATGGGCGTGAAATTCGCGAAAGCTTTCGGCGCGCACACAACGGTTATCAGCACATCCAAGAGCAAGGAAGCTGACGCTAAGCGACTTGGCGCTGACGCTTTCCTTCTCTCTACCGACGCTGAGCAAGTACAGAAGGCAGCACAGACCTTTGACTTCATCTTAGACACCGTATCGGCTGAGCATGATCTCAACACCGTACTGACCATGATTAAGCTTAACGGAACCCTTTGCCTTGTTGGAGTTCCTCCAAAGGCGGCAGAGGTTCACGCTTTCTCGCTTATTCCTCGACGTCGTTCCATCGCGGGCTCCATGATCGGTGGCATCAAAGAGACTCAAGAGATGCTTGATTTCTGCGCCGAGAAGGGAATCGTTTCTGACGTAGAAATGATCGCTATGAAGGACATTAACGTCGCGTATGACCGCATGGTTAAGAACGATGTGCGGTATCGGTTTGTGATCGATATGAAGACGCTGTAGGCCCCTTTGTGCCCTAGGAGGCGTCGTGCGGACGCACCCAGAGCAATTGGAGTCACCTCTAATACCCGAAGAGACTAGGGATTATTCCGCTGGTCCATCCGTGTTTCAACCTGATAGACTAGGGTAGGCGTCTAGGTATCAGGAACCTCCGGCATGAAAAAGCTGCTAGCCTCAATCTGCCTTGCTCTGTTGTTCGCGCCGTCAAGCAATGCTCAACAGGCGGCAGGTGTAGTCATTTGTCAAAATAAAACCACGGGAGCGCTCGTTCTAAGAGAACGCAGATGCGTATCAGCGGAGACGAGAATATCGAATATATCGTCCCTAAAAGGACCACAGGGCGAAAAAGGGCCCACAGGCGAAACTGGCTTCACCGGCTCCGCCGGCTCGACGGGCGCCACAGGCTCTCAGGGGCCTCAGGGGCCCCAAGGAGCGGCCGGGCCTCCAGCATCACTATGCGAATCCGCCTCGGTCGGAGGAGTATGCCTCGAAAAAATAGCGCCCGCTCAAGGATTCCTTTCAGCCGCTCAAGCATGCGCGGCGGTTGGGGCAGATCTGTGCAGCGATAGCCAGTCGTGGGTTCTCCGAAATGGGTCCGCGATCACCTCGTCAAGCACCAGCTGGACAAATTCGTTCTCAGACAACGACGGAGGTGGCTGGACCATCGCCAACGGAGGCTCTTCAGACAACCCGTCTGCGGCGTCAGCGTACCGAGCCCCTTGCTGTCGGCTGGCAACACCAACTAGAACATCAGATCAAACCATAGGTGGAATTAGAGTAGTTTACCTTAACAATGTCGCGAACACATACTGGGTCAGCGCGGCGACAACATGCGCCGCGCTGAACGCCGATCTGTGCGACAAGTCCCAATACATGGTACTCAGAGCAAACAGCGCGATATCCGTCAACGTATGGTCTGCGGACCACTCCGACAATGACACAGGGTCTGCGGTGCTCGCTGTTGGCGCGAGTGTTCCGGACGACCCAGACTACACGCTCAATCAGTTCGGTTTCGCCTGTTGCGCCACGCGGAGCGCCTTGGCATGCCCTGTCGCAGAAACGGATGGTGTATGCGTGGTGGACATCAATAACGATGGGGACACCTTTGGAAATGCGTCAACCGATTGTGCGTCGCAAGGGGCTCGAATCTGCTCCACCGCACAAAGCGCCATCCTTCGAAACGGCGGGTATATTTCAGCCGCGGCAAATTGGACCGGTTCCGGCGCTGACAACGACGCGAACTCGCGCTCAGTTGGAGTCGGGAGCGGTGCCGATAACCCCAGCTTTTCAACGGTATCCGCTTACGCGTGCTGTCGGTAGAAACATGAGACGCTTCCAGGCGGCACGCTTAGAAGCGCGGGGAAAAGTGACGATGGCTCACTCTCTTCACGCGCCCAGTCAGAACTCGCAAGTCCAGAGACGTTCGGACAGAGCTTAGCAGATGAACTGTCTTCGGCGCGTATTCCTATTCTGAAACAACCAACGCTCGAACGCCGTCAAACTGTCGAACAACTCTCATCGCGCTCCATCTTATGCAAACGCGCGACACTTCAGTTCCTGAGTTTGAATAACGCTACTCGCTCTCTAGAATGGCCCAGACCCCACACACGGGGACAGCACCTTGTTCTTTTCATCAAAACGGCACCACGACAGCCGACACTCACAGAGAGTAGAAGTCCTATCGTTGTTGCGTCTCATGGCGTTTTTCCATGAGACGTTACAAACGCTGCCAAAGGTTTTTCTCTATTTGAAAGTTAAATGGGTTGGTAGTGCCTCAAGAATCGCGCGTCATCGGCTCTTGAGGCACTTACCAACCCTGGAATGATCCAACCCTTCATTCCTCACATCTTTTCAAACGGAGTGAAAAACTCTCAATACAAGATGACATCGTCACCTACACCACTAAGAACGGAGCGGCTCATGAGTTTGACGCTCTCGAGTTTTTGGCGGCGCTTTCGTGTCATGTACCGAAGACCTATGAATCAATCACAAGGTACTACGGACGATACTCCTGTAGGCGACGGGGTGAACGCGCTAAGCTCTCCCCTCCCGAAGACCACGAGCAGGAGAGCGATTACAGGAGAGAGTTCCGTAAGAGCAGTTGGGGCGCCTGCATAAAGCGAATCTATGAAGTGGATCCTCTCGAGTGCCCCAAGTGTAAGGCACAGATGCGCATCATCGCGTTCATCCAAGACAAGCACTCAATCAAGGATATCATGAAGGCTCAAGGTATCCCCGACTTTCAGGCTCCGCCTCCTATTCCTAAGTTCATCGATGCCGTGGAGGCTATCGATGAACTCCCCTCTTACGACTTCTTTGAGCCGTCGCTCGACGACTTCTAAACTCCGATTCCTTGGCGACGGAACAGGAGGCGTGTAACTGAAATGCTATTTTTCGCTACTTAGCAGCACATCTTCAGCTCTCCTTGGACTGTTGAAACCCTTCCCTGGAGCTCAAAGCTCCCCATTCGGGCTCAGACCTCACCCCTAGAAAGACCTCGCGGGCAGTTAGCCTACCGCACATCAACTACTTGCAAAAAAGCAATTGGTTTTCCTATCCATTGTGGAAGGCGCTCCTTTTTCTATCTAGCGCATACGGTGGGTTCGTCGTCATACTACCGCTCGCCGTCGTAT
>CAIXKI010000053.1 GCA_903920005.1 uncultured delta proteobacterium
ACTACCTACCGCCCCAGACGCACGGGGCGTCGAATGTGGTGCCTCTCAGAGAAACGCAGTGTGCGGGTTGAGTTTATTAGATTTTTAAAAGCGCTCATGCAGAAGGCGAGAGCAGTTCGAGAACGGTGGAAGCTGGGGGATGTTACGGTTCCGTATCCCCCTGGGTTGTATCCACCTTCGATGCCGAAGCTTGCTAACGTGCTTGCACGCTAGGCTTTCCAGCTAACGGATTTTTGCGATCTCCGGTTCGCAGCGGATACGTGTATCTTAAAACCTATTCCAAGCGCTAGGATTTGTCGTGAGGATCTTATCGAACGGTACAATTGTAGCTGGCTTTTATACTCGATTTATCGCCCGTTTATCCGGTAGCCCGGGTACAGAGAGAAAAATCACAACAAATTTGAACCGTACCAGTGCGGTCACTAATCCGGTGCCCTTTTCAGATAGGCACCGTGTTTGCGTTGGACACAGATACTCAGTAAAATAATGAATCATTAGTTGTGGCGCCGCCCGCTTTGCTCTCACTCGCGCATTTTCTCCCTCCGCGAGGGTGAGAGGAAGGCAGGAAGTCGTCCTAATGGTTTTGACCTAAGAAAGATAACCGAAGCTTTTTCTGTCAGAAGTATCCGCTCTCTAGGACGATCAGTCTTGGAGAGTGGATGCTTCAGCGGACTGGAGCATAATCCGGTGTCTCTTAGGAGGTTCTATGAGCAATCTGTATTTTGCAACTGTGGTTATCAGTGCCGTGCTTCCGGGAAGTCTTTTGGCGGATGCTCCTTATTTGGCGTTCTGCCAAAGTAAAATTCGAAGGTACTGCCTGGAGGTAGTACTCGATGTTAGTGCATTGACCATCGTTCTTTGGATGGGCACAATCGCCGAGCTCTCGCCAATTCCGTTTGCGGCCTGTTTGAGTGCGGTTATCTGCAGCACAAAAGGCATGTGTGTTGCTCTGACTTGCGTGTCCGGCAAAGATGTAAGGCAACCCACTACCTTGCTGGGAGAGGTGCGATTGTGTAGCACTTTTCTCCTCGGAGGAGTGCTCTTCAGCCTAGAGGTCTTGTCTCCCTTTTTACTGCTCGCTTACGTGCAGTAATTAGGTAAGGGTGACGGTTTAAAAACGGGGAGCGCAATTGTGCATCTCCCCGTTTTTAACGAAGGTTGTTCATAGACGCTCAAATCCTGCCTTCCGCCCGAATTAAAACAAGCCGCGCATATCTTCTCGCGCTATACATATGTTATGCCGTCGAATATTTCCCACCGGTAAAACTATCTTTACGAACTACTCACCGCGTGATGGATGCGATCGGCGGTTTATAAGACGAAGCCGGGTTGATAGCGGATTCTACAAGCCCCTCGCCGCCAACAAATAGGACAGCCCAATCTCAAGACTCGCTAGATTCAGACAATTCTTATCAACGGCTACGTGGTTGGTAGGCACTAGGCCTTGGTCGTCTAGTGTAAAAGTGTGCGGGACATTGGGAGCCAGGCAGGTTATTTTTCCAGTTTAATAATTTTTGATCGGCTCCGAATTGTCTGGTGTAGTTAGCGAGTCTTAAGGCTCTGGCGCAGGGCAAGGGTGTAATGCCGGAGAACGGAGCCATCCTTCCCTGGTCTCTCCTACTGGTACACCCTATTTCCTCCCACCGGGACACCCTTCTTCATCAAAGGCTGATAGTTTTCACTCCCGTGTCGAATGAGAATGTAATAGGCAGGCCTAAGTTGATACGCTCCTCGCGTGCCCTACCATACTACACGTACCGCTCTCCTATTTATAAAACCTGGGCAATATCTTATCTGCAGAACGAAGTACCCGAAAGATACCACCAATCCTCTCTCTTCACGAAGGTAATACTGAGATGGTCTAGTTCCTTATGGCCTCCTCCCAGAGTAAAGGTAGTCTTATCCTGGGGGAACTCTCGACCTGCGTACGTATCGGCAAGCGATTTATGCGCGTGCATTGGGGCTAAATACTCCAGGACGTACATGTCTAAGAAAGGTGCAGGTTGCCGTGCTTCGACTCGTTTGACGATGAAATCAACGGCCTCAGAAAGAGTACGAAACTTAGAGGTTTGTGGCTCCAGCCCTACCGCGCGCGGGATGTATAATAGAAGGAGGATTGCGAGTACACAGGTTGTCAATATTTTCATGTGTTGGGCATTTTTAAAACAACGCGTTGATAGGGGGTCGTGGCGTGAGAGGCTCTTACTGGTACACCCTACTTTATCAAAACCGCCCAAGCTCTTCAGAGCCGCAACGCAAATCAGAAATAGTTACAGCCACCCTTCGATATCAACCACTTCACCTGCTTTTGAAAAGTAGGGTGTACAAGAGGAAGAGGCCACGAGAAGTGCGCATTCATGAGATAGAGGGGGCTCGCGGAACTATTCCACCCACACACCATCATCTAAAAGTCGCACTTCTTTGCCGTTTACAATCACCCAGCTTGGATAGATATGCCCGAACTGGGCGTTATAAATGACAGGATAGGTGTATCCCGCCGTGACCTCGCCGAGAATGCGTTCAATGGTGTCTGTCGCTGTTTCCTCGCCTGCGACGCTTGGTTGCAGAGCCCCGAAGACAAGACCCGAGAGGTTTCGCAACGCGCCGCTTTGACGAAGCTGCCACAAGAAACGCTCAAGTGAAGGGAGTGCCTTTTGCTCCTCCCGGTCATACTCAAGAAAAAGGATCCTCTCCGAGAACGATGGGAGAAAGGGTGTGCCCAGCATTAAGCAAAGGGTGCTCAGATTAGCGGCGAGAGCGGGGCCGACGCTCGAGGAGACCTTATTAGGGAGTCGCCGCATGGGGGCCATTGGAAAACGCCCCTTCTCGAGCGATTCCCACGACTCGAACTCGTTTGTCAGGGGGCGAGGACCTCCGTCCAGAGCGAGGAAGAGCTGCTCGAAGCATTCCGGATAATCAACGTAGTCAACGAGCATCGGTCCACACACGGTTCGGCAGATAGTGTGGCGTTGAAACGCCATGGAGAGAGCCGTGCAGTCGCTGTATCCAACAAATATCTTTTGTGTCGGCTCAATCTTGGAGAGATCAAGAAACTCTAAGATCTCGTTGCTGTTGTAGCCGCCGGTGGTAGCTAGGATCATGTCGACACGTGGATCGTTCAGGAATCCGAAAAGCTCCGCCGCGCGTTCCTGGGCTGAGGAGCTCTTGTATCCACTGATAGAATACGTCCCTTTGCCGGTGAGTACGGTGTGCCCGGATTTTTCGAGATACGCTATGGCCGTTTGGACCTTCTCTTTTCTTTTTCCCTCACTTGGTAGCGATGGGGCTATAATACCGATCGTGTACGTTTTCTGTCCCATGACTACTCCATAATTAGTGACGCGACGTATCCCGCCCGATTGAAATTTGAGAGCGCTATCGGCCAGCCTGGATTGGGCGAGGCCTCGCACCACAACTGGATACCGTTATACAGTTGAACGTAATTCGCCTCCACCCGGTACTGCGCGGCCATTCTTTGTACGTCCCCGATAATGAAATTATCTAACGTCCCTTCGTCAATGCCCATCCTTCGAGCGAGCGCAGAGTAGCCCCATTGGCGCTTATAGATCTCAAAGCTGCCCTTAATAATTTGGGGGGATTGTTCGGGAGAGATGAGCGCCTCCGCCCGCGGAAGCTGGGAAAGGACCTCCTCCACTTTATAGAGTGAAGACCACTTCATAATTCGGACATTTCGCTCGTTGCCGAAAAATTGGTCCGCGCGCTCTTGTGTCTCTTCGACGATGCGGTCGGTGTCTTTCGTCAGGACCTCCTCCCATCCTGGTTTACACCACGAACTACATCCGTCCACGACCGCGTAATCAAGATCTCCAAGGAGGAACCTTACAGAAACGGGATAGTCGATCGTATCCAGCATTCGCTTCACAGTGGCCCATCCCTTGATTGAAGCTTCTGTGGCGAGCGTGCGCGGAGTTTCTCCCGATTGGCCGTTGAGAAACCAATTCAATTTACCATCGCGGAGTCCGGGCCCTTTCTCAAGGCACAGGGAGGCGAACATCTCCAGAGGGCGGCCCTGCTGAATAGTTTGGGCAACCGAATTTAGGAGTTCAAGGCGCGTGGGATTGGTCGCGTTTGGCTTATCCAGCGAGATCAGTCGCGACACGATCCCAACCACTTCCGGCGTAACGGGAGCTTTTGGCGCTAGAAGTGAGGCGCACTCGAGCTCTGAAAGGCGATCGAGAGAACTTGCGAAGCGTTTAACGCGCCTTGCGTCCCGTTGTGGAGCGGTAAGAGATTCCCAAGAAACATCTTCAGGCGCGGATATCTTTGCAGCCTCAAGGATCCTTTCAGACTGAGTAGCGGCGTTAATGTCAGAACGAATAGTTTTAGCGAGAAGGTCACGGAACATACAATCCTCGGAGAGGGATCTAAAATCAAAAAACAAATGGGAGAAAGGGAGATCGCGTTAGGAGCGATGATGGAGATGATGATGGACGGAGCTGAAGTACGTCATGCGAATACGTTAATTTGAGTGAGGGAGATAGTCAACAGGTATGAAACGTCAAATCCTAGCGGTGTCATGGTTGTACGTTACCTTGGTACAGTGGCTGCAAAAGCCTTCCCTCATTCCCCCTTTCTCTTCAGAGACCGTGGAGTCCGAAAATCGGAGCCTCAAGCAGCTCCTGAAAACGATGAAAAATAGGGGGTTTATCGTGGTCATATACGACGATTTCTTTGAGGGATTCTTGTACGCAGCTCTCCGTGCTTGAAGACATGGAGAACTATCTCCAGAGCAGTGTTCGGTATGATTCCAAATCAGAAAACGTAGCGGGCAACTGGGAGGTCTCTATGAGACGTCGTGGGGCAAGGTTGGGGCCTCCAGGCTTAAAAGTGGTACCGAAAGGTCGCCATAGTCGGTATGCTTAGGTCTGTGCACGCTCCCCCGCTACACTATCTTTAAACTGCTTCGTATGGTTCGAATCCTAACCAATTTATTCACCTTCCTTGTGGGGTTTCTCATCTGTACGAGCGGTGTACTCGCAGAAGATCTCCGCGCCGGAGGTTCCACTATTTCCATCTCCCCCTCTCCTTTCACCCTTGCACTCGGTCGCAGACAGGTGATGGTAATCCCTTCACGTGGAGCGCTACAGAGAGAGAGTGAGACAAAAGTGACCTTCCAATCTGTGAGTGGCTTAAGTATTTCAGTCGAGGGAGGCGAGGTTCTCACAGTAACTATTACAAGCCCTAAACCCGTCTCCCTCTCTCTTCGCACTCCAGCCGGCGAGAGTTTCGGACTAATTGAGTATCCGGTTCAGGGAGAATTATCTAACAAAGCGATCATTGGATCGACAAAGCTGTCGGGTGCGGGCCAACCGCTTATGTTCTCTAGCGCAAGCGCGCCGGTCATACATGCGCGCGCAGGATGGAGTGTGCTATTCGAGGATGAAGACTCTGTTCGCTTCAGCTACGAATCGAACAAAAAAATCAGGGCCTATACTCCCAAAAAACAGCTCCGTGCCTATTTTGCTTTCGGTTCTTTCCCTGAGCGAATGCAGCGTCTTAACCGGCTCATCCCTCCGCTCTACCTGCCTCCTGATTGGGCCCATGGAGTAATGTATTGGAGAGACGACGCGAGGAATTATCTCCAAGGATCCGCGAATGCGCAGGATAGAATCCTGCAAGACCTGAATGAAATATCACAACGACAGCTTCCGGCAAGTTCCTACCTGATTGACCGACCTTATGGAACGAGCAGCTTCGGCTGGGGAAATTTTGACTTCGATCCGAGACAGTTTCCAAACATCTCTTCCCTACTTTCCTCACTTCGGCAGCGAGATATAAAACTTGTTCTCTGGGGCGCAAATATTGCCTCGGGCGGACTCGGGGAACAGGCTCAGGCACAAAAACTTCTTCTCCGCCCTAGGAGTAGAGGCGCCAATCGAGCAGTAAATATCTTTCGTCCTGAGGGCGAAGCTCTGCTTGTCGAGGGCCTAAAAAAGCTACCAGCCGATGGATGGAAGATTGACCGTGGAGACGAAGGAGAGATGCCCGCACGCATAGAAGCAAAACATGCGTCGCTTCTCCCTACGTTATTCCAAAAAGGGTCTACTGATCCAAACCCCTTCCTATTTGCGCGCAACCTTTCTTTGAACGGACGTAGCTCCGCGGCGCTCTGGAATGGGGACTCATGGGCAACATTTGAGGTGCTCAGATATTCTCTTGCCTCGGGCCTTCGGGCGGGCCTTCTCTTCTTTCCCTTCTGGGGATCGGATACCGGTGGATACAATGGACAACCGACGGAAGAGCTGTTCATTCGCTGGCTGCAACTTAGCTCACTCTCTCCTTTTATGGAGATCAAACTCGACCATGCAAATCGCACATTGTGGGAGGGCTACGGGGAACAAATCTACGCCGAATTAAAGAGATCCACTGAGAGACATGAGGCGCTTCGCGCGTATGTGAAAAATCTTTTGTTGGAGTCGAAAGAAACAGGGATGCCGATTATGCGCCCTCTGTTTCTTCACTTCCCGGGAGAAAAACAGGCATGGCTGGTTCAAGACCAGTATCTGTACGGAAAGGATTTGCTCGTGGCTCCCGTTATTCGCGAGGGAGAGCGTGTCCGAAACATATATCTCCCGTCCGGTACATGGCGGGCGGTTTGCTCTGGAACTATTTTTTCCGGCCCAAAGTGGATACAGCAGGAGACGAAACTTTCTGAAACTCCTCTTTTTGTATCCTCTGACACTCTGCTTCCGGTGCTTCAACAGTTTTGTCCTTAGCGAAACACAAAGCATCTCCCCCTATTTCCCTGCTTGAAAAATGCAGGGCCCTACGGCTACAAAGGTTTTGGGAGAAGCTGTTGTCTATGCCACCGGATGAACGCATCCGCTCAGTTACCTTCATTCCATGATAGCAACACGTCACTCCAAAAGATTTAAAATCAAGAAACACCTTGCACGGAACCGCACGGTCTTTGAGAGAAACGGGAACAATAGAGGCGTTGCAAGTCATCGTAATTAAATGGGAACATAAGGGCACACGTGCGTTCGCTACAAACGTACCCCCAGCCACTCGAAAAGTAAGTAGAGAATTCAGGCGACCGCGGTGGGGGCCGAAGTAGAAGGTAATTTTGAACTTTAAACCATCATGGGAACATTAGTTACATGACTCATGCGTTCATAAAACATGGAGTCAGACATGTCTTCCACGATATGGGCGGTGACATAGGGCAATGGCTCATCGATAACTTTCAAACATGGGAAGAGCACACGTTCAATGTGTTCGAACAAGTAAAAAGCCCAAATGCAAC